>NZ_JBWKCC010000015.1:0-216818 GCF_056436655.1 Streptomyces sp. NPDC043427 | reverse complement strand
GGCCGTCAGGGCGATTCGCCCGGCGAGGGTCTTGCGCAGCTCCATCATGACGCGCTCCTCTTCTTACGGCTGGCGCCGAGGGAGCTGACGAGCTTGACCAGCAGCAGTCCGGCGATGGTGAGCAGCAGCAGGATGACGCCCTGGGCGGCCGCCCCGTTCCACTGGTTGTCCTTGGTCACCTGCTGGTTGATGAGGGTGGCGATCATCGTCTGGTTGGGTCCGCCCATCAGGGCCGGGGTGATGTAGTAGCCCAGCGAGAGGATGAAGCTGAGCAGTCCGGCACTGGCCAGGCCAGGGGCGACCAGTGGCAGGTAGACCCGGCAGAAGATCGTCACGCGTCCCGCGCCCATGCTGGCCGCGGCCGCCAGCAGGCGGCGGTCCACGCCGCGCATCACGCCGTACAGCAACAGCACGGTGTAGGGCAGCATCATGGAAGTGGTGCCGATGACCACGCCGATCTCGTTGTACAGCAGCCGGAACGGCGCCCCCGGTACCGACAGGCCGACCAGGGTCTCGTTCACCAGGCCCTTGTCACCCAGCAGGATGATCCATCCGTAGGTGCGCACCAGAGCGCTGATGAAGTGCGGAACAACAACGACCAGCATCGCCAGTCCGGCCCAAATGGGCTTGAGCCGCGAGATCGCGTTCGCCAGGAGGAACCCGAAGACGAGGCTGAGCAGCGCCGTCTCCGCCGAGATCCGCAGCGTGGTGAACAGGACCGAGAGGTTGACCCCCGTCAGCGCCTCGACGTACCAGTGCAGGGTGAACGATCCGTCGGCGTTCTTCAGGCTGAGAAGCAGCGTGCTGAAGATCGGGTAGACGAACAGCACCAGCAGATAGACGACGACCGGCAGCGCGTAGAGGATCCCGACCCGGGTCTTGCGCGAAGCCAGCAGCTTGCGCGGACGGGCGGGGGCGGTGGCGGTGAGGGCGGCCATGGCTCACCCGCCCTGTTCGCTTGTGAAGAGGTTGACGTCGTCCGGGTCGGCGGTGATCCCGACCCGCTCGCCGGCAACGGGGCCCCGGCCGGCCGGTACCTCCAGCCGCAGCAGCGGCGCGTCACCGCCGTCGATCCGCACGCCGGCGCGGACCAGAGTGCCCACATACGTGGCGGTCTCCACCGTGCCGGTACAGAAGCCGTCGTCGGTGGCGCAGGCCCGCAGCCGGCCCGGCTGGACGGCGACCTTGACCGGGGTGCCGGAGGCCAGCTGGTGGCGGCGCGCCTTGATCAGGCCGCCGCTGTTGTCCAGGCGGACCAGGGTGTGCTCGTCGGTGTGCTGTTCGATGCGGCCGGGCAGGAAGTTGGCCGCGCCGAGGAAGTCCGCGACGAAGGGCGTCTTCGGCCGCTCGAACAGCTCCCTGGGGGTGTCGAACTGCTCGATCAGTCCGTTGCGCATCACCGCGATCCGGTCCGACATCACCAGCGCTTCTTCCTGATCGTGCGTCACGTAGATGACGGTCAGGCCGAGTTCCTGCTGGATGGTCTTGATCTCGACCTGGAGCTGGTCACGCAGCTTCTTGTCCAGCGCGCCCAGCGGCTCGTCCATCAAGATGACCGGCGGGCGGTAGACCAGCGCCCGGCACAGGGCCACGCGCTGCTGCTGACCGCCGGACAGCTCGCGCGGCTTGCGGCCGCCGAACCCGGACAGACCCGCGATCTCCAGCGTCTCCCCGACCCGCCTGCGGATCTCGTCCTTCGGCACCCCGCGCAGCGTGAGCGGGAAGGCGACGTTCTCACGGACGGTCATGTGCGGGAAGAGCAGGTACTGCTGGAAGACGAAACCCAGGCCCCGCTTCTGCGGCGCGAGCTTCGTGACGTCACGGTCCCCGACGGTGATGGTGCCGGAGTCCGGTTCGCAGAACCCGGCGATCATCATCAGGGTCGTGGTCTTGCCCGACCCCGAGGAGCCCAGGAAGGTGACGAACTCTCCCGCCGCGATCTCCATGGACGCCTCGTCGACCGCGACGACGTCCCCGTATGTCTTGCGCAAGGCCACCACCGACAGCGATTTGCCGGTCGCGGTGGCCGGCTTGCCGCCGGCCACCTTGACGGACGGTGTGGCAACACCGAAATCAGCCACGAGCCCACTCCAGCCAGCGCTTGGTGACAGCCGATTCGTTCTTCAGCCACCAGTCGACGTCCGCGTCGAAGCCCTTGTCGTAGTACTTCGGCGCACCGGACAGCGCGTTGCGCTCGTCCTCGGTGAGCTTTTCGTAGGCCAGCGGGGAGGACGGGTTCGACGGGAAGGCCTTGGCCAGGTTGGCCTGGCTCTCGGCACGCAGCGAGAAGTCCATCAGCTGGTAGGCGGCGTCCACGTTGGCCGCGCCCTTGGCGATGGCATAGCCCTGGAACTGACGGCGCATGCCGTTGAGCTGCCGCTCGACCGGGATGCCCTGCTTCTGCATATCGGCGACCCGGCCGTCCCAGACGGTGGACATCGTCACCTCCTGGCGGCTCAGCAGCACACCCGGCAGCGGGCCGCTGTCCCAGAACTTCTTGATGTGGGGCCGCAGCCGGGTCAGCACCTTGAAGGCACGGTCCACATCCAGCGGGTACAGCTTGTCCATGGGGACGCCGTCGGCCAGCAGCGCGAACTCCAGCTCGGGCAGGTCACCGTCCGGGTGGACCATCGCACGGTCGCCCTTGAACGCCTTGGTGTCCCAGAAGTCCGCCCACGACTCCGGCTTCTTGCCGCCGAAGGCGTCGGTGCGGTACGCGATGCACTGGCCGTAGAAGCTGCTGCCGATGGCGTGGTCGGTGATCTGGTTGTCGGGGATCTTCGCGCTCTTCAGGCTCTTGATCCGGTCGCGGTCCAGCGTCTCCAGGGCGTCCTGAGCAACATACTTGTAGTGCGACATCATCGCGTTGTTGATGAGGTCGCACTGCGGGCGGCCCTGCTTGATCTGGGCGAGCAGCGGGGCGTCGTCCAGGTTGAGCACCTTGACGCTGATGCCGGTCTCCTGCGTGAACGGCGTGTAGATCGCCTTCTGCAGGGCCGCACCGTAGGAACCGCCGCTGTCGCGGACGACCACCGTCTTGCTGCCGCCCTTGGCGCTGCCGGAAGGGGTGCGGCTGGTGCCGGTGCCGCATGCGCTGAGGGCGGTCGCGGCGGCGAGACCCGCCGTGGCTCCGCCGACGCCGCGCAGGAAGAGCCTGCGGTCTATACGGGCGTCTCTCATAGTGTGCCTCCTGGGGGTGGTGCTACGGGGAAAGGGGACGGCTGGGGATGGGGGTCTAGGGGCGGGGGTCCGCCTCGTCGGATCCGCGGCCCATGCCGGGGACCGGGAGGGTGTCGGGTCGCGTGGCCGTGTCGGGGTCCCACGGGATGGCCAGGGCGGCGAGTTCGGTGCCGGGGCGGACGGTGAGGCCGTGCATGCCGTAGATGATCCGTCCGCCGGCCGGGGCGTGGACCGTGTGCTCCCGGCCGTCGGCCGGGTCGACGATGCGGCCGAGGAGGTCGCCCTCGGCGACTTCGCCGATGATGTCGGCGTCGAAGGAGAACTCCGGGTACCACAGGCCGGTGGCCTCGGCGGTGACGCCGGCGGACCAGACCCACTCGCGGGTCGGTGCCGGGGCGGAGCCGTCCGGGTCGAGGACGCCCAGGTGGCGCAGCGCCTGGCACAGTCCGTCGACGCGGCGGAGGGCCGTGGGCTCGTCGCGCTGGCCGAGTGAGCCCACCTCGACGAGGACCGCCGAGATGCCCCGGCGGGCGGCGGCCGCGTGGCTGTTGCCGCCCTCGGGCGTCAGCCCGATGATGACGTCCTCGATGCCGAAGGAGCCTGCCAGTTCGGCCGTGGCCTTGTCGAGGTCCGTGTCGCCGGTGAGGCGGTAGCCGACGAAGTCGCGCAGGACCTGGTCGATGCCGCCGCAGTGCAGGTCGATGTAGACGTCGGCGCCGTCGACGAGGTGGGCGAAGAGCCAGGCGGCCAGCCGCTCGGTGGGGCCGCCGTCGGGGTCACCGGGGAAGACGCGGTTGATGTTCACGCCGTCGGCCGGGGAGACGTTGAGCCGCCCCTGGTACACGGCGTTGGGGTTGGCGACCGGGCAGATGATGACCTGCCCGTGCACCTCACCGGGGCCCAGCCTGTCCGCCAGGCGTACGACGGCGTCGATGGGGGTGAACTCGCCGCCGTGCACTCCCGCGGTGATGACGACCCGGGGGCCGGGGCGGGTGCCGTTGATCAGGGTCAGCGGGATGTCCGCTGTGAGGGTGCCGAGGTCGGCGCGGACACTGCCGCGCGCCTTGGTGCCGGGCTCGGCGTCCAGGGAGCCGACGGAGAGGGTGGTGCCGCTCATGGTCATGCCTCCGTCCGGCCGAGGGTGGAGATGAAGTCGATGGGCTGGGTGGAGGTGCCGTCCAGCGCGAGGTCGGCGGCGATGTCGCCGAAGGCGGGCGAGAGCTTGAAGCCGTGGCCGGAGAAGCCCGCGAGCAGGATCACGTTCTCGGCGCCGGGGAGCGGGCCGACCAGGGGGCGGCTGCTCTTGGTGTAGCCCTCCATGTAGACCGACAGCCGGGTCGGGTCGGGGTGCAGGTCCGGCAGGTAGCGGCCGATCAGCTCGCTGAAGATCTCCAGTTCCTCCGGATGCACCGTCCGGTCCAGCTGGTTCGGGTCACCGGCGGGCTTGTGCAGGGCCTGGGAGAGGCCGAGCTTGACGGAGATGCCGTCCGGGGAGGGCAGGCCGTAGCAGTGCGTGGGGGCCGTGCGAATGAACGCGGGACGCTCCTCGCCGAACCAGGCGTCGGTGGTGGGCACGAACCAGGCGCTGACGAGGCGGCGGATGTCCACCTCCCAGGGGAGGTCGGGCAGCAGGTCGTTGACCCAGGGGCCAGGGGAGACGACGGCGGTGTCGAAGCGCTCGCTGCCGGCGTCGGTGCGGATCTCCACGCCGCCCGCGACAGGCACGATCTCGCGGACCGTGGTGTAACGGTGGATCACCGCACCCAGCTGCTCTGCGCGGCGCGCGGCGGTCTGGATGGTCAGCTCCGGGCGGATGAAGCCGGCGCGGCGGTCGAGCACGGCCGCGTCGCCGTCCTCGATGCGGTACTGCGGGAAGCGCTTGGCCAGCGACTCGGCGTCCAGCACCTCGTGGTCCAGGCCGTGCTCGGCGATGGACTCAAGCACGGTCGCCATCTGCTGCTGCTCGGTCGGCCCCATCAGCAGGCACCCGGTCAGGCGGCGCAGCTCGCGGCCACTCTCCTGCTGGAGCTGTTCGTACAGGGCGTCGGAGTGCTTGAGCAGCGGGACGTAGCGGGAGTCCTCGAAGTGGGCGCTGCGGAAGATCCGGGTCTCGCCGCCGGCGGCACTGCGGTCGTGGCCGGGTGCGTACCGGTCGTAGCCGACGACCTCGGCGCCGCGGGCCGCCAGCCGCCAGGCGGCCTGACTGCCCATCGTTCCGACGCCTACCACCGCGACACGCTTCCTCGCAGGTGACACAGGACTTTCCTTTCGTATCGCCGAGGCGCATGCTGAGCCCTCGACGTGAGGCTGTTCGATTCAAGAAGGTGTGGGCGGGAGCCAGGCCCTTCTTTGTGGGACCTGCGGCTGACAACCGCCGCATCTCGCAGTCCGGCTCACTTCGGTGGGATCCCCAGGAGCGTGCCACTATGTGGAATGCTGTGCTAGAATCTGGCACAGACAATGACAGCGAGCCAGAGGGGAGTCAAGAGGGTGTCCGGCAGAAATTTCGCGGATTAACAGGGGGAAACCGGATGGAAATGAAGAGCGTCACCAGATCGCTGCGCATCCTCGAGGCGGTAGCCCAGCATCAGCCGGTCACCGTGGGGGAGTTGACGAAGATGTTCGGGCTGCCGAAGTCCACCGTGCAGCGCACACTGGTCACGCTGGCCGAGGCCGGCTGGCTGCGCGCCAACCGCAGGGACACCACCCGCTGGGAGATCGGCGCCCGCGTCCTGGCCGTACGCCCCGCCGCCCTGCAGGGCTCCAGCCTGTTCGCCGCCGCACGTGAACCCATGATCCGCCTTCGGGACGCGGTGAACGAGACCATCCATCTGTCGGTCCCGGACGCCCTGCACTGCATGGTCGTCGTCGACCGCGTCGACTGCGACCACGCCGTACGCACCTTCCACACCATCGGCGACACCTCACCCCTGCACGCCACCGCCGTCGGGCGCGCCATCCTCGCCCACCTTCCGAGGCGGGACGTCGAAGAGCTCATCACGGCCGGGCTGGAGCGATTCAGCGACACGACCCCTGTCGGGCCCGACGAACTGCGCGCCGAGCTGGACCGGATCCGCGCCGACGGCTACACGGTCAACCGCAACCAGTTCCGGCCGGGCGTCTGCGCCGTCGCCGCGCCCGTCCTCGACGAGGACGGCACCCCGCTGGCCGCCGTGGCCATCTCCATGCCCGAGGCACGGTACGACGATGCACGGGCACCCGAGTGGGGCCGCCTCGTCGCCGACACGGCCGCGGAGATCTCGCAGCGCCGCCTGGGCGCCTGAACGGCGGTCGACAGCCCGCAACCCGTCGACCAGGGCCGGCTCGCACGCGTCAGCGCGCGGGTCGGCCCCTCGGCCATGCGCCCCGGCAGCCACCGCCCTGTGCCCGGCCGGGGGATGACCGGGACACAGGGCGGCCGCACCACGCGGCACGGTAGGCGCGGTCAGGGCACTACCGCTGTCCATCGCCGCGGGGAATCGGGACCCCCAGCACCCCTCAAGGTTCGGTCCGGTGAGGGGCCAACCTCAGCCACGTGCCGTATTGTGGAACGCTGTGCTAAAATACGGCATGATCGTGGCCGTGACTCCGCGCCGGAATCACGAGGTGAGTACAAGGAATCCACAGGTCTGAGGGGGCATCGAATGGAAATGAAGAGCGTCACCAGGTCGCTGCGGGTTCTGGAGGCGGTCGCCCGACATCAGCCCGTGACCGTCGGGGAGTTGACGAAGATATTCGGGCTGCCGAAGTCCACCGTGCAGCGCACACTGGTCACGCTGGCCGAGGCCGGCTGGCTGCGCGCCAACCGCAGGGACACCACCCGCTGGGAGATCGGCGCCCGCGTCCTGGCCGTACGCCCCGCCGCCCTGCAGGGCTCCAGCCTGTTCGCCGCCGCACGTGAACCCATGATCCGCCTCCGCGACACGCTGAACGAGACCATCCACCTGTCGGTCCCGGACGCCCTGCACGGCATGGTGGTCGTCGACCGCGTCGACTGCGACCACGCCGTACGCACCTTCCACGCCATCGGCGACACCTCACCCCTGCACGCCACCGCCGGCGGGAACGCCGTCCTCGCCCATCTGGGGAAGTCCGAGGTCGACGAGGTCACCGCGGGGACGCTGGAGGGTTACGGCGAGGAAACCATCACCGACCCGGAGCAACTGCGAGCGGAGCTCCGCCGTGTGAGAGAGCGTGGCTACGCCGTCAACCACAACCAGTACCTTCAGGGTGTCTGCGCGATCGCGGCACCCGTGCTGGACGGTGAGGGCGTACCGCTGGCCGCCGTGGCCGTCTCCCTGCCCGACTCCCGCTTCGAGCCCGGCCGGCTCGCCGAGCTGGGCCAACTGGTGACCGACACCGCGGCGGAGATCAGCGCACGCCACCTGCGCTGAGGCCGCGGCGAGGCGAGGCCGGACAGGGAGACCGCCGTCAGCTCACGGGCACCGCGAGGTACTGGTACTCCAGGAACTCGTCGATCCCCACCCGGCCGCCCTCGCGGCCCAGCCCGGACTGCTTGACCCCGCCGAAGGGTGCGGCCGGGTTGGAGACGAGACCCGTGTTCAGCCCCACCATGCCCACCTCCAGCCGCTCGCCCACCCGCAGGGCACGGTCGAGGCCCTCGGTGAAGACGTAACCGACCAGGCCCCACGGGGTGTCGTTGGCCCGGCGGATCACCTCGTCCTCGTCGTCGAAGGTGAGGATCGCGGCCACCGGGCCGAAGATCTCCGTGTCCATCAGACGGCTGCCGGGGTCGACGTCGGCGAGCACGGTCGGCGGGTAGAAACAGCCCGGGCCCTCCGGCGTACGGCCGCCGGCGAGGACGCGCGCACCGCGCTCCACCGCGTCGGCGACCAGTTCCTCGACCTTGGCACGCCCCCTCCTGTCGATCAGCGGGCCGACATCGACGCCGTCCCGGGTACCGGGGCCCACGACGAGCGCGCCCATCCGCTCGGCCAGGCGCCGCCCGAACTCCTCCGCCACCGACCCGTGTACGAAGAAGCGGTTGGCGGCGGTGCACGCCTCACCCATGTTGCGCATCTTGGCGACCATGGCGCCGTCCACCGCCTTGTCCAGGTCGGCGTCGTCGAAGACGATGAACGGCGCGTTGCCGCCCAGCTCCATCGACGTCCGGACCACGGCCTCCGCGCTCTGGGCCAGCAGCAACTGCCCGACGGCCGTGGAACCGGTGAAGGACAGCTTGCGAATCCGCCCCCCGCGAAGGAGCGGTTCGCACACCTCCCCCGCACGGGAGGTGGTGACGACGTTCAGTACGCCGTCCGGCAGCCCGGCCTCCTTGAGGATCGCGGCGAGAGCCAGGCTGGACAGAGGGGTTTGCGGGGCCGGCTTGAGGATCATCGTGCAGCCGGCCGCAACCGCCGGGCCGATCTTGCGGGTGCCCATGGCCAGCGGGAAGTTCCACGGGGTGATCAGCAGACAGGGGCCGACCGGGCGGCGGGAGAGCAGCATCCGGTTGCGGCCGTCGGGCAGGACACCGAGGCCGCCGTCGATGCGGACGGCCTCCTCGGAGAACCAGCGGAAGAACTCGGCCGCGTACGCCACCTCTCCCCTGGCCTCGGCGAGCGGCTTGCCCATCTCGGCCGTCATCAGGTGGGCGAGCTCGTCGGTGCGCTCCAGGATGATCTCGTAGGCGCGGCGCAGGATCTCGCTGCGCACCCGGGGTGCTGTACGGGCCCATTCCTCCTGTGCCCGCACGGCCGCTTCCTCGGCGAGCTTGGCGTCCTTGGGGCCGGCGTCGGCGACGTGGCAAAGGATCTCGCCGGTCGCGGGGTCGTCGACGGGCAGGGTGGCGCCGTCTGCGGCGTCCACCCAGGCGCCGCCGATGAACAACTGCGTGGGTGTGTCGGTCATGAGGTCTCTCCTCGTTGATCGGGTCGATCGGCGGCGGGGTCGAGCAGTTCCGCGAGGTGCAGGGCGCGGACGCCCTGGTCTCCGGCGAGGTGGTCGATCTGGGTGGCGCAGCTGAAGCCGTCGGCCACGACGACGGTCGGGGTGGCCCCGTCGGTGGCGTGGATGCCGTCGAGGCGGGGTTTCAGGGCCAGGTCCGCGACGGCCATGGAGGTGTCGTAGTGCTCCTCCTCGAAACCGAAGTTGCCGGCGAGTCCGCAGCAGCCCTCGGCCTCGTCGACCTTGCGTACGCCGAGGCGGCCGAGCAGGTCGCGGGGGTGGCGGCCCTTGAAGGTGGCGTACTCGTGGCAGTGGGTCTGCAGGACAACCTCGTCCGGCAGCGTGGGCGGGCGCCAGCCCGGTGCGGCGAGGTCGGTGAGGGCTCCGGTGAGGGTGTGGACGCGGGCCGCGACGCGCTGGGCGGCGTCGGTGCCGAGGAGTTCGGGCACGTCACGCTTGAGGGCTGCCGCGCAGCTGGGCTCGGCCACGACGATGGGCCGGTCGTCGCCGTTGTCCAGCCGGGCGACCGTGCGGGCCATGATGCGGCGCGCGAGGGACAGCTGCCCGGTGCTCACCCAGGTCAGGCCACAGCACAGGTCGTCCTGTGCCGTGCAGGGAATGCCGGCGTCGGCGAGTACGCGGCTCGCCGCCCCGGCCACCTCGGGGCGGAAGGCGCGGGTGAAGCTGTCCACGAACAGAAGCGTCTTCGCCGGTTCGCCGGTCCTCGCCGGGCGCAGGGCCCGGCGCAGTGCGTGCCGGGAGGCGAAGGCAGGGATCCGGCGTTCGGTGGTCACGCCGCCGAGACGTGCGAGCAGCTTCCCGAGGGGGCCGCGCAGCAGCGCGTTCACCGGGCGGGCCGCGTATCCGACGAGCCTGGAGGTCAAGGGCAGCCAGCCCAGGGAGTAGTGGGAGCGGGGTCTGACTCTGCCCTTGTAGTGCTGGTGCAGGAACTCCGCCTTGTACGTGGCCATGTCGACGCCGACCGGACAGTCGCTGGAGCAGGCCTTGCAGGACAGGCACAGGTCGAGGGCGTCACGGACCTCCGTGGAACGCCAGCCGTCCTGGACGGTTCCGCCCCGCACCATCTCCTGGAGCAGACGGGCCCGGCCGCGGGTGGAGGCGTTCTCCTCCCCGGTGGCCCGGTAGCTGGGGCACATCACGCCGCCCGAGTCGCTGCGGCAGCGGCCGACCCCGACGCAGCGGCGCACCGCTCCTGCGAAGCCGTCCTCGTCGTGCGGGAAGGAGAACAGCGTTTCCACGGGCAGCACCTGCGGGGAGGGCGTGTGCAGCGCCAGGTCGGCGTCGAGGCGGGCCGGGGCCACGATGACGCCGGGGTTGAGCAGCCCCTCGGGGTCGAAGATCTCCTTGAAGGCGGCGAACGTCCGGATCATCCGGTGGCTGTACATGACCTCCAGCAGCTCGCCCCGGGCCCGCCCGTCGCCGTGTTCGCCCGACAGGCTTCCGGCGTGCTCGACGACCAGGGCGGCGGCTTCCGACAGGAACCGGCGGGTGGCGGCCCGCCCCGTGTCCGTGGCGAGGTCGAAGTCGATGCGCACGTGGACGCATCCCGCGCCGAAGTGTCCGTACAGCACGCCGGTCAGGCCGTGCGCGGCCAGCAGCTTGCGGAAGCCGCGCAGATAGGCGGCCAGGTTCTCGGGGGCGACCGCCGCGTCCTCCCAGCCGGGCCAGGACTCCCCGCCGTCCACGAGCCGGGCGGCGAGCCCCGCCCCGTCCTCCCGCACCCGCCACAGCGAACGCCGCTCGGCCGGGCTGTGCACGACCCGCCCGCCGGTCAGCCGGCCGTGGGCCTCGAGTACGGCCAGCAGTTCGGCGGCGCGGGCGTCGACGGCCGCCTGGTCGTCGCCGTCGAGCTCGACGTACAGCCAAGCCCGCCCCTCGGGGAGTCCGGTGACGGAGTCGGGGCCACGCCGGGCACGCATGGTGGCGACGATCGCCTCGTCCATGCCCTCCACGGCGGTGGGGTTCCAGCGCAGGATCTCGGGGACGTCCTCGGCGGCGTCGACCACGTCGTCGTAGCCGAGGGTGAGGAGGGTGGAAGCCTGTGCGGTCGCCACCAGGCGGACCGTCGCGGCGGTGACGACCGCACAGGAGCCCTCGGTGCCCACCAGTGCGCGGGCCATGTCGAAGCCGTGCTCGGGCAGCAGGTGGTGCAACTGGTAGCCGGAGACCTGGCGCGGTACCCGGCCCAGCTCGGTACGGATCGGCGCCAGGCTGTCGCCGATCAGGCGTCGTACGTCCGCCTCCAGCCGGGCGACGTGCCGCACGGCGTCGGTGTCGTTCGGATCGGCGGCCCGCAGACCGGTGCGGTCGGCGACGGCCCGCACGCCGTCGGCCGTCACGATCTCCAGGGCCTCGATGTGACCGCTGGTGCGACCGTGCCGCACCGACCGGTTCCCGCACGCGTCGTTGCCGATCATGCCGCCGAGGGTGCAGCGGCTGTGCGAGGACGGGTCGGGGCCGAAGGCCAGCCCGTGCAGGCTCGTCGCGCTCTGGAGGGCGTCGAGGACCACTCCCGCCTCGACGCGCGCGGTGCGTGCCTGCGGGTCGATGTCCAGGATCCGGTTCATGTACCGGGAGAAGTCCAGGACGACGCCGGGTCCGACGGCGTTGCCCGCCATGCTGGTGCCGCCGCCGCGGGCGGTGAGCGGGACGCCGGCCCCGCGGCAGGCCCGCAGCACCGCGACGACGTCGTCGGCGCTGCGGGGGAAGGCCACCGCCTGCGGCGGGACCCGGTAGTTGGAGGCGTCGTATGCGTACGCGCCGGTCCCTCCCGCACCGGTCTCGATCCGCAGGCCGGGAGCGGTACGGGCGAGCTCGTCGACCAGGCGCGGGAGGGAGGCCGTCATCGCTGCGACGCCCCCGACGTGCCTGCCTCGACCGCGGTCGCCCAGGCCTGGAGGCCCTCGTCCACCGCCGTCTCGTCGATGACGAGCGCCGGGATCATGCGTACGACCTGGTTCCAGGCCCCGCACAGCAGCAGAAGCAGGCCCTCGTCGATGGCGGCGCGCTGCACGCGGGCGGCGGTCTCGGGGTCGGGGCTGCCGTCCTCGGTGACGAACTCGGTGGCCAGCATCAGGCCCAGGCCCCGCACGTCGCCGATGCCGGGCGTCCGGTCGGCCACCGCCTCCAGCCCGTGGCGCAGCCGCTTGCCCATCGCCTCGGCGTTCTCGACGAGCCCCTCGTCGCGTACGACGTCGAGGGTGGCGCAGGCCGCGGCGCACGCGACGGCGTTGGCGCCGTAGGTGCCACCCTGCGAACCCGGCCACGCCTTGGTCATCAGCTCCTCGGAGGCGGCGATGCCGGAGAGGGGGAAGCCGCTGGCCAGGCCCTTGGCGGTGACGAGGATGTCGGGCGTGACGCCGAAGTGGTCGTGGCCCCAGAAGCGTCCGGTGCGGCCGACGCCCGTCTGCACCTCGTCCAGGATGAGGAGGAACCCGTGGCGGTCGGCACGCTCGCGCAGCCCCTCCAGGAAGGCGCGGGTCGCGGGGACGTATCCGCCCTCGCCGAGCACCGGCTCGACGATGATCGCGGCCGTGTCGGCGGGTGAGGAGATCGTCTGCAGCGTGTAGTCGAGCTCCTTCAGGGCGAAGCGGGTGGCGGTCTCCTCGTCCCAGCCGTACCGGTAGGCCGAGGGGAACGGGGTGACGACGACTCCGCTCATCAGCGGCGAGAAGCCGGAACGGAAGCGGGTCCCGGAGGTGGTCATGGAGGCGGCAGCGACCGTACGTCCGTGGAAGCCGCCGTGACACACGATGACGTTCGGCCGGCCGGTGGCCTGGCGGGCCAGGCGCAGCGCGGCTTCGACGGCCTCGCTGCCGGAGTTGGTGAAGAACAGGCTGTCCAGGCCGGCCGGCAGCACCTCGCCGAGCTTGTCGACGAGGCGGCGCAGGGGCTGGTGCATGACCGTCGTGTACTGGCCGTGGATCAGCGTGCCGACCTGTTCCTGTGCCGCCGCCACGACCTTGGGGTGACAGTGCCCGGTGCTGGTGACTCCGATGCCGGCGGTGAAGTCGAGGTAGCGGCGGCCGTCCTGGTCGAAGATGTGGACGCCCTCGCCCCGGGCAGCCACCACGGGCGTGGCCTGGCGAAGGTGCGGCGACAGTGCGGTCATGTTCGTCTCCCGGCCTCGTGTTCGGTCTGCTGCGGTGTCCCGAGCATGTCTGCGGACCAGGGGTGTGCCAACGTGCGATCTGTCCGGCCGGGCCGCGACATCCGGACATTGTGTCAGCCTCATCGGGGGGCATGCCGGGTGCTGATCGCTCACGGCCCGCTCTTGCGCAGGTCAGCGACGCTTGTCACAGTGGCCGGGCACTCCCGGGCAGTGGGCCGTGCTCGAGCAGGGAACCCCCATGGAGACACCGTGAACGACAACCACCCGGCCGGCCATGGGCCCACCCACGCACTCACCGTCGCCGACGTCCTGGCCCTTCCCGTCCTGGCAGCCGGACAACCCCAGGTCGTCACCGGTGTGCCCCACCTGGACCGGCCGGTCAGGTGGGTCCACATCACCGAACTGACCGACCCCGCGTCCTTCCTCAAGGGCGGCGAACTCGTCCTGACCACCGGAATGCCGCTCCCGGAAGACGTGGTCGGCGTGCGCCGGTACGTCGACGAACTCGCCGACGTCGGGGCCGCGGCGCTGGTCATCGAACTCGTACGTCGCTATCACCGCCCGCCGGACGCACTCGTCGACGCCTGCCGCCTGCGTGGCCTCCCCCTCGTCACGCTCGCCAAGGACGTCAACTTCATGGAGGTCACCCAGGTCGTGCACGCCCTTCTGCTCGGCAACCAGGCGGACGCGATGCGGCGCACCCAGCGCATCCACGAGGCGTTCAGCGCCCTGACCCTGCGCGGCGCCGGCCCGGAGGACGTGGTGCGCGCGGCGGCGGAGATGTGCGGCCGCACGGTCGTCCTGGAGAACCTGGTGCACCAGGCACTGATCTGCGAACCCTCCGGGAGCACGATGGAGGAGGCACTCACCGGCTGGGAAGGGCGCTCCAGAGCCAGCCGGGCCGACGACCACACGGTGACCTGCGGCCCGGAGGGCTGGCTCACCGCACCCGTCGAGTACCAGGGCGAGCGCTGGGGCCGTGTGGTCATGCTCCCGGCCCGCACCGAGGGTCCCGCCTTCGGGCCGGAGCACATCACCGTGCTGGCGAGGACCGCGATGGCCCTGACCGTCGCCCGCCTCATCCACCCCACCCCCTGGGAACGCACCGCACACCGAAACGCCCTGCGCGACCTGGTCGACCAGCGCCACCACTCCGCCGAGGACGCCCGCGCCCGTTGTGCCGCACTGGGCCTGCCGGCCGACCGAAGCCGGTTCGTCGCGACCCTGGTGGACCTCCGCAGGGGCAGAGGGGGAACCGAGCCCGCGCCCCACCTGTTCCAGGAACTCCGGACGGCAGGCATCCCGGCTCTGGTCGGCGAGCTGGCCCCCGACCGCCTGGGCATCCTGCTGGCTCTGCGTCCCTCCCAACCCTGGCGACCCATCGTCGAACGACTGGGCGGCACCGCACTCAGCCTGGCCCCGCAAGCAGTCGTGACTGTCGGTTCGGAGGTCACGGATCTCGCCGACACCGCCCGTTCCTTCCGCGAGGCGGCCCGCGTCGCCGAGGCCACCCCGCCCGGTCAGCCCCTTCCCCCGGACCGGTCCTTCCACGAGCTGTCCGACATCGGTCTGCACCGCCTGCTGTACGCCCTCCGCGAGGACACCCGGGTCCAGGAGTACGCCGAACAGCAGCTAGGGCGACTCATCGATTCCGACACCCAGCACGGCACCGACCTGCTGACGACCCTGCGCCACTACCTCGAAGCGGCCGGCAACAAGACCACCGCCGCACGCCGGGGCGGTCTCTCCCGCGAAACCATGTACCAACGCCTGCGCACCATCGAGCGTCTCCTCGACCGCGACCTGGAGTCCGGCGTACAGCGCACCGAACTGCACGCGGCTCTCACGGCACTTGATGCCATTCGAGCCCACTGACGTGGAGCGACCCCTGCCCGCCGCGACAGGGCTATCGCGTCCACATCGGCCGCCTGCCGCTTCTTGACGATCTGTCCGCCGACGAGGGTTTGCGGTCCGCCGGCCCCGTAGCCGATGGCGGACAAGCCGATCCTGAGCCGGGCGCTGTCGAACGGCATCGAACACCAGCAACGAGACATGGGATGTAAACGGGCCGGTACCGGAGAGAGGGAAGGCGGCAAAGGGGCTATCGGAGCAGTGGCGATGGGACGAAGTGACGCAGAATTCGCCCCTGGGTCGCCGATCCCCGAATTCCGTCATCCATGGGATGTCCAGGCGGGGATCTGCGTGATATCTGTACGGGTGCGCTTGAGGGGACGTCAGGGCCGAACCCGCTCGGCACAGGAGGGCCGGGGCAGACGGGACATCGGAAAGGCTCGGTGTCGTCAACTCCCACAGTGCAAGAGGCTCCCCCTCACCCACGCCGTTCTGACGGTACGTCAGGCGACCGTCGACGCCGACGTGACGGCACGACGGCCGAGTTGCTGACACGAACGGCGATCAGTCCCGTTGATTCAGCACTCACTCGCAGTAGAAGGACGCCTACATGAGAAGATCCTGGATTCTGCCCGTCATCACACTTGTCACTGCCGCGCTCGGGGTGACGGCGGCAGGTGTGACCCCTGCCTCCGCCGCCTCGACCACGCCCTTGCGGGTCATGCCGTTGGGCGACTCGATCACCTGGGGGGTGGGAAGCAGTACGGGCAACGGCTACCGGGGTCCGTTGCGGGACAAGCTCGCGGCGGACGGCCATCCGGTGGACTTCGTCGGCACGTTGCGGGGCGGTTCGATGTCCGACCCCGACAACGAAGGCCACTCCGGATACAAGATCCACCAGATCGCCGCGCTCGCCGACGCATCGCTGACCCGCTACCGGCCCAACGTCGTGACGCTGGAGATCGGCACCAACGACCTCAACGAGAGCTACCAGCCCTCCACCGCCACCGACCGACTGAAGTCTTTGGTCAACCAGATCACCGCCGCCGCCCCCGACGCAACGGTCCTCGTGGCCTCCCTGGTCGTGTCCACCAGCGGCTCGGAGGAGCAGTACAGGGCCGCGTACAACCGGGCCATCCCTCAGATCGTGAGCGACGCGCAGGCCGCGGGCAAGAAGGTCGCCTCCGTGGACATGAGCAGCCTGACCACGGCCGACCTGGCCGACACCCTGCACCCCAACGACTCGGGCTACCAGAAAATGGCCGACGCCTTCCACCGCGGCATCCAGGCCGCGGACAGCGCGGGGTGGCTGAGGAACCCCGCTCCCGCCGCAGCACGCGTGGAGTCCGGCATCGCCGGCAAGTGCCTGGATGTCAACGGCGCCGGTACCGCCGACGGGACGGCCGTCCAGACCTGGAGCTGCGGGGACGGCGCCAACCAGTTCTGGTCCGCCTACACCGACGGCACCCTGCGCTCCATGGGCAAGTGCCTCGACGCCGACGGCTGGGGCACCGCCAACGGCACCAAGGTGCAGATCTGGGCCTGCCACGGCGGCTCCAACCAGGTCTGGCAGCCCTACAACGGCGGCTACCGCAACCCCGCCTCCGGCCGCTGCCTGGACGTTCCGGGCTTCTCCACGGCCGACGGCACGCAGCTCCAACTGTGGGACTGCCACGGCGGCGCCAACCAGAAGTGGACCACTCTGACCGCCGGATGACCCCCGCTCCGGGGACCGGAGCCCTTTGCGGGCTCCGGTCCCCGGAGGACATCGGTGGCACAGGAGCGGTGATCCGCCAGGACACACCCCCGCGAAAGCCGAGTGTGAAGCTGACGCGAGCGGTAGTTGTCGAAGCGCTTCGACGGTGCCATCCTCCTCGTCATGCTGTCAATGGACCCGGCAGGAGAAAGTTTCTCGCCCTGAACAGGCCCTTGTTTCCTGAGAAATAAATCCGTTACCTTTCGGCTGCATTGAAGCGCTTCGACAACCCCGCCCGCAGGAAGGCCGCCGCCATGAGCCATGAGTCGAACCGCAGAAGCCTCGTCAGCACAGCAGCCTCGGTCACATGAGCGGTCTCACCGGCCCCGGCTCACCGCCGCGCAACTCGCCTTTCCGCATCCGAGGAAGCCTCATGACGGCACGCAGCATCACCGACCGCCTGGGCGGCCTCGCCTTCGGCGGCGACTACAACCCACGCGCGGTTCGGAGGGGGCTCTCTTCTTCCAGTGGCGGCAGTCCCGGGCGGGCGCCGAGAACCTCCACCTCTACGCGCCCATCGCGGCGTCCGCGCCCACCGCCGTCACTCCCGAACAGGGTGCCGTCTGGGCGTACCCCCAGCCGGAGGACTCCCTCGACGAGGTGGCCTTCACCATGGTCAACGCGCTCCTCGGCCGGATCCACCTCTCCGGCCGCATTCCCGAACTCGAGCCGGAGGCCCGCGCCCTGGTCCACGAGGCGGTGGCGGCGTACAAGGCCATCCGCGCCGACCTGCCGCACACCGTGCCGTCCTGGCCACTCGGCCTTCCCGCCTGGGACGACCCCTGGATCGCCCTGGCCCTGCGCACTCCCGCCACCACCTACCTCACCGCCTGGCGCCGCCCCGGAACCGACGCCACGGCGACGCTTCACCTGCTCCACCTGCGGGACACCGCCGCCCGTGTCGACCTGCTCTACCCCTCGAGCAGTCGGGCCGTCTCCTCCTGGACGCCCGGCACGGCCGAGCTGAGCCTGGCCCTGCCCACCGCGCCGTCCGCCGTCCTCCTCCGCATCACCCCCACAGACCCCGGGGCTCCCTGAACCACCCACGCCTGCACCACGACTCGACGAGAGGACCTATCGGGTGCCCCCTCTGCACCGGCGGGACGGACGCTTCGCCAACCCCGTGATCCCCGGCTTCCACCCCGACCCGAGCATCTGCCGCGTCGGCGACGACTACTACCTCGCCTGCTCCAGCTTCGAGTACTTCCCCGGCGTACCGCTGTTCCACAGCCGCGACCTGGTGAACTGGACGCAGATCGGGAACGCCCTGGACCGGCCGAGCCAGTTGCGCCTGCCGGCCGACATGCCGTCCTCCGGCGGGATCTACGCCCCCACGCTGCGCCACCACGACGGCCGCTTCTGGCTGATCGTCACCAACTGCAGCGAGGGCGGCGGCAACCTGATCGTCACGGCGACCGACCCCGCCGGACCGTGGTCGGATCCCGTTCGGGCGCCGGGTGTGCCCGGCATCGATCCCGATCTGGCCTGGGACGAGGACGGCAGCTGCTGGTGCACGGTCGCCGGGGTCTCGCAGGTCCGTATCGACCCGTCCACCGGGCAGACGTACGGAACACCGCACAAGGTCTGGTCCGGCGCGCCCGGCGCCAAGGCCCCGGAGGCGCCACACCTGCACCGGATCGGCGAGTACTGGTACCTGCTCATCGCCGAGGGCGGCACCGAGCGCGGCCACGGTGTGTCGATCGCCCGCGGCCTTACGCCCAGCGGGCCGTTCGAGCCGTGCACGGCGAACCCGGTCCTCACCCACCGCGGCACCGACCACCCGGTGCAGAACACCGGGCACGCGGACCTGGTCCAGGCCCCGGACGGCTCCTGGTGGATGGTGCTGCTCGGCGTACGACCGCACGGAGGCACTCCCGGCTGGCACGTGCTCGGCCGGGAGACCTTCCTGACACCCGTGACCTGGGTGGACGACTGGCCGGTCGTCGGCGAAGTCGCCCTGGACCTGCCCGAGTTCCCCTGGCCGCTCTCCCCCGGCCCCGTCGTGGAGCACCGGGACGACTTCGAGCTCGCCGAACTACGACCGTCCTGGATTTCCCTACGCGACCGGCCCGCGGAGCACTGCACCACCAAGGAGCGCCCCGGATGGCTGACGCTCCGCGCGCGGGGCGGCTCCCTGGACGAGCCCGACGTGGTGTTCACCGGCCGGCGCCAGCAGCATCTGTCGTGCCGGGCGCGCACTCTGGTCGATGCCGCGGAGGGAAGCGGTGGCCTCGCCGTCCGGCTCGACGAGCGGCACCACTACGCGATCGAGGTGTCCGGCACGCGCGTGCGGGTGGTCGCGCGCGTCGGCTCCCTGCGCACGGTCGTGGCCGCACGGTCCGTGCCCGCCGGGCCTGTGGTCCTCGCCGTCACGATCACGGAACCGCCGTCTCCGCACGGGCCGTGCACCGGACCCGACGTCGTCTCCCTCGGCGTCGAGCAGCCCGACGGCTCGTTCACCGAGCTCGCGGCACTCGACGGCCGCTACCTGTCGACCGAGGTCGCCGGCGGATTCACGGGCCGGGTCATCGGCATGTACGCCGCGGCAGGCACCGTCCACTTCGACTGGTTCGACTACGAGCCCCTGGATGACTGAACCCGCCTTCTCCTGACCACTGAACCGGTCCATTCCTGACCACGGATGGAACCAACCCGTACGCCGACCGAAAGGCACGACCGCCCCAAAGGCACGACGACCGAAAGGCATGACCGACCGAAAGGCATGACCGACCGAAAGGCATGACGCATGCAGGACATACGGCAACCCGCGCACCACCGCGGCCGCGGCCCCGGGCGCCTGGCCGGCCTGCTGATGGCGCTGCTCGTGATCCTGGGACTGTCCGGCAGCACCGCGCTGGCCGCGCCCGGCGGCACGGCACAGCAGGCAGGCTCCACGGTCAGAGTTATGGGCCGCGCCATGGACGCCGTCGCGGCGATGCAGCCCAGCTGGAACCTGGGCAACACCCTGGACGCGATTCCGGACGAGACGTCCTGGGGCAACCCCAAGGCCATCAGGGAGCTGTTCGCAACCATCCGTGCGCAGGGCTTCCGCAGCGTCCGCATCCCCGTCACCTGGAGAGCGCACCAGTCCACCACCGCGCCCTACACCGTCGACGATGCGTAATGAGCCGCGTCAAACAGGTGGTCGACTGGGCGCTCGCCGAGAACCTCTACGTCGTGCTCAACGTCCACCACGACTCATGGCAGTGGATCTCGGTTTTCCGGCACGGTCGCGTCACCCCATCCCCTCGCCTGCTGCCGCCTGCCATTCTGGCACCTGATCTGCTCAACCTCTTGTCGGTCAGGTGGCGCAGGGCGTGCCGTTGAGGGTGAAGTCGATGGGCGTGGCGGTATCGCCGGTGTGGGCGGCCTGGAAGCCGATGTCGACGAGCGCGCCGGGGGCGATGGTGGCGTTGTGGGACACGATCCTGGCCGTCACCCTGTCTGGCAGCCGGGCAGGGTGACGGCCAGGGACCAGCCGTCGATCGTCGTAGTGCCGGTGTTGGTGAGGGTGATGTTGGAGGTCAGTCCGGTGTTCCAGGCGCTGCGGTCACGGTGGTGCCGGGGGTGAACCGCCACCAGTTCACGTTGAGCAGGTAACCGCTGCCGCCGGTGAACCGCAGGTAGAGATCCTGGGTCCCCGTGGCGCCGCTGACCGGGCAGGTCACCGTCGTCCAGGTCTGCCAGCCGCCGGTGTTCGGCACACCGCACCGGCCCACGACCGCCCCGCTCGGGGAGCCCAGGCGCAGTTCGACGGTGCCGCCGCCGCTGCCGGAGGCCACGCGCGCGGTGAAGGAGGACGCGCCCGAGCCGAAGGCCACGCCCTTGACCTTGATGTAGTCGCCGTTGTCGATCCAGCCGACGTTCATGCCGCCTTCGCCGGCCGGTTCGGTCTCGATCCCGGAACCCCAGGCGATCGTCTCGGCTTCCTGGCGTACGTAGGGGTTGAGCGTGCCGACCTGGGGTGCGCCGGTGTTCGTCATGGTGATGGTCGGGATGGTGCCGTCGGCGTTGTAGGAGAACCTCTCCACCGCGACCGAGCGGGTGAAGCCACCGCCGCCCGGGAGCCCGCCGTTGTGGTAGAAGAAGTACGAATTGCCTTTGAAGTCCACGATCCCGGGGTGGTTGGTGAAGCTGCTGCCCTGTGTGGGCATGACCGTCCCGCGGTAGGTCCAGGGCCCGGTCGGGCCGGGCGCCGTGGAGTAGGCGATGAATTCCGAGCAGCACTTGGCCGCGAAGACCATGTAGTACAGGCCGTTCCGCTTGTAGACCCACGGTCCCTCTTCGTACAGGGTGGGGCGGTTGGGGTCGCCGGTGCGTGTGCCGAACCCGGCGGTGGTGAGGGGAATCCTGGTGGGGCTGCCCGAGTAGGAGGTCATGTCGGCGTTCAGCCTGACGTACGTCAAGTTCGGGTTGCCCCAGTACAGATACGCCTGGCCGTCGTCGTCGATGAACACGGTCGGATCGATCTCACCGTTCTCCACCAGGGGGTGGCCGAGGGCGTCCCGGAACGGGCCGGTGGGGCTGTCCGCCACCGCCACCCCGATGGCCATCCGGCCGGTCGCCCGGTTCTTCACCGGCACGTACCAGTAGAACCGGCCGTTGCGCTGCACGGCCTGTCCCGCCCACGCGTCGGCGGACGCCCAACTGAAGGTGGTCAGGCTGAGCGGGGAGCCGTGGTCGGTCCAGTTGACCATGTCGGCGGAGGACCACACCCGCCAGTCCTTCATGGTGAAGTAGGTGGAGCCGTCCTCGTCGTGCCCGGTGTAGAGGTAGACCCGTCCGTCATGGACCAGCGGGGCCGGGTCGGCGGTGTAGATGTGCTGCACGATGGGGTTGTCGGCCCGGGCCGGGGTGGGCTGCACCGCGGCGGGAACGACGGCGAACGCCAGCAGGAGGCCCACCACCCAGGCGACTGCCCGGGTGAGCCTCGTGCCGGTGGCGGGTAACGGTCGCGCCGTGATCATCATGGCCTCCGTTGGATGTCGGCTGGCGGCTGAGCTGTTGGCCGGTGCGCGACGTCCCTCACGCGCGGTTCCACTTCTGGCCGGCCTGGCCGTTGCAGGTCCACAGGACCAGCGGGGTTCCGTTGGCGGTGCCGGACCGGTCGACGTCGAGGCACAACCCGGCGTGGACGTTGCGGATCGTCCCGTCGGAGCCGACGGTCCACTTCTGGTTGTTCTGGCCGTTGCAGGGCCAGGTGATGACCCGGGTTCCGTTGGCGGTTCCCTGGTTGTAGGCGTCCAGGCATTTGTCGCCGAAGACCCGGATCTCGCCGCCGGCCCACGTGGTCCACAGCTGGTTGGCGGCCGTGTGGCAGTCCCAGATCAGTGCCGTGGCTCCAGCCGCGGTGGAGGCGTTGTCCACGTCCAGGCAGCGGCCGGAGGCGTTGCCGCGCAGCCGCGAGGTGGTGGCGGCCAGCGGGCTGCCACCGCTCACCCGGAACACGGCCACGCCGTGTGCGGGGACGCTCGCCGAGATCTGCCCGGACGTGCTGGACGTGCCGCCGGTCCACAGGTCCGTGAGCGTGAACGACCCGTCGGCCAGGCCGACTTGCGCCGCCGTGGTGGTGACCGTCGCCGTGCCGCCTCCCCGGTTGAACAGGCCCACCGCGACCGAACCGTCGGACAGGGGCTTGGCGAACACCTCGGTGCCGCCGTCGTCGCGCACCCTGCGCCCGCCCGCGCCCAGCGGGTCCTGGTTCACCGCCAGCAGACGCGGGTTGCGCAGGATCGCGCTCACATCGGCGGACATGGTGCGGATGTCGTTGCCGGCCATGAGCGGGGCACCCATCAGCGCCCACAGGGCGAAGTGCGAACGGGATTCGGTCAGTGACAGGCCGGGACGGCCGACGACCAGCATGTCGGGGTCGTTCCAGTGTCCCGGGCCCGACTGCGCCGCCAGCGGCGCGGTGACGTCCAGGACGTTGCCGACGCCCATCGGATAGCTGTTGGTGTTGCCGTTCTGCCAGATGTCGAGCAGGTCCTCGGTCGTCCGCCACAGGTCGGCGACCTCGCCCCAGTTGTAGGTGGCGCCGGTGATGGCGTGGAAGCTGTTGGGGTTGATGCTGTAGACGATCGGCCGCCCGGTGGCACGCAGGGCGTCGCGCATGAGCTTGAACCGCGCGACCTGCTCGTCACGGGTGCCGCTGGAGGAGCACCAGTCGTACTTGAGGTAGTCGACGCCCCATGAGGCGAACGTGGCGGCGTCCTGGGTCTCGTGCCCCCTGCTGCCCGTCGACCCGGGATAGCCGCCGCTGGTCTGCGCGCAGGTGCGCTCACCCGGCACCTGGTAGATGCCGAACTTCAGGCCCTTGCTGTGGATGTAGTCCCCGAGCGCCTTCATCCCGCTTGGAAATTTGGTCGGATTGGACCGCAGGTTGCCCGCCGCGTCACGCTGCGGGTCGAACCAGCAGTCGTCGACCACCACGTACCGGTAGCCGGCCTCCCGCATGCCCGAGGACGCCATCGCGTCGGCGGCCTGGCGAACCTGCGTCTCGGTGACCCCGCATCCGAAGCTGTTCCAGCTGTTCCAGCCCAGAGGTGGGGTGAGTGCCGGGCTGCCGGGCGCGGCCGAGGCGGTCGAGTGGGCGGAAGCCGTGAAGGACGCGGCGACCGCCAGCGCGGCGGCCGAGAGAAGACGGAGCAGTCGTCTGCCTGGTTGCGTGGGCACCGTGGGCTCCTTTCAGGGGAGGGCGCCGTGGGCTGGTCACCGACGGCGCCCGCGAGGGCTCGGCGAAACGATGCGATCGTCGACAGGCCGATTCGTTGGTGCGGGGCGGGCGGAAACGCGGTGGGACCGGCTTGCACGGCGCATGACGGGCAGACAGCGGATGACCACTGCGCTGCGGCCGACCCTGTCATGCATGCGACCCCTGTCGACGGTTCGAAATTTCGATCGGATTTCGGATCGCCGACCTCACGGAGATTAGAGTGATTCCCGAGCATGTCAACACCGACCGACCGGTCAACCGTTCGGCCGAAACCTCATCGCCCCGCGACAGCGGGGTCGCGGGGAAGTGCTCCGATGACTCCCGAGCTCCCTGCCCCAGCCCTGACTCCGAAAGATTTCGTTGATTCCAGCGAATCCTGCGAGATGTATTGACGGGATGTCTGGGACTCCTATCATCCTGGATGCTCAACGAGTCAGTTTCAACGAGCCACAGCAGTCAGCGTTCGCGATCTCGAACACGTGAGCTCAACCCGTTACCGAAGCGCCCCCACACACGGAGAGAACGACACATGGATATGTCATGCTCTCGCCAATATATGGATCGCCGCCGGGCGCTGACCGCCGCCGGCGGCCTGGTCACCGGTGCCTTCCTGCCTCTGGCCGGGGCGTCCCGGACCGCCGCTGCCACTCCCGACGCCGAACCGGCCCTCGCGGCCGCCGCGGAGTACACCAACCCGGTGATCTGGCAGGACTTCGCGGACATCGATGTCATCCGCGTCGGCGCCACCTACTACGCCTCCGCCTCAACGATGCACTACTCGCCGGGCGCACCCGTCCTGCGTTCGTACGACCTGGTGAACTGGGAGATCGCCGGTCACTCGGTGCCCGTCCTGGACTTCGGCCCCAAGTACGACCTCAACGGCGCCCGTGGCTACGTCCGGGGAATCTGGGCCTCGTCACTTGCCTACCGCCCGAGCAACAGGACGTTCTACTGGCTCGGCCAGATCGACTTCGCCCGGACGTACGTCTACACCGCCACCGCCGTAGAGGGACCGTGGAACAGGCTGACGACGATCAGCACTCCCTACTACGACGCGGGGCTGCTCGTCGACAGTGACGACACCCTGTACGTGGCGTACGGGAACACCACCATCAACGTGGCCCAGCTCTCGCCCGACGGCCGCAACCAGGTCCGCACGCAGCAGGTGTTCACCACACCGTCGAGTGTCGGCACCCTCGAGGGCTCCCGCTTCTACAAGATCAACGGGCAGTACTACATCTTCCTGACCCGCCCCGCGAACGGGCAGTACATCCTGAAGTCGTCGAACGGCCCCTTCGGTCCGTACACGATGCGGCAGGTCCTCCTCAACCTGCGCGGGCCGATCCCCGGCGGTGGCGTCCCGCACCAGGGCGGGCTGGTGCAGACGCAGAGCGGCGCCTGGTACTACATGGCCTTCGTGGACGCTTATCCCGGCGGCCGGATGCCTGCCCTGGCCCCGGTGACCTGGACCTCGGACGGCTGGCCCGTCGTGCAACTGGTCAACGGCGCGTGGGGCGCCTCGTATCCCAGCCCGGCCATGCCCACTCCACCCCGCCAGGTCACCCCCATGACCGGCGTCGACACGTTCGACGGCACGGCCCTCAAACCGCGGTGGGAGTGGAACCACAACCCGGACAACACCAAGTGGTCCGTCAACAACGGACTGACCCTGCGGACCGCGACCGTCACCAACGACCTGTACTGGGCCCGCAACACCCTCACGCACCGCATCCAGGGTCCCACCTCCACCGCAACGGCCCTGCTCGACCACTCGGCGATGCGGGACGGCGACCGGGCCGGACTCGCGCTGCTGCGTGACTCCTCCGCGTGGATCGGTGTCAAACGCGACGGCGGGGTGACGCGGGTCGCGATGGTCAACGGGCTGACCATGGACGGCAACTGGAACACCACCGGCACCGGCACCGAGGTCGCGAGCGCCACAGTCTCCGGCGGCCGCATCTGGCTGCGCGCGAGCGCGGACATCCGCCCCGGCGCGGCACGCCCCGGCACGTTCTCCTACAGCACCGACGGCACCAACTTCACCCGCCTCGGGCCCGCCTTCTCCATGGGCAACGACTGGCGGTTCTTCATGGGCTACCGATTCGCCCTCTTCAACCACGCGACGCAGGCACTCGGCGGCGCGGTCCGCGTCTTGCGGTTCGAGCTGTCGACGCCCTGATCCGATCCCACCGACCGCACCACCCAACCCCCCACCGACCGTAGAGGAGAACCATGAAGCCGCTGACGCGGCTCGGCCGTCGCCGAGCCTCGGTGTTATCCCTGATGGCCGTGGCCGCCCTGGTGACGCCCGTCGCCGCGACCGCCGCGCCCGCCACGTCCGACGCCGTCCGGGCCTCCACTCTCGGAGCCCAAGCAGCCCAGTCCGGACGGTACTTCGGGACCGCCGTGGCCGCCGGACGGCTCGGCGACGGAACGTACACCGGCATCCTGGGTCGCGAGTTCAACTCGGTCACACCCGAGAACGAGATGAAGTGGGACGCGACCGAGCGCAACCGCGGACAGTTCACCTTCGGCGCCGCCGACCAGATCGTGAACGGCGCGACGTCCCACGGTCAGCGCGTGCGGGGCCACACGCTGGTGTGGCACTCCCAGTTGCCCGACTGGGTCAAGGGCATCAGGGACGCGAACACGCTGCGCGGCGTGATGAACAACCACATCACCACGGTGATGAACCGCTACAAGGGCCGGATCCACTCCTGGGACGTGGTCAACGAGGCCTTCGCCGACGGCGGCAGCGGCCAGCTGCGCAGCTCGGTCTTCCGGGACGTCCTGGGCACCGGCTTCCTCGAGCAGGCGTTCCGCACGGCCCGGACGGTCGATCCGTCGGCCAAGCTCTGCTACAACGACTACAGCATCGAGAACTGGAGCGACGCCAAGACCCAGGGCGTGTACCGCATGGTGCGCGACTTCAAGTCGCGCGGCGTGCCCATCGACTGCGTCGGCTTCCAGTCCCACTTCGGCGCCGGCGGCCCGCCGTCGAGCTTCCAGACGACGCTGTCGAACTTCGCCGCACTCGGCGTGGACGTACAGATCACCGAGCTGGACATCGCGCAGGCGTCGCCGAACGCGTACGCGAACACGGTCAGGGCCTGCATGAACGTGGGGCGCTGCACCGGCATCACCGTCTGGGGCATCCGCGACAGCGACTCCTGGCGCGGCGGGGAGAACCCGTTGCTGTTCGACCGCAACGGCAACAAGAAGGCGGCCTATCAGGCAACGCTCACCGCGTTGGGCGGCAGGGCAGCGGTACAGCGGACGGACGCCCGTTCGGATCGGTCCGCCGCCGCACTCCCCTCCTCCTTTCGCTGGAGCTCGAGCGGAGCACTGATCTCCCCCAAGCCGGACGCGACCCACAGGATCGCCGGGATCAAGGACCCGTCGGTCGTCTACTACAACGGCAAGTACCACGTGTTCGCGAGCACCGCGAGCTCCTCCGGGTACAACCTGGTGTACCTGAGCTTCAGTGACTGGTCGCAGGCCGGGTCGGCCACCCACCACTACCTCGACCGCACCGCCATCGGCGCCGGGTACCGGGCCGCTCCCCAGGTCTTCTACAACACACAGCAGCGCCTGTGGTACCTCGTCTACCAGACCGGCAACGCCTCCTACTCCACCAACCCCGACATCAGCAACCCCAACGGGTGGAGCGCACCGCGCAACTTCTACTCGTCGATGCCGGACATCATCAGGCGGAACATCGGCAACGGCTACTGGGTCGACATGTGGGTGATCTGCGACAACGCCAACTGCTACCTGTTCTCCTCCGACGACAACGGACACCTGTACCGCTCCCAGACGACCGTCGGCCAGTTCCCGAACGGCTTCACCAACACCGTCATCGCGGCCCAGGACTCCAAGTTCGCCATGTTCGAAGCGAGCAACGTGTACAAGGTGCAGGGCAGCAACCAGTACCTGCTCCTCGTGGAGGCCGTCGGCTCGGACGGCCGGCGATACTTCCGCTCCTGGTCCGCGAGCAGCCTCGCCGGCTCGTGGTCACCCCTGGCCGCGTCCGAGGGCAACCCGTTCGCCAAGTCGAGCAACGTGACGTTCCCCTCCGGTAGTTGGACCCGGGACATCAGTCACGGCGAGATGATCCGCGCGGGCTACGACCAGACGCTCACGATCCCGGCCTGCAAGCTCCAGTACCTGTACCAGGGCAAGGACCCGAACGCGGGCGGTGACTACAACAGTCTGCCGTGGCGGCTGGGTCTGCTCACCCAGAACAACTCGACCTGCTGACCATATGGGCCCCGCCCCTCGCGCGGGGCCCATGCCCACTCTTCCTCCGCCGTCCCGAACGCGCTGCGGGCCGAGGTCGACCGCTCCTGAGGAGGGGCGCGGACCGACCTCGGCCCTGGTGTCGGGTCAGCCGCCGCTGACGGTCAGGTTGTTGGTGTTGAAGTCGAGTCCTCCGGCCGACGAGGTGATCTCATAGCCGAACTGGACGTCGCCGATGATCTCGTTGCCGGACATCCAGCCCTTGGTGTAGGCGATCCAGTTGAGGATCGGCTTGATGTCCACGGTGCCGGAGTTGGAGTCGGACGTCCGCAGGAACGAGAACACCTGGTTGGACCCGTTGGTGCCCTTGTAGACGTTCCGGTTGTGGCCACCGACTGTGACGTTGTCCTGGAAGGTGCCGATCGGGCCGACGGCTCAACGGACCAGCTCCGGCTGCTGTCGCGGCACCGCAAGCCTTCAGTGGACAAATACGCGAACGCCTGCTGCTCGCCGCCAGGGAAAGACTCGATGCGGGCGCTTCCGGAGGCCTCGGAGTACGAGGATCACCGCCTGGGGCGACCGCGGCACAACGAGTGGGGCAGGGCGCCGGCGGTGTGATGAGGGCGGCGCGCGGAACGACCGACGCGCCAATGCCCGGCGTTCCGCGGTGGGAACGCCGGGCATTATCGGATGGGCGCGATCAGGCCGGGCGAATGTTTTCCGCCTGCGGGCCCTTCTGGCCCTGGGTGACGTCGAACTCCACCGTCTGCCCCTCCTGCAGCTCGCGGTACCCCTGGCCGGTGATGTTGGAGTAGTGCGCGAACACGTCGGGGCCACCGCCCTGCTGCTCGATGAAGCCGAAGCCCTTCTCGCTGTTGAACCACTTGACTGTGCCCTTGGCCATGACCGTCTCCTTC
This sequence comes from Streptomyces sp. NPDC043427, assembly GCF_056436655.1. NCBI lineage: Bacteria > Bacillati > Actinomycetota > Actinomycetes > Kitasatosporales > Streptomycetaceae > Streptomyces > Streptomyces sp. NPDC043427. The sequence continues at coordinate 188,124 of NZ_JBWKCC010000015.1, read as the reverse complement.
GAGGGAAACCGGGCCCGCGCCCTGCGCGCCCGGGAGGTGATCGCCCTGGTCCGGAGAGGTGCTGAACAGCAAGAACGCCCGCGATGGCGATCACGGGCGAACGAGACTTCGGAACCACGACTGCTGATCACAACGCTATATCGGTCTGCCGGACATCGCCACCGAAAACGCGCCGACACGGTGTCCTAGGGTCGGATCAGGCCGGATCAGGGAGCGGGGTCCGGTGCCGTGCATCGCAAGGCGGAGGAGGGCGGCAGGGCGGAGCCCTGCCAACCGACGACAACGCGGCGAGGCGCGGTGCCGGACCCCGCGAGCCCGGCATGATCCGAACGAGAGGCCCTAGATGCAGGCGGAGGGTGAGACGGGCCGGTAGCGGTCGCGGTAGCCGATGTCGGGACGCATGAAGTCGACCGCCCCTTCCGACCTCCACAACGGTGTGTACCAGGCCCTCACTTGGCCTGGAAGCGGAGTTCGTCACTGGGCCGGGAGGTCTGCTCCATGGCGTCGAGGTGTACGTCGACCCGAGGGGTGTGACGTGGAAACAGCGCCAGTGCGACCAAGAATAAACACGATCGAACAAAGTTGCACTTACCGGCATCCGCTGCGCCCGGTCCGAATCGATGCCGCCAGAGCCCTTGACGTCCGTTGGCTGCGTAGACATGACCGCGTGGACATACAGTTGACCTCCTTCGTTCGCCTACGTCTCTCCTCCCCTGACCACCGTGCGCCAGCCCTTCGAGGCAGCGGCCCGGGAAGGAATCCGCCTTCTCGTACACGCGATCGAGAAGCCCGACACCGACCTGCCGCAGGCGAGCGACCCACCGGTCGAACTCGTCGTCCGCGGCTCGACCGCGCCTCCGCCGTCCCACCCCGACGCACCGGAACAGCGCACCACCTGAGAGCACCCCGGCAGCAGCAGGGAGCACACCCGAACGCCCGGGCATCGCTGTGCCACTCGCCGACTGTCCCATAGCGAGGACGGCCGGTCGCGATCCGCGTCGCCGATTCATTCGCGGTGGACGCGCCTTCGGGCTCGCCGCTTCCCACCCGGATGGAGAACCAGTCCACCGCCAACGGCGCCAGAATCCTGCAGTGGGACGACAACGGCACCCTCGACCACGAATGGGCGGCCTCTCCCCACCCCGCGGGTGGCTTCACCCTCGTCAACCGGCTGACCGGCAAGTACCTGGAGATCCCCAGTGCCTCCACCACCGCCGGACAGTGGGACAGCACCAGCTGCGCCTGCCAGCGCTGGAACCTCGCCCAGACCGACCTGCCTCCCCTCGGCACCGGTCAGTACGCACTCGTCACAAACTCGTCAAACGCGGGCAGCGGCCTGCTGGCCGCCGTGGCCCAGTCGTCCACCGCCAACGGCGCATCCGTCGTTCAGTGGAACGACGCCGGCATCGACGACCAACTGTGGAAGATCGTCCGCATCAACTGAGCCCCGCCCCAGAAACCAGGCTGTCCATGGCGCGCCCGCTCCCCTGGCCCCGACCTGAGAGTCCACGGCCAGGGGAGCGGCTGTCCCTGGCGGTGTCGAGTCGATCGTGCCTCGGGCCCGAGAAACAGCACTCTCTTTGCCATCGGCCGTTTCCGGGCACGCCGGATGAGGAAAAGCACGAAAATGACACCCTACGGCAACGCAAGTCCTACGCCCCGTAATCTGCCAGGCTTTGTAGTGCCAAAAAACAGCACAAAAGAAGAAACAGTCGAAATGGGACACCCCTGTGAGGGCATCCGGGAACCACGGAGATGAGGCATATGTCGAGTCTTTTACCGGCTCAGCAGTGGGCCGCATTCCGGATACCGGCCTCTGAGACCATGTCCCGGGGCCGTCTGACCGAGCAGTTCGCCCACTGCTCGTTGGGCTTGGTGGTCGCCCCGCCCGGCTTCGGCAAGACCGCGCTGTTGGCGCAGGCGGCCAAGGCGCATCCGGGCCCGGTGACGTGGTATCAGGCCCGGTCCGGCGCCGATCAGCAGGAGTTGCTGACCACGCTCGGGTACCCGGCAGACGCGCTGGCGGGCTCCGGCGGGCCGCCCGGCGCGGCCCCGCAGGTGTCGCGGCGCCGGGATGCCAGGGACGGCGAAGCGGTCGGGCGACTGGTCGTCGTTGATGACATGCACCTGCTCTCAGCGGCCGCGCGGGCGCTGGTGATCCGTCTCGGCCAGCTGGCACCGCCACACCCGCGGATGCTGATCGGGACGCGCCCCGCCGCCGGGATGTCGGTGGCCGCGCTGGAGGCGTCGAACGCGACGGTGGTGAACGCCGACGCGCTGCGTTTCCGCTCCTGGGAGGTCGAGCGCCTGTTCCCGCATCTGTACGACACGGCGCTGCGCCCCGGATTCGCGCTGCCCCTGGTCCGGGCCACAGGCGGCAGGGCCGCGACGCTGAGGCTGTTCGCCAGAGCCGTGGCGGCCCGCCCCGACACCGGTCAGGAGCGGATCCTGGCCGACGGGATGTTCGGCCGCGAATACCTGGAGCGGGAGGTGATCGCCCCGCTCCCCGACCGTCTCAGGCGTTTCCTGACGGAGACCTGCCTGCTGAGCCGGATCACCGCCGACGCCTGCCACGCGCTGACCGGCCGGGCCGACAGCGCCGAGATGCTGTGGTCCCTGGCCCATGAGCACGGGGTCCTGCGCGCCGACCCGGACGGACGGACGTACGTCGCCGAGCCGCTGCTCCGGGAGTGTCTGCGCGCGCGGCTCACGAGCACACTGACCGATCCCGAACTGGCGCGGCTGCGCGGCCGGGCCGCTGCCTGCGCCACCGTAGGCGATCATCAGGACCCGCCGCCTTCGGCGGTGCGCCGCCGCCTCGGGTCCGCCGACTGGCCCGACCCCCTGCGCGCCGCCGTCGCAGGCACACCGGACACGCGGCTCGGCCGCTCCGTCGGACGCGTCGCCGAGGGCGGTTCCAGCAGCTCCGCCGCCCTCCTCGTCCAGGGCATCGCCGCCGCCCTGACCGGCGACAGGACGGCCGGCACCACCGTAGGCCGGGCGTTGGCGCAGGCACCGGACGACGCCCTGGTAGCGCTGTCCGGGCAGCTGGTCCGGGTGGCGCTGGCCGTGCTGGCGGGGGGTCCGGCCGGGCCGGTCCCCTACCCGGAACTCCAGCGGATCGCGTACGACGCCGAACGGCTGGACCTGCTGTGGCTGAGCCGGGCCGCCCGGTGCCTGCTGGGCCTGGGGCCGCACCCCGAGGACGCCGGGCAGCCGGTCGTCGTGCTGGACGAGTGCACCCGGCTCGGCGACGCCGAAGGGGCGGCACTCGCCGCATCGGCCGTGTGCCTGCGCTCGGTACGGACGGGGCGCCCCGGCATCGGCGAGTTGGAGGACGTCGTGCGGCGGTTCCGGGCGCTGGGCTGGGGCCTGCTGGAGGCGTGGGGCCGGGCCGCCCTCGCCGTCGTGGAGGCAGCGCACGACCTGCCGGACGCGGGGCAGCGCGCCGCCCAGGCGGAAGCGTTCGCCCGGTCGGCGGGGGTACCGGGCGCACGTGCGCTGGCCATGGGCGCGATGGCTCTGGCGGCGCCTGACGCGGCGAACCGGGCGGAGTTGCAGGAGGCTACCTGGTCGACGGCCCGGTCCGCGCAACTGCCGGTGGCCGGGCTGCGCTCCTGGCTCACCGCGCTCGCGGCTCCCGTCGGCCCGGTCGGGGACGGCGGAGCGGCAACGGGCAGGACCAAAGCCGGCGGGCACCACACCACCGCGTCCGGACGCGTCCTCGGAGCACAGTCGGTGCCGGGCCTGACGGTGCGTTGCCTCGGTGGCTTCGAGTTCACGCTGGCCGGGCGCGAGCACGACTGGGCGAAGCTGCGCCCCCGGGCACAGGCGGTGCTGCGGCTCCTCGCGGTACGTGCCGGCCAGGCGGTCCACCGTGACCATCTGCTGCTCGCGTTCTGGGACGGAGTGACGACGCCGTCCACGCTGCACAACCTCCAGGTGACGGTCTCCAGTCTGCGTTCCTTCCTGGAACCGGAACGTCCCAGGGGCGGTTCACGGGTCATTGCGCGGCAGGGTGACTCCTACCGGCTGGTGCTGGCGCCCGGTGATGTGAGCGATGTCGCGGCGTTCGAGCGTGCGGTGCGCGACGGGCGACGAGCCCGGGCGCAGATGCGGTTGGAAGAGGCGGCGGATGCGTTCCGCATCGCTCTGGACCACTACGCGGGTGAGTTGCTGCCCGCAGACGGGCAGGCCGAATGGGTGGTCGCCGACCGGGAACGGCTGCGCCGGGAAGCGGCCAACTCGGCCGTGGCTCTGGCCGAGATACGTCTCGCCCAGAGCCGGCCCGTGGAGGCGGTGGAGGCGGCCGAACGCTGCCTCGAGGTCGACGGGCACCGCGACGCCGCGTGGCGGGTCCTGATTCGGGCGTGCGACGCCGCAGGGCTCGCGGCCGACAGTGCGCGGGCCCGGCGTGGCTACTCGGCGATGCTGGCCTCCCTGGGGATCCCACCGTCCGGCGGGCTCTCCCACCCGATCTAGGTGTGCTGTTCGGACAGGTCGGTGACACGGGGCCTGGCACGCCCATCCGCCGGACGGGCCCCAGGTGGTGTCTTGTGGATCATGCCGGGTGGCGGTTCCGGCACGCACCCCCCACGCTCGGCCTCGCTCGCGCTGGAAGGACCCCCACCACGTCGACGCCCTCTCCTCCTTGCGGCTGCACGCACCAGCCCCCGCTCGGGCCGGTGTCCAGGCGCCGTCGCTCGGAGCCGGCCTGATCCACAAGACACCCCCTAGCGACGGGCATCGGGGCGCGCGGCCGCCGAACCCCCCTGGTCCGGGGGGCGTCGCGGGCTGGACGCCACCACGGGGGAAACTCTGGCACCGGGTGTCCCGAGCCGACGTCATCGCAGACCGAAGAACTCGATTTCCAGGATCGCCGTGTGCCGGTCCTTCCCCTCGGCCGCGTAACTGGACCGGACGATGAACCGCACCGAGCTGACGTTCTTCCCTTCGAGGTCCAGCGTCTGCGGCCCCGGCTTGTCCTCCAGCTTGAGCCGCTTCTTCTCGACGTCGCCACCCGGTCCGCCCAGCTCGACATCGAGGACGGACGGCCTGGCCTGTTTGAGGAACTCGTCCTTGTTGACCGAGACCCCGGTGTGGATGATGAGTTTCTCCAGCGTGACCGGCTGTTCGAAGCGCGCCTCCAGATCCTCACCCGTACCCGCGCCGGCCGGCGCCGACGCCCAGTAGGTGTTGTTCGCCCCGTCGAAGGCCAAGTTCGGCCCATGGTCCTTGAGGTGGCCGGACGCCTCCGCGAACTTCGGGTTGACGGGGGTGGGTTCGGCCGTCCGGTTTCGGAGGTTGTCGATGAGGTTGCCCAGGTGAGGCCGGGCGAGGTAGCCACCGCCGAGCAGGAGGACCAGCGTGATCGGGATCGCGAGGCTCGGCCGTCGCCATGCCCGGGCCGGAGGACGCTGCCCGGCCGCGAGCCGACGCGGCGGGCGGCGGCGGATCCGCCGCCACACTCGCGCCCACCACGAAAGCCGCTCCTCTTCCACCACGGGCGCGGTGAGAACGGCGCCGCAGCGAAGACACAGGGTGCGGGTACGGGGGTTGGCCTGCGCGCATGCCGGACAGACCAGTTCGTCGACCGGGTCCGGGGTTCGGGGGCGGGGCGCGGCCGCGGTGGTGTCCTCCGTGCCCGGCGACGCGGGCAGGTCGTCCGGGTCCGCCGACCGTTCACCGGGCCGCCGCACGGTGCCGGAGGCCCCGCGTTCCGTCGGCGTCCGGGGCCGGACCGGCCCGGTCGGCGCGGTGGGGAAGGACGGGCCCGCCGGATTCGGGACAGCCTGCTCCGGCGTGGAACCGGCCGGCTGTGCCTGGGGCCGTGTCGGAGCCGGTGCCGTTGTCTCCGGCCGGGGCAGGACGGAAGCGGTCCGGGTGGCCGCCGGCTCCGGCGCGGGACCGGCGGCCGCGGCTCCCTCGACGGACGGCCCGGAACCGGACGCGTCCGGTGTCACGGGGTCCGGCGCCACGGGACTGGGCACCGCGGGGCCGGAGACGGTGGCCCCCGCGACGGCTGCGCGGGTCGCCGTTCCCGTGCCCTGGCCGCCGTTCGCGGAGCCTGCGCCGCTCTCCTCCCACTCCAGGAAGGCGCTGCAGGACGCGCAGAACGCCGCGCCCGGCGCGTTGTGGTGGCCGCAGTCCGGGCAGGCCGGCCCGCCGGGGCCGCTCATGACGCGTCCGCGAGGGGCAGCAGTTGCGTGTCGTACCCGACGTGCGCCGGCACCTCACCGGCCACCAGCCGCCGCAGCCGCTCCGCACCCGCCGCGTCCGGGTCGGCCACCCGCACCCGTACGGTGACCCGGGGCGGAGTCCCGGCCGGCCCGGGCAGGGGGCTGCGTGCCGTCTCGGACCACGACGTTCCGCCCGTCTCCTCGATCTCCGCCTCCGTGCCGAACTCCAGTCGTACGGCTTCGGCGAGTCCGCCTTTTGTTCCCCGTCTGCGGTGCCGTTTCACCGCCCCGAGGACTGCGGCCCGGCGCTGTCCGGCCGGCTGACCGTCGGTCGGGTCCGTGGCCACCCACTCGCCCATCCACGCCAGGAAGTCCTCCGGGGCGGTTCTCGGGTCGAGGTGGGCGGGGAGGTTGTCGATGGTCAGCAGCACCGGCGCCAGTACGTCGTCCAGCGCCCCGAGGAATCGATGGATGAAGTCCTCTCCCACATACACGGCGGGGAGCTGGTAGATGAGTGGATGGGGCGTGGGCAGTCCCGCGACTGTTCCGCGCATTCAGGCCTCCCGCATTCGGAGTTGGTGCTCGTAGGAAAAGACGAGGGCGTGCGGGTCGAGCACGATCCTGGTGACGGGGTCGGCGCGCTGTCCGGTCACCGGGTCGGCCGGGAAGAGCCTGACGTCCTCGACGAGGTCGACGCCCGTCACCCGTTGGAGGACGGCGTACACCTCTCCGGCATGGATCGGCCGCCCGAACGGCCAACCCTGACCGCTCGGGCCTCCGGTGATCGGGTTGAAATACCCGTACAGGGCGGCCAGCGCCGCGGTGCGGACCGGTTCGGCGGCGGCACCGCGGGCCGCCAGGACGGACGCCACGACGGTGACACCCTGGTAGTAGGGCGGCTCGACCACCAGCCGGGTGCCGATGGGGCGGCGCTGGTCCAGGTAGTCGGCGAGGCCCCGCAGCGTCTCCCGGGGCGGCACCAGGTCGTCGAAGCGCAGCCGCCCCTGTTCGTCGCTGCGCACGGCCGGCACCAGAAGCAGCCGCACGCCGCCCTCCTCACCCTCCCCCGCGGGTACGCAGGCGACCCGCGCCGCGTCCGGGGCGACCTCCCGCGCCAGCACCTCGTAGTCGCGCGGGACGACCGCCCGGTACAGGGTGCTCAGCGTCATGGGGCCGCGGACCTTGGCGCTCTCCACGGTTTCCCCGTCGACCCCGCCGACGGCGGCCCGCGGGTTCTCGGCCCGCGCGACGAACGGCAGCGAGGTGCGCAGCACCCGCAGCGTCCCCTTGGCGACGTTGCCGTGGCTGCCGCCTCCGGTCCGGTAGGCGCGGATCCGCACCGGGGTGCCCTTGGCCGGCACGGCGCCGTAGTAGCGGATCGTCCCGTCCGGCTCGCGAACGGCCGGGCCGAAATCGATCCGGCCGGAGTTCGGATCCAGCGTCAGGTGCCGGTCCTCGGGGCCCGAGTGGGCGAAGTCGTCGACGCGGTGCCACTGCGACCAGTCCGAGCCGTCCGCCACCTCTACGACGAACGGCTCGTCGCCGGGGACGACGGGCGGCCGGGCGACGTGGAAGGACTGGCCGGGCAGGCCCTCGGACAGGCCCAGGACCTCGTCCGTCACCGTTTCGGCGTGCACGGCCTCGACCGTCGCGCCGATGGTGAAGGCCTCGGCCTCACGGATGGTCGGCGACTGCAGATAGGTGGGCTGGTCCGGCTCGGCGGAGACCAGCCGGCAGCGCACCCACCCCGCGTTTTGGCGCGCGATGGTGGATTCCGCGTGGCCGCCCGGCAGGTGCAGAACCACCTGGCCGGGGCGGTTGAAGCCGCCCGTCGTGTCCTCCTCGACGTCGCAGCGCGCCCACACCGTGCCGTCCCACGCCTCCCAGCGCAGCGGCGGGCGCCGCGGGTCGACGCCGACGCCGTCGACCCGGCAGTCCAGACGCAGCACGACGACCCCGGCGGGGACGGGGTTGGTCAGGCCGACGTACAGGGCATCGCCAGGGGCGGGCTCCGTGTCGAAGCAGGGCACGTCGCGGCCGAGGGCGAGTTCCTGCGTACGGTCGGTGGCTCCGCCTCCGGCTGGGCAGGTCGCGAGCCGAGCCAGCCCGCACGGCACGATCGGCAGGTCGCGGACAGTGGTGAACACCACCGCCTCCTCGGTCTCGGTGCGCACGCTGGCGACCTCGGCGCCGGCCCTGACCCGGACGGTCTCGGGTTGCGGCGCGGACAGCCAGAACGTGACGTCCGTGCGGGCGGCGGTGGGCGGGTGCAGTCGGACGCCGATCAGATCGAGGAAGGCCAGGTAGTTCTTCTCGGGGACGCGGTTGAGGCGGTAGAGGAGTTGGTCGACCATCGTGGCGAACGCCTCGATCAGGGTCACGCCGGGGTCGGAGACGTTGTGGTCGGTCCACTCGGGGCAACGCTGCTGGACGAATCTCTTGGCGTCGTCGACGAGTCCCTGGAACCTGCGGTCGTCGAGATTGGGGCTGGGCAGCGTCACGGACCCGTTCCTTCCTCGTGTTCGGGGATCACATAGAACGGAAACACGAGGTTGCGGGGGTCGTTCGTGCCACGCACGGTGTAGCTGATGTCGATGTACAGCACCCCGTCCTCCACCGCGTCGAACCGGACGTCGATACCCACGACCTCGATCCGCGGCTCCCAGCGGTCCAGGGCGAGCCGGATCTCGTAGGCGACCTGGCCCGCGGTGCCGGCGTCGGCGGGGGCGAAGACGTAGTCGTGGATGGCGCAGCCGAACTCCGGCCGCATGGGGCGCTCCCCGGGGGAGGTGGCGAGCACGAGCCGGATCGATTCCTCGATCTCCCGCTCGCCGCGCACCAGGGCGATGCTCCCGGTGGCGTCGGTGCGCGGCGGGAACGCCCAGCCCGCGCCGACGAACTGCTGTCCCATCAGCCGGTCACCCGCCGATCAGGACGGTCGGACAACCCACGATGATCGGCGCCCCGCAGGCGGCGGTGTCCCCCATCCGGGCGGCGGGCTTGCCGTTGATCAGGACCGTGGGGCACCCCGGCGGGATGATCACGGACGGCGGGTGCACGGCGGGCGGCGGGAAGGCGCAGGTGTGGGTGGTGCCGACGGTGGCCGCGGGCATGCCGCCGATGAGCACGGTGGGCACGCCAGGCGGGCCGACTGTTCCCGGGTGGCCGGTGGGATCGCCGACACGAGCGGCGGGTGGCATGGCGGAGGCTCCTTTTCGTCGGCTCAACGCTTCTCGTCGTCTGTTCGCGGTGTCGGGTCACGGCCCGTCAGTTGATGCGGACCAGGCCCGCGTTGATCGTGCAGGTCGCCCCGCCCTTGATCTCCGTGCGCGCGGTGCCGTTGACCGCGACCTGGCTGCCCTTCACCTCCACTCCCCCGCTCGTCTTGAGCCCGACCTGGCCGCTGCCGCCGTCCACCTGGACACCGGTCTGCGCGGTCACCTTCACCGACTTTCCGGTCAGTTCGAGGGTGCCGTTGCCCGCGTCCATCAGCGCGCCGTTGCCCGCCTTGACGGTGACCTTGTCCTTGGCGTCGATCTCCACCGTGCCGTCGCTGTGCACAACGATCTTGGTGCCCTTGCGGTCGAGGTCGATGGTGAGCTTGCCGTCGCCGGTGACCATCCGTACGCCCTGCGGGCCGGAGGCGTTGTCGAGCAGTTCGAGCTGGTTGCCGCTGCGGGAGGAGAACGACCGCCGGTTGACGGCGCCGCTGGTCCCGTCGATCAGCTCGCCGCTCGCCGTGGACGGTTTGTCCTGCCCGTTGAAAAGGCAGCCGAGTACGTACGGGTGGTCGAACCGGCCCTGCTCGAACCCGACCAGCACCTCGTCACCCACCTCGGGGGCGAACGCGGAGGTTCCCTTGCCGTCCTTGCCGCCTCCTCCGGAGGTCTGCGCGGTACGGGCCCAGTCGCTGACGTACTCGTCGGACAGCCACGGGAACTTCACCTTGACCCGGCTGAGCTTGTCCGGGTCCTTGGTGTCGGAGACGAGACCGATCACGACGCCGTCCGCCCCGGGAAGCCGGCCCGCCCGGCCCGCGCCGCCGGCCAGCGCCGACAGGGAGCGTTCCTGCTGGCCCGAGACGGTCACCCAGGTCTCGTAGCCGCGCTCCGCGTCGAAGACGTGCCGGGAGGCGGTGACGGTGTACCGGCCCTCGAACGGGGCGCCGACCCCGGACAGCGCGACCGCGCCGCCGGCCCGGACCTCGGGATTGCCCTGTATGACCGCCTCCATCTCGGCGAACGACCCGGCGATCCGCTGCGCCAGCGCCTTGGCGACCTGCTCGACGCGGGCCTGCGCACCGTAGGTGTTGTCGGTGACGAGGTAGTCGGCCTTCCCGAAGGGGCGCACCGCGTCCGCCGGGCTGATGCCCAGCTGGACGGTGTCCGCCCTGCCCGCCTCCGCCGTGCCCACCAGGGCCCGTTTGGTCTTGGTGTCCCAGCCGCGCACCTGGACCTGGGAGACCTGCTCGGCGGCGGTCACCCCGGCGCGGCAGCGCACCAGGTTCTTCCCGAGTTCCAGCACGAGCGGGTCACGGTCGGCGCGGGCCGAGGAGCCGGGCGCACCGGACGCCGCGGTGGGCTTGGTGACATGCAGGGCGCCGTCGATCACGTACACCTGCGCTCCGGCGTCCTCGGCCAGGTCGCGGACGAACTCCCAGTCGGAGACGTTCGCCTGGGCCACGTGTTCGAGGACCGGTCCGGAGACGTCGATCGTCCCCGTCCCGAGCCCCGCCTGCTTGGCGACGCGGCGGCAGATGTCCGCGACGGTCATGTTCTGGTAGGCGGCGACCCGACGGCCCCGGAAGAGCCGGTGCGCCTTGTCCATACCGCGGACCACGGTGAACGTCCCGGTCTCGTCGAAGTCCAGCTCCAGCGCGGTCACCTCACCCTTGAGCAGCGGTTTCGGCGAGCCGCCCGCGCCGGACGAGGCCAGCAGCCGCGCCTCCGAGCCGATCTTGATACCGGCCTTGTCGAGCAGCACCCGGCTGGGGTCGCGGAACCGCAGGACGAACGTGTCGGGCAGGGTTCGGCTGTCGTCGACGTAGCCGTCCACCAGGGTGTTGGCGAGGTCGGCGGGGAGTTTGGTACCGCCGATCTCCACCACGAGGATCTTGGCGACGGTGTCCTTGGCCATCAGACGTCCCTCCGGCCGCCGGTCGCTCCGGACCCGTAAGCGACGGGCTCCGCCGCCCCGCCCGGCACCGTGTCCAGTTCGTCGGCCGAGGGGAGCAGCAGCTCCCGTCCCTCGGTCAGCCGCATCGGATCGTCGATACCGTTGGCCTCGGCGATGGCCCGCCAGGCCGCCGCGTCGCCGTACTCGGCCCAGGCGAGGCCCTGCAGCGTGTCGCCGGCGCGGAGCCGATGGACGCGGCGTGCGGTGAGCGCCCCCGAGGTCGGGTTCTGGCCGGCTGTCTCTCCGCTGATCTCCTCCATCGTCACCTGGCACACCGCGCGGATCGGCACCCCAGAGGTGGTGAACAGCGTGTACTTGACCTGGACCTGGCTGACATAGCCGGGGAAGCCGGTGATGCCGCCCCAGTGGAAGACCACCCAGGGCGGCGACGACCGCTGCGCCTGCCGGGTCTCGTTGGTCGGTACGCAGCAGGCGAACAGGCTCTCCACCGCCTTGACCACACTGGTGTCCTGGGTGTCGCTCGCGTCGAAGAACATCTCGACGGTGAGCTTGCTGGGCTGCGGCCCCTGGTACTCCGGCGGGCCCGCGCTCCTGGCGCCCTTGGCGGGGGTGCGTTTCCAGGACGCCGACTTGCCCAGGCTGAGCTCCTTGGGATTGAACTGGAAGTCGATCCGGCCGCAGGGTCCGCCGGGGGTGAGGCTGCCGCCCGAGGGCGGGGTGCGCAGTTCGAGGTAGGCGTGCTCCAGCTTGGGGCGCGCGTCACCGCCCGCGGCCGACGCCGACTTCGCGCCGCCGCCTGCCGCGCTGAACGCCACGGGGCCGCTCATGCTCCGGGCTCCATCATGTAGCCGTGGTGCGCGATCTCGATGGTCTCCGTGGCGACCTTGGGCGACTCGGGATTGAACGTCGGCCCGGTCCAGCGCACCGGCACCACCTCCAGCAGGCCCCAGCGGGCGACCATCACGCCGTCGCCGGTACGCGCCTCGATGTGCGCGGTCTTGCGGGCGAACCCGGTGGTCATGCTGGCGAACCACTTGGCCACCTTCTGGGTGTCCTTCGTCAGCGGCCGGGAGAGCTTGACGTTGGGGTACTTCAGGCGCGTCGGCAACTGCCAGACGTGACCGTTGTTCCCACCCTCCTCGCGGGGTTCGAGCACCACCTCGCAGCCCAGCCCCTCACAGGTGTTGAACGACCCCAGCTCGATCCCGTCGATCGTGACGACGAAGCAGACCGAGACCGCCGGGTCCTGGGTCATGGACATCCGATGCCCTGCCTTTCTGTCGGTACCGGGTGCTCTGTCAATGCCGGGTGTGGATCAAGGAACCGGCGCGTTCACGTTCGATGCGCAACTCCGCTCTGAGCAGCCTGCTGAGGGGGGCGACCAGGGCTCGGACGAGTTCGTCCGTGACCTTGGGGACGCTTGACTTCCCAGGGGTGGCGGCCGAGGTCGAGGAGCCGTCGGTGTGGCCGGGGGCGTCGGCGGACGGCGTCGGCGGTTCGGCCGGCTCGGGCTGCGGCGACGGGTCGGCGGGCGGCGGCTCGCTGACCGGTACGCCGTCCTCAGCGCGTTGCACGACGGGCGCGGTGAACTCCACGGAGCCGTCCGGCATCCACTGGGCCACCCCGGCGGCGACCGCCGCGGCCCCCGCGCTGACACCGGGCAGCACCGACGGTTCCTGTCCGCGCAGGGGTGGGGACGGGGGCATCGGCGGGGCGGAGTGGCGTACGGGCGGCGGAGCGACGCCGGGCACCGGTTCGAGGCGCTGCAGCGGGACGGCGGGGCCGAGGGCCCGTGGGGCTTGAAGCGGCCGGGTGGACGGCGGGAGGGCACCACCGGGGAAGAGGGCACCGGCGCCTGAGGTGCCGGGGAATTCTGGGGGCATGAGGAGCTCGGGGCGGCCGGGCCCTCGGGGGCCGCCAGGGCCGCCAGGACCATCTGGAAGCCTGGAGATGCTGGGGAGGCCGGAGACACTGGGGAGCCCGGAGATGCCGGGGAGACTGCGGCTGCCGGGGCCGCTCGGAGGGCTGGAGAGGCCGGAGAGGCTGGGGCGACCGGGGCCACTCGGAAGGCCGGAGACGCCGGGGAGGCCGGGATCGCCGGGGAGGCCGGGACCGCCGGAGACGCCGGATGTACCGGGAAGGCCGGAGGTACCGGGGAGGCCGGAGGTACCGGGGAGGCCGGCGTTGCCGTAGGACCAGGCAGGTGGGGCGCCATGGGCGAGGGCCGACACGTCGGCGCCCGCGGCGCGCTGTACGACACCACCCGCGTGGCGGGGGGCGGCGCCGGGGGATGCGCTGCCGCCGCCGGTCGCGGGGTGCCCACCGCCGGGGCCGCCGTGGTCGCCGGGCCCGGCGAAGGCGTCGGCTGCGGAGTCGGCGGACCAGGCACGACCTCCGGAACCGCCGGACCCCGAGAGGGACGCTCCGCCCCCGACGGGCTCCCATCGGACCGGGACCGCGGCCGGTGGCTCGGAGGCGGGCGGCGCCTCGGCGGACGGTGCCGGAACCGTATAGAGCGGCAGCGACCGCTGCGCCACCAGGGGGAACACGGGGCCGGCGCCCCGGGCCGCCGACCCGGCACCGGCCTCCGCCTCGGGAACCGTACCGGGAAGCATTGCATCGTCCACGGCATCCAGCCGCCGCACCGGCATGGGCGTCGCGGCCGTCACCATCTCTCCCGGGCCAGGCGCCTCGAGCACCGCCGTGTCACTCACCGCGAGCGGTCCGGCGTCCCCGAGCAGCGGTGCCCGGTCGGCCTCCGCGAGCAGGGGCGTCGCACCGGTCGACGGCGGTGCGGGGGGCGAGCCGCCGGGAACGTCGAGTCGCTGCACCGCGACCGGCCCGGGCGGCGCGGCGCCACCGGAACCGGCGGCGGGTCCGGAAACGGCATCAGTTCCCGGGCCTGGGCCGGTGCCCGAGCCCGAATCGGTGCCCGAGCCCGAGCCCGAACCGGTAGCCCAGCCGGGGCCCGAGCCCGGCACCGGACCGACGTCCAGGGCTTCGGCGCCGGCGCCGGTCGTAGTCCCGGGCGAGAGCCCTGTGCCGAGGTCCACCGGGTCCGTGGTCAACGGTGGCGTGTCGCCGAGCAGCGGCGCGGTGCTCTCGCCGTCGGGCGACGCCACTCCGGGCTCAGCCGGGCCTGCCACGACGTCCGGCTCCGCCGGCACCTTCGGAGCGTGCGGGACGCGCACGTCCTCCGGGGCCGCCGGTGTCTCCGGCTCCTCCACCGTGCGGGAGACGTGCGCGCCGGAGGGGACGGAAGGGGACACGGCGGACTCGGCCGGCGGCGCCGCCGAACCCGGAAGCGGCAGGGCCGTGGGCGGCAGCGCGGAGAGCGGCTCGCCGAGACCCCGATTACGCGGACGCGGCGGAGCCGTGACGTCACGCTGCACACCGGGCCGCACAGCAGCCCCGGCGCCGTCCACGCCGCCTATGAGTGGAGCGGTGGGGGCGGCCTCCGACCCCTGGCCGGCGGCCGTGCCGGTGCGTGGTGCGGCGAGCGGGAGCGAGGCCGTGTCCCGTACCGCTGTCGGCCGGTCGGGGACCGACGCTTCGGTCCGCTGGAGGACGCCGCCCTCCTCGCCCTGTCCCGCACGCGTGCCGGGCGTGGCGAGCAGGCCGGCGACGGGCTCGGCCGGGGTGCCCGGAGCCAAGGGACCGGGGCCCGCGTCCGGCACGGACGGTGGGACCGCCGCGAGCTTCCGCGCCGGTACGTCCGGTGGCTCCGCGACGATCAAGGGGCGGGCGGGTGCGGGGCCCGCGGGGGCTGGCGGGACAGACTGCACGCGCATGACCGTCACCGGAGCGGGCGGTGCCGTATCCGCCTCCAGGCCGGTCGACGCAACGGTCGTCCGCTGGAGTGGCGCCAGGGGAAGCGGCGGCGTCGGCACGACCGCCCGTACGCCCTCGGGTACCGACGAGCCCCTGGCCGGGGACACCGACCGGAAGACGACCGGGCCACCCGTGCCGTGCGGATCACCCTGCAGGTCCCCGGCCCCGGAAGCGACAGCTGCAGCCGCACCGGGCTCGCCCGCCCACGCCTTTGCGGGATCCTGCGCGCCCCGCGATACGGCGTCCACCGGCGCCACGGCGCGTGCCTCCGGCCGTACGCCGGTCCGCTGCACCGGCATCGTGGGTTCCGCCAGCCCGTGGCCGACGCCGGACGGCGCCTGGGCGCTGACGAGATGGCCGAGCGGTCCGGTGACCGTCGGGTCCTGCCAGGTACCCAACCGCCGGCCGAACCCGCCGGGGTCGGTGACCAGCCCCATGTGCGCGCTCAGCGTCCGTTGCACGGGGGGCGTCGACCGCCACCCGGCCGTGACCGGTGGGGCCGCCGCCGCGTCCGGTCCGGGTGGCGTCGTCCCGGCGTCGGCGCGCGCTCGCGTCCCGGGCTCCGTGGCGCCCCGCGAGCCTTCACCGCTCCTCGTCAGCCAGGACAGCAGTCCCATCTCGGTGTCCTCTCACCGCCCGTTGAGACGGGCGATCTGCTCGACGTACCGCTGCCGTTCGGGGTGTTCCAGATCGAGCAGCTCATCCAGCGGCCAGTGGAAGTGATAGGCCAGGTACGCGATCTCCTCGTAGAGGCGTTCGACCGCGTACGTCACGATTCCCCCAGGCGGCCCCCGGCGAGGTCCACGGCGAAGTGTTCCTGGCAGGAAGGGCAGGTGACCGCGGCGCGGGTGTGGCCCTCCGCGTTGATCCGCCGGTAGAAGTCCTGGAGGAAGGCGAGGTCCGAGGCGAACAGGTCTTCCACGATGCCCGCGTGGACATCCTCGATGGTGCCGAGCCGGGTGATCACCCGGGCGATCAGGACCACCGACAGGTACGCCGAGTTCTCCCGGACTCGGTCGTCCCGCAGCGGGATGAGCTCGTCCCGGGCGGTGGCCAGCCGCATCACACCGTGCCGGTGCACGGTGCCGGATTCGTCCACGTACCCCCGGGGCAGTTCGAAGGCGAACTCGGTGCGGAGCGTGTCACGCCCCGCACCGCTCGCGCTCTCGCCCGGCCCCCCGGCCTGGTCCTGCCCCGGTGCGCCCGGGAGCGGCTGTGCCGCCTGCCGGGCCTGGGTGGGCATCGTCCTGCGCATCACTCAACTTCCATGCTCTCGTACGTGATCGAGAGCTTCTCGGTGAGGACGGAGGTGTCGCCTGCCTTGAGGGTGCCGATCTCCAGCGACTTCGGCCAGGCGTTGATCAGCTGGTAGCGCTTGATCGCGCTGCCCTCGTAGTCGTAGACGATGATCGCGCCGTTCTTACGGGCGTCGCTCATCTTCCCGAACCGGGACGACTTGATCCACGACTCGAAGCTGTTGTCCTCGGTCAGACCGCGGGTGACGGTGACCTCGCCGGCCTTGGGGCGGCCCGGCAACTTCTTGACGGCGTACTTTCCGTCGGCGGTGTTCTGCTTGAGCTCGATGACGTCCTGTTCCATCTTCAAGCCGCTGACCTCGGTGATCTGCTTGATCACCACGCCGTCGAACTCCAGCCCGAAGGAGTGGCCGACAGAGCTGTCAAGTTCGGGGAGTGCCATCCCAGCCTCCATGGCTCATCTCGTGTGTGGAGCGGCGGTCTTCCACCGCCCCGGGACCGATCCGCGGGCGGCCCACTTCCGTCGGACCGTGACCCGCCTGCCGTTCTGCTACTCGTCGACCGATCCCGTTCCGCCCGACAGCTGTGCCAGCCGGAACACCACGAACTCCGCGGGCTTGACCGGAGCGACCCCGACCTCGCAGACGACATGGCCGGCATCGATGCTCTCGGCGGGGTTGGTCTCCCGGTCGCACTTGACGTAGAAGGCCTCGTCCGGGGTCAGCCCGAACAACGCGCCCTTTCGCCACTCGTTGACCAGGAACGCCGAGATGGTGCGCCGGATACGCGCCCACAGGGCGTCGTCGTTCGGTTCGAAGACGACCCACTGCGTGCCCGTCAGGATCGACTCCTCGAGGTAGTTGAAGAGCCGACGTACGTTCAGATAGCGCCAGGCGGCGTCGGAGGAGAGGGTGCGGGCGCCCCACACCCGGATCCCGCGGCCCGGGAAGGAGCGGACGCAGTTGACGCCGATCGGGTTCAGCAGGTCGTGCTCGCCCTTGGTGATCTGCGTCTGGAGGCCGACCGCGCCGCGCAGGACCTCGTTCGCGGGCGCCTTGTGCACACCGCGCGACTCGTCGTTACGCGCCCATACCCCGGCTATGTGCCCGCTCGGCGGGACGAAGGTGTTACGGCCGACCGACGGATCGAACGCCTTGATCCACGGGTAGTAGAGCGTCGCGAACTTCGAGTCGAAGCCGGCCACGTCCATCCGCCAGTTCTTGATCTGCTGCGGCGACAGCCCGGGGGGAGCGTCCAGGATGGCGACCCGGTCGCCCATCAACTCGCAGTGGGAGATCAGGGCCTGCTGCACCGAGATGACGGTCTCGTCATCGATGATGCCGTGCTGGTGGGCGCTCATCAGGTCGGGCACGGCCACCATCGTGATCTCGTCGATGGCCTCAAGACCGCCGAAGCCCGTCCGCTCGTCCGCGTCACCGATGTAGTGGTCGGCCGACAGCGCGACCGTGCCGGACCCGGCAGGTGCGGGGGCCGTGCCGGACTTGGCCGCGAGGACGACCGTACCGGTGTCGGGCTTCGTCGACGCGGCGGCCCGGCTGACCTCCTCCAGAGCGATGATCTGCGACTTCTCCTTGACCTTGGTGACGACGTTGTCCTTGCCGCGGCGGGTGGACACCGAGGGGTAGGTCTCCTTCTCCTCCCCGTCCACCTTGACCACCAGCTTGAACGCCTCACTCGGCGGCGCCTCGCCGTCCGCCGCGCCGACCTCGACCGTGATCTCACCGGTGACGCTCGGCAGGGCCCGGACCCGGAATCCGCCGAGCAGCGCCTCGGCTGCGGACTCAGCGCCCGCCGTCCCAACGGCGGACCCGCTCTGCGGTTCCCCCTGGACGCCGTTCCCGCCGTCTCCGATCCGGACGACGTAACAGTTCCCGCCCCCGTTGGCGAAGTACCCGTACACGGCGGACGCCAGGTAGGAACCCTCGACGAAGTCGCCGAAGACACCTACGTACTGGCTCCAGTTGGTGACAAGTGTCGGCTCGTTCAAAGGCCCTTGCGGGGCGAAGCCGAGAAACGCGGCGACCGAGGTGCCCACTCCCTCGATCGGTCGTGCCCCGGCCTCCACTTCTTCGACGTAGACGCCCGGGGACAGATACGACGGCATACCCACTCCTCCTATGACCAGCGGCCGAAGCAGATTCTGACTCCGGCCGCGATCACCCGGAACGTGCCGTCGTCCGCCTCGCGGTGCACAGCCCGCTGCCCGATCAGGCACGCCGCCCTTCCCCTGGCCGTACCCACCGTTCTCGTGTACGAGTGGCCACGAACCCGAACACTTGCGGCCATGAAGGCGGCGCCGGACAAAAAGACCAGCGCGAGGACCAGCGCGGCGCCGGCACGTCCGGCGGCCCCTGCCCAGGCCCCGGCCCCGGCCCGGCCCACGGTGGAGGAGTCCACGGCACCCGGGCCGGAGAGCGCCCCTCCGGCGGGCCTCGCGCCGCAGCAGTTGCGTCTGCTACAGGCACGCGCGGGGAACGCCGCGGTGGCCCGGCTGGTGGCGCAGCGCCAGACGGCGGCTCCCCCTTCCACGGGTTCCACGGGCGCCCCGGCTCCGCCGGTCAAGCCGCCGCCGTCCGCGTCGCCCGCGTTCCAGGGCCTGAGGTCCGAGGTCCGGGCGAAGAAGACCGCGGCCTCCCAACACGCCCCCGCCGCTGCGGAGTCGAAGGCCGCGCAGGATGCCGCCGTGGCCCCGCCGGACGACAAGCAGGCCCAGGGCAAGGCCGCGCAGGCCGAGAAGATGAACGCCGCCAAGCCCGGCGTGTTCGACAAGGCCGCCTTCATCGCCGCCGTCAACCAGGCCATCGCCGCGCAGGCTCCGAAGAACCTCGACGAGGCCGACAAGTTCTCCGGGTCCGGCAAGGCGGAAGCCGTCAAGGGCCAGGTCAAGGGACAAGTCGCCCAGGGCAGGGAAACCGCCGCCAAGGAGATCGACTCCGCCACGAAGGCGGGACCGGACCTGTCCAAGGCCCAGGACAAGCCGGTCACTCCCCTCACTCCCGACGCTCCCCCGCCCACCCCCGGTGCCCCGAACCCGGCGGGCGCGGTTCCGGCCAGACAACCGGACGCGGTCACCGACTTCTCCGGCGGCCCGCAGCAGGTCAACCAGCAGATGGCCGACGCCGAGGTCACCGAGGACCAGCTCGCCAAGAGCAACGAGCCTCAGTTCACGGATGCCTTGGCGGCGAAGAAGGAGGGCGAGCAGCACTCCGCCACCGCCCCCGGCACGGCACGCGGCGCCGAGGCCAAGCAACTCGCCAACGCCAAACAGGGCGCCGCGGCGGCCGGTACGCAGGCCATGGCCGGGCTGGCCGCCACCCGCGCCGGCGTCGGCAAGCAGGTCGACGCGGGCAAGAGCGCCGGCAAGTCGGCCGACGAACGCAAGCGGGCGGAGGTCACCGCCCGTCTGCAGAAGGTCTTCGACGCCACCAAGACCGACGTGGAGAGGACCCTGTCGGGCCTGGACAAGCTCGTCGACGAGAAGTTCACCGCAGGCGAGAAGGCCGCGCGGGAGGCGTTCACGGCAGACCACAAACGCCGGATGGACGCCTACAAGGACAAGCGCTACTCCGGCTTCACCGGCAAACTCAGGTGGGTCAAGGACAAGTTCGCGGGCATGCCGGAGGAGGCCAACCAGCTCTTCCAGGAGTCGCGCAAGCTCTACGTCGCGCAGATGCAGCAAGTCATCAGCTCCATCGCCGACGTCATCGGCAGCGAACTCGGCAGAGCGAAGGACCGCATCGCCAAGGGCCGTGCCGAACTCAAGGCCGAAGTGGACCGTCTGCCCGCCGACTTGAAGAAGTTCGGCCAGGACGCCGCCAAGGACTTCACGGAGAAGTTCGACGGACTGGAAACCGACGTCAACGCGAAATCGGATCAACTCGTCCAGGACCTCGCCCAGAAGTACACCCAGGCCCTGAACGCGGTCGACGACGAGATCAAGAAACTCCAGGAGGAGAACAAGGGCCTCATCGCCAAGGCCAAGGACGCCGTCGTCGGTGTCATCCAGACCATCATCGAACTGAAGAACATGCTGCTCGGTGTCCTGGCGAGAGCCGCCGCCGCGGTCATGAACATCATCAAGGACCCCATCGGGTTCCTCCGCAACCTCGTGCACGCCGTCGGTGCCGGGTTGCAAGCCTTCATGGCCAACATCGGCACCCACCTGAAGAAGGGCCTGATCGGCTGGCTCCTGGGCACGATGTCGGGCGCGGGCCTGCAGATTCCCGCGAAGTTCGACCTGCGGGGCATCCTCGGCATGATCGCTTCGCTGATGGGCCTCACCTGGGCGGCGATCCGCGCTCGGATCGTCCGGAAGGGCATCCCCGAGCAGGCGATGTCCGCTGTCGAATCGGGCGTACCGCTGGTCTCAAAGCTGCAGGCCGAGGGTGTCGCCGGGGTGACGGAGGAGGTCAAGGAGCAGGTCGGAGATCTGAAGGAGAACCTGCTCGGCAAGATCTCGCAATACCTGATCCCGACCGTCCTGGTCGCGGGGATAACCTGGATCATCAGCCTGTTGAACCCGGCCAGCGCGTTCATCAAGGCCTGCAAGATGATCATCGACATCGTCACGTTCATCGTCGAACGCGGCGCCCAGATCATCGAGTTCGTCAACGCTGTACTCGATGCGGTGATCGCCATCGCCGGCGGAGGAGCGGGCGGGGTACCGGGGTTGATCGAGGCGGCCCTCGCGAAGTCGATCCCCGTACTCATCGGAGCCCTGGCCGCGATTCTCGGGATCGGTGGCATCGCCGACAAGGTCAAGAAATTCTTCACCGCGCTGTCCAAGCCGGTCATGAAGGCCGTCGACTGGATCGTCGGAAAGATCGTCGTCGTCGGCAAGAAGATCTGGAACAAACTCAAGAGCAAGATCCGTGGGGGCGACGACAGTCCCGAGGGCAAGCGGCTGCGCCTCGCCAAGGGCCTCACCGCCGCACGGTCCGCTGCCCAGCGCCTGAACAGCAACGGCCGGCTCAGCCGGGCCGCCCTGCGCGCGGCCTTCGCGGCGATCCGGGTCCGCTACGGCATGGCCTCCCTGGAACCGGTCGTCCGGGGCGGCAGCTGGTCGGCGCGTGGAACGGTGAACCCGACCGACGAGGTCGAGCTCGGCGTCGGGGCCCGCGACAGCGAGGAGAACTCGCAGGAGACGCAGGACCCGTCGGACGCCCGCTACCTCGAGATGATTCGCCAAGCGCTGCCGGCGCACGCTGCGACCTTCTCCAAGGAGGCGCAGCAGGCGTGGAACAAGACGCTGAGGGTCACCGAGGTCGACGAGGAGCCGGTGTGGGACGACCCTCCGGTCCAACTCGCAGGCCTCCCCGCTGAGGCTGCGGGGCTTCTGACCAACCAGGCAGTCCTGAAGCAGCTGCTCGGCTACTTCAAGGAGAAGCCCCGCCGGAGAAGCGGCAAGGGAGACAATCCGGGCACCGCTGCCGACACCGGCAGCTTCTACAACCACGCCTTCAAGGACGGCGGGCCACTGCGCGAGAAGATGTTGAAGGCCCTCGGCGAGGCCGCGCTGCGAGAACTCAAGAAGCCGCGCGCCGGCCGTTCGGTGGATGCCACGAACCAGGTCAACACCATGCAGTACGGAGTGGCGTCGGGCCTCTACGGCAAGTTCGCGCCGCTGCCCGGCTCCGGCTCCGGGACGAACAAGGACCTCGAAGCCACCGTCAACGCCAAGGGCGGCATCATCGGCTTCCTGCGTTTCGTCGCCACCGAGAGCTCGGAGTGGAACACCAGGGTTCTTGACCTGTGGGCGAAACACAAGCCGTCCAAGGAATACCTGATGGACCTCTTCCGGCGGGCTGACTCCGGCAAACACGAGTGGATTCCCACCGACTACATCCCGGTTGTTCTCGTGCGCGCGATGGGCCACCTCTCGCGGGGCGACAAGCTCGAAGCGGCCCGCTGGGTGGCGCTGCACCACGCCCTGCGGTCCAAGACCGAGCACGTCATCTGGGCCATCCAGGGCGTGTCACCCAACGGCCATTCCGGCGCCCTCTGGCAGCAGTACGTCGAGGGCGGAAAGACGAAGTACAAGTTCACTCTGACCAACGGCCAGGACGCTTTCCACAACAGACTGCGCGACATCTTCAACCAGCACCAGGGCAGCGCTCTGCAGTACGTGAGTGCCCTGCGAGCGCGGCTGCAGGACGCGAGCAACCCCCTGATCTGGAACGGGAACCTCGACAATCATGATCCACAGTTCCTCGACGAGCCTGTCGCGGCGCTCGTGAAGACCGCCGCGGGTATAGTCCAGATGACCGTCCGGGAGCTCGGTGCTGAGCAGACAGCCAACTTCAACGCCATCATGGACGACCTCGACGACGCCGACGACGCTGTGCAAGAGGTGAGCTGATCGATGCCACTCCTCGAACCCCAGTTGGAACGGGCCGTTCAGCGCCGATTGCAGAGAAATCCGCCCTTCAGCGACGACGACATCGCCCAGCTCGACACCCTGGCCGTCCTCTTCCCCCGCACCCTCGGCGACCTCGCTCGTTTCCCCATGCTGAGGACGCTGCACGTGGTCGGCTACGGGGGACGCGACCTCGATGCGCTGGTCGGCCACCCGCGGCTGGCGTCGCTTTCCATGCGGTTCAGTGCGCTCGCCGACGTGAGCGCGGTGCTGACGCTGCCCATGATCCGCCGCCTCCACCTGCCGCTCAACGCCATCGAGGACATCACCGCCCTGCGGTCCGGGCTGCCCAAACTGCGCGAGGTCGACCTCACGGGCAACCCGCTCTCCAAGGAGAGCTATCGCGAGGTGGTGCCCGAGCTGCGGCAGCGGGTCAGGGAAACCGTGACTGTCTCCGAGGAACGGGAGTGGCAGATCACCCGCAAGCTCTACGCCGCCGGGGTGCCGTTCGACTACTTCCGACAGGGCGACACCTACCTCCTGTGCCGGCCCGGCCTGGCGTTCACCGACACGCCGGACGCGGGTCACGCGGAAATCAGCCCCGCCGAGCTGGAGGCGGTCCTGCGGCAGGGGCCGGAGGAAGTCCACAAGTTGTTCGCTCGGGAAGCAGGCTAGGGCCGCGACTACGTTCACACGGCCCTCCGCATCCTGAGGGCGTTCCGCGTCGGGTTCGAGGTCCGGCCGCAGGGAGCAGTCCCGGAAGCAGTACGTCGCGCGGGCCACACGCCCCCCTCTCGGCGAGGGAGCCCACGAGCAGGAGGCCCGTCCGCTGACGTCGTCCGCGTTGACATGGAGATCTCTGCGGCGCCGAGTGCGGATCGTCAGGATCGGACAGGGGATGACCCTACGACGCCCACCACACCGCCCTGTTCGTGTCGTAGTGCCGGCTGGCGCTGTGGGCCGCTCGGGTGCCGCCGTTGCAGGGCTGGGCGCAGAGGACGCGGAGGTTGTTGGTGTCGTTCGCCCAGCGTTTCGCTTCCGCGGGGGTGATCGCGCTGACGGTGCGGCCGTCGACCTGCCAGGTCACCGCCGTCGCGTTGGCCTGGACGTAGGCGATGATCTCCGTGATGTGGTCGATGGTGACGTAGCGGTTGCCGTCCGCCGGCGTCTTGTCGGTCAGCTGGGGTATGTACGTGTCGCACTGCGCGCACTGGTACTCGGTCCGCCCGTTCGCGTTCTGCCTTGGCGTCGCGGCGAGTACGGCGTTGACCGTCGCCGGGGTGAAACCGATGTCGTCCCTGGTGCCGCTCCAGATGATCTCGTCTCGCGGGCCCCGGCTCGGGAGCTCCGGGGCCCGGGGCGTGGCCGGGTCGAAGCCCTGTTGGATCTGTTGTCGGGCGGAACGCGGTCGGTTGCCGTACGGGGAGCTGCTGACCGCGTGTCGTTTCTCCCGGACGGTACGCTCCGGTATCCGTTGCGCCGTCAGCAGCCGTACGACCGCGTCGTTCCCGGCTGTCCGCTGCAGGGCCAGCAGAGCGGCGACGGGCGAGTCGTACGGCTGGCCCGTGCGGCGGGTCCGCTCCGGGGCCTGTTCCGTCAGTCGTTCGTCGTGTGCGCGCACAGCGGTCCTCCTCCGTTCGGTCGGGTCACGAGACGAGCAGGTCGACGTACGGCCCGAATTCGCTGGCCAGGGTCAGTCGGCCCAGCTTCTGGTATTCGCGCTGGATGGCGTGGATCAGTTGCCGCATGGTCAGCGGCGAGCCGGCCTCGGCGGTGAGGTAGGCGGCCGTGACGGCGATGGAGCGGATGTTGCCGCCGGCGAGTTCGAAGGAGTCGGCGCAGAAGGGGAGGTCGAGGTCGACGGTGCCGGGGAGGAGGGGGGCCAGGCAGCGGTGCCACAGGGCGAGGCGCTGGGCGGGGTCGGGGACGGGGAAGTCGATGACGAGGTCGAGGCGGCGGGTGAAGGCGTCGTCGAGGTTGGCACGGAGGTTGGTGGCGAGGATG
Organism: Streptomyces sp. NPDC043427; assembly: GCF_056436655.1. Lineage (NCBI taxonomy): Bacteria > Bacillati > Actinomycetota > Actinomycetes > Kitasatosporales > Streptomycetaceae > Streptomyces > Streptomyces sp. NPDC043427. The sequence goes on along the minus strand of NZ_JBWKCC010000015.1, from coordinate 163,342 downwards.
GCGAGGCCGTCGAAGGACTCCATGCGCTGGAGGAGGTAGGCGCTCTCGACGTTGGCGTAGCGGTCGTGGGCGTCCTTGACCTCTGAGCGTTTGCCGAAGATCGCGTCGGCCTCGTCGAAGAGGAGGACGCCGTTCACCCCGGCCGCTTCGGAGAAGATGCGCTCGAGGTTCTTCTCCGTCTCGCCCACGTATTTGTCGATCACGGTGGACAGGTCGACTGTGTAGAGGTCCAGGCCCAGGTCGGCGGCGATGACCTCCGCGGACATGGTCTTGCCGGTGCCGGAGTCACCCGCGAACAGGGCTACGACGCCGCGGCCGCGGGCGCCGCCGGGGCGCATGCCCCATGCGCCGAGCACGAGGTCGCGGTGGCGGGCGCGGGCCGTGAGCTCGCGGAGCTGGGCCAGGGCGTCAGGGGGCAGGACGAGGTCGTCCCAGCCGACGGCGGGTTCGATGCGGCGGGCGAGCAGGTCGAGTCCGGCGGAGTTCTGGGCCCGGGCGCCGCGGCGTACGTGCTCGGGGCGCAGTCCGGCGCCGTCCAGGACGGCGTTCTGGGCGGCGCTTCGGGCGGCGCGGGTGATCTGTTCGGGGGTGAGGAGGAAGGGGGCCAGGAGGTTCGGGACGTCGATGCCGGCGGGCGCGGAAAGCCCGTATGCGGCCTGCCACAGGGCGGCTCGCGCGGTCGGCTCGACGCGCGGTGCGTGCAGCAGCAGCGGGGGCCGCGTGGACCAGGCGGCGTCCCACGGGGTGCGACCGACGAGGACGACGGGGACGGGGGAGTCCGTCAACTGCCTTAGCAGCACGGCCCGTTCGCGGTCCCGGTCCAGGGCGTCGACCGGGGCGCAGACCAGACCGGCGCCGGTCAGCCGGGCCTCGCGTACGGCGGTGCGTATGGCTTCGGCGGGGGCCGGGTCGCGGGCGAGGCGGGCCAGGTCCAGGGCGAGTGCGGGGCGCCCGGCCTGGGTGAGGGCGGTGGCGGCGAGGGCGGGGCCCGCGCCGCCCTGCTCCTCGCGCAGGTAGGCCAGGGGGATGTCGGCCGCGAGGGCCCGGGCCAGCGGGGCTGCGTCGCCCACTCCGGGCACGGGCGGGGCCGGGGTCAGCAGGTCGGCGACGCGGGGATCGGGGGTGTCGTCGCCGAGCAGGTGCGCGGTGACCCGGTCCGGCACCCGCAGGGCGCGCCCGAGGAACGGGCGGTCCGGGTCCTCGGTGAGCAGCAGGCCACCTGAGAGCAGGGGCGCGGTGGCGCCGAGGCGGGCGCGGGCGGAGGCGTCCGCCGGGGACAGTCCACACAGCTCCAGAGCCAGGCCGATGGAGGGGCGGCGCCGGGTGACGTCGTCGTTGAGGTAGCCGTAGAACGATTCGAACCGGGCGTCCAGATCGGGCAGAAGGGCGATGAGCAGGATCTCGACGTCGAGGTCGGTCAGGCCCAGGCCGGCCGTGAGGCGGCGCAGGCTGGTGGGCGGGTCGGCGGTGTCGGCGCGCGTCTCGGCCTCGGCGTGTCGGCCGGCGTCCGTGCGGTCGGGGGCAGCGGGACGGGGCGGCGTGTCGAGGAGGCGGTCGATGGCCTCGTCGGTGAGGTAGAGGCCCCGGAAGGCGTCGTCCGGGTTGGGGTCCGCCCGCCTGCGGGCCGCGACGGCACGGCGTACGCGTTCCTCGACGAGGACCACCCGGTCCAGCAGGTGGCGAAGGCTGGGGTTCTCGGCGATGGGATGCTCCTCGCTCCGCGGGTTCAATCCGCTGAGTGTGCAGTCAGGAAGGCGCGGGCCGGTTGGGGCTGGTCGCACAGTTCCCCGCGCCCCTTCCGGGGGCGCGGTACCTCGCCGGAACCGGGCGGCACCCCAGCCGACCGCGCCCCTGCCCCGCCCACTCCGGCCGCCGTGCTCACTCCCGGACGCGCCGGGACAGTGCCGGCCGCTGGCGACGCACCGCCGGCTCGTCCGCCGCGTCGGCTTCCCGCGCTCCGGTGGGGACTTGGCCGGTGTGCCCGGTGTTCTCCAGCCCGAGCCGCAGGCCGCCCTCCTCGGTGACCGGCGGTCCCACCGGAACGGTCCCGGTCCCGACGAGGGGGACGCTGATCACGAGGTCGAGGGAGGGCTTCAGCTCACCGCCGAGCGCGCTCCACACGTCCGCGAACGACCGGTCCTCGGGGGGCGGCAGCGCGATCGTCATCGGCACCGGCAACGGAAGCTCGGCCAGTGAGCCGGTCAGGTGCTCGGTGGGCATGGCGTCGCTGCGCAGCAGGCACAGCAGGAGGGACGACAGCAGGCGGTGTTCGTCCTCGGGGCGCCGGGTCCAGGCGGTGATCAGGTAGGACAACTTGAAGTACCGGGGCGGGCGGTGCCGGGCGACGACGGTGCCGCGCTCGTCGTACTCGTTGGAAAGGCCGCGGGAGCGGCGGCGCATGTCCTCCCGGATGTCGTAGAGGTACAGGTTGACGGTAGGGGCGTTGACCTTCGCCGCCCACTCGCGGGTGGGTGCGTCGAACACGACGCTGACCTGTGTGCCGCCCAGGGCGTCGTTCTTGACGAGGGCGCGCAGTGCGTCGTCCACCTCGTGGATCACGGTTCCACCTCCGCCCTTCTCATCCTCGGCCGATGAAGTCGGGGGGCTGGAGGCTGCGGGGCACAACGAGGATCTTCGCGCTGAGCGGGTCGTATCCGGGCCCTGTGGCGCGGAGCAGGCGTGCTCCGGTCCGGTCCTTGCGCAGGACGAGGACCTGCGTGCGGAACGTTCCGTCGGCGCCCACCCGCACGGGAGCCGTCGCGGCGGTGATGCCCTGGCTCCACTTCAGTCGTACGACGGTGCCGGCCGGGAAGTCGCGGCCCTCGGCGAGGACGACGTCGCCGAGCCGGGCGACGACGGGCCCGGCGGTCAGCACGGGCTGGAGGACGCGGAGCCGGACCGTGTCGGAGTTGTTGGCGGTGCGCGGGTCGGTCGGTGTGCCGGCGACCCGGGCCGTCAGGGCTCCGCTGGTGGCCTTGTCGTACGACAGCCGGGTGGTGACCTGAATCCGGCCGCCGGCCTTCAGGGTGCAGGGGCTGGTGGGGGTGCAGCGGTCCTGGGGGCTCACCATGGTGGCGGCCCCGGGTGTCCCGGTGGTCAGGACGACGTTCGTCGCGTTGTCCGGTCCGGCGTTGGTGAGGGTGAACGTCGCCGTGACGGTGCCACCGGTGAAGGCGGGCTGCGGGTCGGCGGCGGCGGTCACGGCGAGGTCGGCGGAGGGCGCGACCGGCACCGGAGGGATCAGGACGACGGTCACGACGGCGGTGTCGGTACCGGTGTTGCCCGCATCGTCGGTCGCCGTGCAGGTGACGGTTGTCTTCCCGATCGGGAAGTTCGACCCCGAGGGCGGAGTACAGGTGGTGGGCAGGATGCCGTTGACGAGGTCCTGGGCGGTGGCGGTGTAGGTGACGGGTGCGCCGTCCCGACTCAGGGTCCGCACGGTCCGGTCGTCCACCTGGACGACGGGCTTGCCGTCGTCGACGACGGTGAAGACGGCGGTGTCGGTGCCGGTGTTGCCTGCGGCGTCGGTAGCGGTGCAGGTCACGGTGGTCTCGCCGACCGGGAAGGTGGAACCGGACACGGGCGTGCAGGTGACGGACACGGGCCCGTCGACGAGGTCCCCGGCCGTGGCGGTGTACTCGATCACGGCGCCGTCGCGCCCGGTGGCCGGCGCGGTGCGGTCGTCCACGGTGACCACGGGCGCGGTCGTGTCGACCACCGTGATCACGGCGGTGTCCTCGCCGGTGTTCTCGTGCGCGTCGGTCGACCGGCAGGTCACCGTCGTCTCCCCGAGCGGGAAGGTGGAGCCGGGGGGCGGGGTGCAGGTGACCTTCGTCGGTCCGTCCACGGTGTCGACCGCGGTGGCTTCGTACTCCACGACAGCGCCGTCGGGGCCGGTGGCCTCCACCGTCAGGTCGTCGACGGTCACGACGGGCGCGGTGGTGTCGACGACGGTGACTACGGCGGTGTCCGTACCGGTGTTCTCGCGCGAGTCCGTCGCCCTGCAGGCCACCTTCGTCTCCCCGATCGGGAACACCGAACCCGACGGCGGTTCACAGGTGACCGGCAGCTTCCCGTCGACCGTGTCCTGCGCCGACGCGGGGTACTCCACGACCACGCCGTCGGGACCGGCCGCCTCCGCGGTGCGGTCCTCGACGGTGACGACGGGGCCAGTGGAGTCCGTCACCGTGAACTCGGCCGTGTCGCGGCCGGTGTTGCCGGTCTTGTCGGTCGCCGTGCAGGTGACGGTGGTTCTCCCGATCGGGAATTTCGAGCCGGAGGGCGGATCGCACGACACCGGGACGTCGCCGTCCACGAGGTCCGTGGCCGTGGCGGGATACGTGATGACCGCGCCGTCGGGGCCGGTCGCCTCGACGGTGCGGTCGTCGACTCTCACCACCGGCGCGGTGGTGTCGACGACGGTGAACACGGCCGTGTCGCGCCCGGTGTTGCCCGCCTTGTCGGTCGCCGTGCAGGTGACCGTCGTCCGCCCGATGGGAAAGCGCGTCCCGGAGGACGGCTCGCACGACACCGGGACGTCGCCGTCGACGTTGTCGTGCGCGGCGGCCGGGTAGTCGACGACCGCGCCGTCCGGGCCGGTGGCTTCCACCGTACGGTCGTCGACGGTCACCGACGGAGCGGTCACGTCGTTGACGGTGATGCGGATCTGCTCCCGGTAGGCCGGGTCGGCTGCCGGGCCGAGGGAGAACTGGACCGTGCAGGACAGCGTGGAGCCCTGCGGCGCGTCCGGGGACACCGTGATCTCCTCGCTGAAGGAGGCGATCTGGCCGCTGGTCACCTGGACGCTTGCCGGAGAGAGGGAGACGCTCAGCGAGCGGTCGCAGTCGACGAGTCGGTGGCTGACGGCGACAGGCAGGTTCGTCAGTCCCTGGACGATGGCGTTCGACACATGGCCCGGGTCGATTCCCTGGAGGTACGTACCGCCGGTGGCCTGGGTGACCTGTTTGGCCTGGCCGTACGAGTCGAGCCCGTTTCCGCCGACCCCGACGGCGAGGACCTTGACGCCGTGGTCCTTGAGCGTCTGTATGACGTCCGCCAAGTGGTGCTGGTTGCTCGGTTCGTGGGTGGGTGCGTCGCCGACGAGGACGACGATGGGTGTGGCTCCGTCGCGGAAGGTGTTCCGGCCGCCCGCCCCCGTCGCCACCTCGAACAGCCCGTTGCCCCAGTCCTCCGGCACGTCGTAGCCATGGTTGGCGTCCAGCTGATCGACGCCGCTCTGGATGGCGGCCCGGTCGTTGGTGAACGGCTGGTGGAGGAGGAAGAGCCGGTCAGCGCCGACGTCCGGGTCGTCCTGGTCACCGAAGCTGGCGACGGCGAACCGGGAGTCGGGCTGCACGGCGAAGACCTGGTTGACGATCGTGGGCAGGTTGGCCTTCACGTTGGCGATGACGCTGCCCATGCTCCCGGTGTTGTCCACCAGCAGCACGACATCCGGCTTGGGCGGCACCGCCGGCGTCTGCACCTGCTTGGCGACGGTGATCGAGGCGCCGGGATTCAGCGACTGCTCCACCAGCGACGGCGTGACCGGGGACGCCGGGGACACCGTAGCCGCAGACGCCGACGCCGGGGACGCCGCTGTAGTCAGAGACGCCGAGGCCGGGGACGCCGTAGCCGGAGACGCCGTGGCCGTCGCCGACGAGGAGGACGAAGCCGTTGTCCGGGCCCGCGGCGCCGTGTCTCCGATGCCGGCCCCCAGCGCGCCGAGCGCGAGGACCGCGGCCATCAGGCCCGCCCGCAGCCGGAACAACCGCACGACATCCCCTCCCAGATCGGCGTCTGCCCCACCGTTCCCGGCGCCGCTCTTCGACGGAGCGGCGCCGGGGACACGCCTCGGGGAAGAGCGGTTTGCCCCTCCGGGCAATCCGCCTCTCCCTTCGCCACCGATGCGATCCGACCCCTTCAGATGAGTCCCTGCCGGAGCGCATAGGCGACGACGTGAGAGCGGTTGCGCAAATGCAGCCGCGTGACGAGCTCGTGCAGGATGTTCTTGATGGTGCGTTCGGAGTACGCGAGTTTCGACGCGATGTCCCCGGTGTCGTACCCCTCGGCGACGAGTCGGACGACCTCGATCTCCCGGTCGGTGAGGCCGCTGAAGTTCAGGCCGCGCGGCGCCAGGACCTGGCTCTGCAACTGGCCGACCTGCTCCAGCAAGCGGCCCAGCAGGTCCGCGGGAACGCTTCCCTCTCCCCTGGCCACCGCGTTGATCACCTGCACCAGCCGCTCCGGCGTCGCCTCGGCCCGGCGCAGGATGCCCGCCACTCCGCACTCGGCGGCACCGACCAGTTGCTGGTCGTCGATGCGGGTGGCGATCAGCGCCACCCGGGCCGCCGTCGTCCGCCGGATGTGGCGAAGGGTCCGCAACGACTCCTCGTCTATGGTGTCCACGACGACCACCACCACGGCGGCCGGTTCCTCCCCCTCCTCCTGCAGCCGGATCTCCGGCCGGGACCGCAGCTGGGTGGCGACCCCCGTTCTGGAGATCGGGTCATCCGCGCGCAGGCACACAACTATCCGGTCCACACCAGTCTCCCCCCTGGTCGAGCGCCTCGCGGCGCGTCGAGCAGTATGCGGCAGGTGACTCCACGCAAAGTCAACAAGGCGTCAATGGGCACATCAGCTTCCCGAAAGTCTTCCTGTGAGGCCCCTGCCCGCCACTGTCACCGCCCTTATCGTGCCGATCATGACAACTGCGGCGAGCCTGGACACGACCGCTGTGACCGCCGAGCCTGGGGGGCGGATCGAAGTCCCCCTTCAGGTACGCAACTCCGGCAGCACGGTGGAGGAGTATCGCTTTGACGTCGTGGGCCCGGCATCGGCCTGGGCGACCGTCGAACCGACGAGCCTTTCGCTGTATCCGGACAGTACGGGCACCGCGGTCCTCACGCTGAGCCCGCCCCGGAGCTCGGAGGTGCCGGCCGGGGACGTCCCGTTCGGGGTGCGGGTGGTGCCCACCAGCGCCCCCGGCACGGCGGTGGTGCCCGAGGGCGTCGTCACGGTCCTGCCGTTCGCCTCGATCACCGGGGAGCTGGTGCCCCGCGGGTTCGACGGCGCTTGGCGCGGCCATACGGACGTGGCCGTCGACAACCGGGGCAACATCCCGGTGACGGTGCAGCTGGCGGCCCAGGGGGACAGCTCCCGGGTGCGGCTGCGCTTCTCCCGCGAGACCGTCGAACTGCCGCCGGGTGCGGCCGAGGTGTCGCGGCTCACCGCGCGTCCGGCGCGGCGGCTGTGGCGCGGCGCTCCCGTCGTGCATCCCTTCCAGGTGGTGGCGACACCCATGGGCGAGGTGCCGCACGAGTCGGTCCCCCTGGACGGCACCTACCAGCAGGACGCGATACTGCCGCGCTGGCTGCCGCGCGCCCTGCTGGCGGCGGTGGCCGCGGTGGCGGCCCTGGCCATCGTCTGGTTCGCCCTGCTGCGCCCGGTGGTGAAGTCGGCCGCGCGGGAGGAGACCAAGAAGCAGGTGGCCGCTGTGCTGTCACCCAGCCCCGACGCGTCCGGCGCCGCCGGCGGCGGTGGCTCGTCCGGTACGTCGGCGGGCGCCGCCGGAACCGGAAAGGACGCGGCGGCGGGTGGCTCACCGAGCTCCGGCACCGCGGCGGGATCGACGGCCGGAAGTACCGGCGGGGGCACGGGCGGAGCAGACGGCGGGGGCACGGGCGGAAGCGGGGGCACGGGAGGCAGCGGGAGCGGTGGCGGCGGGGGTGCGGGGGATCCGCGCAGCGCTCAGGCCGAGGTCAAGGACTCGGTGGGCGGCGACCCGACGTCCGACACGGTGTACCGCGTCCCGGCCGGCCAGGCGCTCGACCTGACGGACCTCGTGGTGCAGAACCCGCAGGGCGACTCCGGCACCGTCGTCATCGCGTCCGGGAGCCGGACCCTGCTGAGGCTCGCGCTGCAGAACTTCCGTGACCAGGACTACCACTTCGTCACCCCGATCGTGGTGCCCGCCGGGGGGCGGATCACCATGACGGTGACCTGCAGCGCGGTGGGACGGCCGGTGGGCGGTCCGACGCCGGCCCAGTGCGACGAGTCGGTGCTGGTCGGCGGGACGCTGCGGCAGGCGCCCAGCGCGAGTGCCTCCCCCGCCGCGGGCTGACCCGGCTGAAGGGCGGCAGGACCTACCGGCCGCCAGCGGCTGGCGTTCGGGCGGGCGGGGCTGAGCCGGACGGCGAACCGGCACGGTCCCCGGGACGCGCCCGGGACCGTGCCGGTCATACATCGCCCCCTGGGACGCGCCCGGGGGAATGCCGTTCATGCATTGCCCCCCGGGACGCGCCCGGGGGCGATGCCGTTCATGCGTCGCCCGGCTCGTCCTGCTGCTCCTCCTCGGCCCGTTGCACGAACAGCCCCTGCACGTCGGCGGGTTCCTCGTCGTCCTGCTCGGACTGCCGCTGGACCGCTGCGGACGGCCCGGGAGCGGCGGCTGCCCGCTCCGCAGCCTGTGAGGCCGGGGCCGGGGCGGACATGACGCGTTCGGCATTCGCGCTGGCCTCCCGCTCGTACCGGTCCGAGGGGTCGCTGACCCGGATCCCACCGGGTGCCGTGGTCCCGTCGACCGGGCCGTGGCGCTGCTGGATCACGTGGGTCAGCTCATGGGCGAGCGTCGTGCGCCCGGCCTGGGACGACGTGTCATAGGCATCCCGCTGGAAGACGACGTTGTTGCCGACGGTGTAGGCATGCGCTCCGACGGACTTCGCGGACTCGTGCGCCGCGTCACCCGTGTGCACCCGCACGTCGGAGAAGTCCGCGCCGAGCCTTGCCTCCATGTCGGAGCGGACATCGGCGCCGAGGGCCTGCCCGGAGCCGGACCCTATGACGTCGTGCACGGGCGAGCGGGCCGAGGGGGTTTCCTCGTCCTGCTCCCGCTGCAGCATGGCGCCCACCGCACTGTTGCCGACGGCACGCTGCAGCGTGCCCATGCCGGACGGGCCCAGAACATCCGGGCGACCCGCGGCTGCCGCCTTGAACAGCCGCGAGTCGTCGGCCTGGGGCTGCTTGTGGCCGGCTTGTTGATGGTCCTGGTCGTGCTCGTGGTCGTGTACGTGGTCGGGCATCCTCGCTCCCTGGGACGTCCAGCGGCAGACCTCTCTGACCCTGACACTGCCTCAGTGTGCGCGCCGGGTACAGGCGTACCGCTGCTTACGGGAGTGCAGCCACCACTGCCCGATGAGGCAGACGCCAGCCCGGGTGCCCGTACACCGGGCTGCCCCTTCGGCCCGTGCCGGGACGCGACCCACGTGCCTCCGGGGCGGCTGCACGTCAGGCGCCGTCCAGGCACTCCCTCACCTCCGGCTCGTCAGCCGGCACAGAGATGCGCCCTACCGCTCCTCCTCCAGGTGGGCCGGGTCTGCCCGGCTCGGCCGGAGTGCTTCTCAGAGGGTCAGGCCTCGTCGAGTTCGGCGAGCAGCGCGAAGGTCAGCGCGTCGACCGGGCGGGGGGCGGTGTCCGACTCCTCGCTGAAGGTGTTGACCATCATGACCACCGCCGTCATGCTCTGCCTGCTGAACGCCGCACACGTGCTGAATCCGCCGGTGCCGCCGTTGTGCCAGGTCATGGTCCGCCCACCGGTCAGGGCACTGAGGTGCCAGCCGAGCCCGAGCCGCAGGTCCTGGTCGACGGTGAAGCGAGGGCGCTGGGTCAGCTCGATCGCGTTCCGCAACGGCGAGCGCTCTGGGCGCAGTTGTGCGCGCAGGAAGCGGAGCATGTCGTCGGCGGTGCTGTAGACGGAGGTGCCCGCGCCGCTGAGAACGTGATCGTGCCAGTCGGGGACGGGCTCCCCGGCGAGATGTCCGACGGCTTTGCGGGAGGCCATGTCCGGCCTCAGGGTCGTCGTCGTGTCGGTCAGACGGAGCGGCGCTGTCACACTGCGCCGCAGCATCGCGTCCACGTCACCGAAGGCCAGTGCCTGGCCGAGCAGTCCCAACCCCAGGTTCGAGTAGGCGTAGGTGCTGCCCGGCTCGGTGCTCAGGGTCGTCTCGGCCAGGCCGACGGCCAGGTCGTCCAGCGTGTAGTGCGCGTACGGGTCGTAGGGGTCCCCCTCCGCCAGGAGATTCGGCGGCAACGAGGGCAGACCGGAGGTGTGGGTCGCCAGGTCGGCCAGGGTGATCCGCCGAGGGCCCTTGCTCGGGATGCGGAACCCGGGGGGCAGAACGAGGGGCGCGTCGAGGCGGACCGTGCCCGCGCACACCGCGCGCGCGAGTGCCGTGGCGGTGAGGGTCTTGCCGATCGAGCCGAGTTGGAACACCGTCCGGCCGTCCGGTGCGGGGCCGTTCTGGGAGGCGCCCGCCGCGTATCCGTGTGCACCACGGACGACTCCGCACACCACGCTCGGACTGCCTGCGGCCAAGGCGCGGTCCAGGTAAGGCCGCACCCGTGCGGCCAGGTCGCCCTCGGCTGCCGTGGCGTCCAGGGGTAACAGCGACACACCGGTTCCGGCTATCGCAGCGCCCAGGAACTTCCGTCGGTTCATGTTTCATTCCTTGTCGTCGGTTTCGGTGCCGGTACCACCGCGGACAACAGCACGAGCAGCGGCACCACTCTGCCCGCGGGCACCTGGTAGTGGCCGCGCCCCTCGGCCTGGAGCCAGCCGGTGGCGGTGAGCTGTTTGAGGTGGTGGTAGAGCTGTCCGGTGGTGTTCAGTCCGGCTGTCTCCTGCAACTCGGCCGCGGACCGGGTTCCTCGCAGCACCGCGCGCAGCAGGGTGAGCCGCACCGGGTGCCCCAGGGCGGCGTACGGCGCGGCGTGATCGGCCCAGTCGGCTTCGAGCAGTTGCTCCGCCGACGCGCCTTGCTGCCATTCGTAGTGTTCGCCTGTGGGCAGGTCCAGTGCGCCGGTGAAGAGCACCTCCCCGTCGCCCGTGAGCCGCCGGCGCAGCCCTTCAAGTGCCCAGAACACGTCGTTCCGCGAGACGTTCGGTCCCAACTCCAGCCGCGACACCCGTTCTTCGAGCGCGGCGACTCGCTCCGCGAGGGAGTCATCAGCCATGAGGCAGACGTTACGTTATTCCGGAATAACAGAGCAAGCCACCTGACGCGGTTCGCCACGCCCTGTGCGACGGCCGCCTGCTGCCCGCGAGTTCGACGGCCGCTTGCTGCCCGCGACCCGGCGATCACCGGGCCCTGGTCGCCGTAGGACCCGGCGGCCGAAGCGTCGCCGTCGCCCTGAACCAGGTGCCCGCCTCCCCGAGGCCGAGCTCGACTTCGACGACTCACGACGCAGGTCCGGCTCAGGTCCACCTGGCCAACGTCGGGTGCCGCACCGCTGCATCGGTGGGGAAATCGGTCGCGCCCCATGAGGGGAGCCGTTAACTTCCGTCTGAGGTTGTGGAGTTGCGAGAGGCGACCGCGAAGGGACCCGGCATGGAGACTGAGGGCGCGCGAACCGACCGTCTGGGCTTACTGCTCGACCAGTTCGACCACGCCAGGGAGATGGCGCAGGTACGGCTGACGGGGCTCAGCGACGAGGAGTACCTGTGGGAGCCGGTGCCCGGTTGCTGGTCGATCCGGCGCCGGGGCGAGGCGGCGACGCCCAGGGCGTTCGGGCCGGGCGAGTGGGTTCTCGATCAGGGCGCCCCGGACATCCCGGCAAGCGAGTACGCCGAGGTCGCCCGGCAGGCCGCCGGTGGCATGACCATCGCCAAGATCGCCGATGACTGGAGCGTGAGTGTCGAGCGGGTCGAGCAGGTCCTCGCCCACACCGGGGCGCCGGAGCCCGACGAACCGCCGATCACGACCATCGCGTGGCGCCTGGGGCACCTGCACTTCCACTTCGCGGGCCAGTGGGAGTGGACCTTCGGTGAACGGCGGCAGGAACCGAAGCTGCTCGTCGACTTCACCCCCTCCGCCCCCTTGGCACTCGACCGGTTCTGGACACTGATCGACCGCTGGCGCGACAGCGTCGCCACCCTCACCGACAAGCAACTCGACACGGTCGGCTTCTCCCAGTACCCGTACAGCAACGACGCCGACCACCCCTTCGTCGGCGCGCTGTCCGGCGCCAACCTCGAATTCATCCACCACATGGCCGAGATCGCCCTGCTCCGCGACCTGTGGCAGGCCCGCTTCGCCCCTGCCGGGTAGGCCCGGGCGCGCCGCGAGCGGGAGCTTGCCCGTTGCTACGGCCACACCGACGCCCTGTCACAGTTCGGCGAAGTCACCGACGGTTGTCGTGTCCGACCGGACAGTCCAGATTCTGCTGCCCGGAGAGGTTTCCTCCGACTGTTGCTTGAGGTCTTCGACATCCAGGCCTGGCGGCCATCGCGTTCCCGTCTCCGACCATGAGACCCCTTCGAGGTCGACGCCTTCCAGATTCACGGTGCGCAGGTCAGCGTTGGTGAAGTCATCCAGGAAGTCATGCACTGAGTCGGTGTCGATCTCGGGCAGCCTTCGGCCGACTGCGTTCTCGATGGCCCGGCGCAATTGGTTGGTACGAATATCGATCAGGTCGCGTGTGAACGCGCTGTCGTGGCTGCGGTCCTGGTCGCGGACGAAGGTGAGAGCAGTGTTGAGATCGTGGTCGAGATCCCGGGCGTGGGAAAGGATCAGGGCGAGGTCGAGATCGTGGGCTTGTGCGAGGGCCTGGTCGAGGTCGCAGCCGAGTATGGGCTTACGGCTGATCGAACGGGCACGGAGAACGAGTTCGGGGAGTTCGAGGTCGCGGGCCTCAGCAACGGTGCGGGCGAGGTAGCGGGAGAACGCGAGTTCGTGGGCGTGGGCGAGGACGAGATCGGAACGGTCCGCCTGCTTGATGCCCCGGTCGAGGGCCCGGGCGAGATCACGGGAAAGATCACGGGCGAGGATGAGAGACAGAACGAGGGAGAGGTGACGGTCGTCGGCACCGGCCCGGCTGAGATCGATTTCGTGGGCGTACCTGCGGTCACGGGCAAGGACACGGCTTGCCGCCGCCACAGCGCGGTGGCTGCGCAGGGCCAGGCGATCCGAGGAACTCACCGAGGCCGCGGTTCCACTGCTCGCGGGGTTTTCCCGCGCCTGCTTTTCGGGCTGACCGGGCGATACGGGGTGGTCGGTGGTGGGCAGGATGGCGGCGAGACCGGATTCGGCGTCGAGGATGCTGTCGAGTTCGTCCGTGGCCGTGTCGTGGCGAGACTGGAGCAGAATCTCACGCAGGCCGCTTTCGGTGTCGAGGATGTCCTCCAGCGCGCCGATCAGGGAGGTCTGGTGCTGGTCGAGCCAGCGGGCCACGGCCGTGGCCGCATCGTCTTCCGAGGCGTCGGTCACTGCTCCTCCTCCCGTGTCTTGAAGTATGCAGCCGCGGCGCGGCGAGCCTTCATGAGATTGGCGCGGACGGCCTCGGGAGTCAGGTCCCCGCCCAGTTGATCGGCGATGTCGCCGGGAGTGAAGCCGGCGAGTGTCCAAGCCATGACCTGACGCTGGCGCGGCGGGAGACTACGCAGCATCGGAAGCGCATCGTGCCGCGCTTCCCATTCTTCGATGGAGTCCGGGCGGGCCAGCAGGGAGGTCGGTTCTGGTACTTCGTCCACAGGGTCTTCCTCGATGGAGGCGATCTTGCGCACTAATGCGCGGGAGGCCACCTTGTGTACCCATGCGCGCGGTGAATGCAGGTCGCTCCAGCGCTGATAGGCGGCAGCCAGTGTGTCCTGAGCGATGTCAGCGGCGAGCTCCACGGTGGCCCCCTGGTTGACGAGAAACGCCACCAGGGGGCGGACGGTGCCGCGGTAGAAAACGGAGAACTGTTCGTCGGTCTCTTGACGCAGGCGCCGGCGTTCGTCCAGCGAGCCGGAACTCTCGGCGGGCGCGGCCGCCGGACTCTCACTTCCGTCGGCCGGGTCGAGATTGCTCACGCGGTGTGGTCCTCCCTGTGAGGCAGCGTGCGGGTGATCTTCACGCGGAGGCGGTGACTGCTGCCGCGTTGGTCGTCCAGTTCCAACTGGCCGCCCGCACCCACCGCTCTGGCGGCACGCAGAAGATACTGTTGCTGTGCCAGTTCACGTCGTGCGTTCCAGCGCAAACGCAACCAAAGTGTCAACAGCGCGCAGACCTTGGCGATGATGACCAGTCCGATGCTGATGGTGACTGTCGTTGTGTCCACCGATCTGCCTTCCTCATGCTGGTGACCGCTCTGTGCTCGGCTCTCATGAAGGAAGAGCGTGTACGGACCTTGATCGTGAACTTGCCAGGTGAGAATCTTTGCCGACGATCGAGTCCGGAGGGGGAGGTCCATGGCCCGGTATTTGGGGCCGTTGGAGCTGATCGGGGACCGGTGGGTGATCGGGGACCCGACGCGGAAGGACGGCCTGTCCATCGTGCTCACGCCCGAGGGCCTGGAGCACTGCCGGCGCGGGGAGGCGGCGCCCCTGCTCGCCGTCGAGTGGTCCCAGTTCATGGAGCTGAAGGTGCGAGCCGCTTACCGGAGGTGGCAGGCCAGCACCGGCGCAGGCATCATCGGAGCCGCCCAGCCCGATGCCGACATGGGCCGCGACGGCTGCTCCCTGTACGGCATCCGGCGCCATCCGTACGAGCTGTGGAAGGTGCGGTACACGCATCACGAGCGCCGCTACACCGGCGGCCACGTCATCGTGCTGAAGGCCCTGTTCGACCAGCTCACCGAGGCGAAAGGACTGGACCGGCTCGGTGACCCCGAGTGGTTGGGTGCGGCGGTCGCCAAGCTGTCGTCGTACACCTCGTGGTACGCGCCCAAGGGGGGCCGTCTGGTGCAGGAGACCATCCGCAGTCTCGGCGCCTGAGCGGTCACCCAAGGCGGGGCAACGCACCCAACTCGCCGTGGGCTCGATGTCCTGAGGGTCCGTTGAACCAGCCGTCGACGCTTCCGACGGATCCTCACGTGCCGGATCTACGCCGCCTGCGCGTCCGGAATCACAGGTCTGCAACGGCTGGTGGTGACCGGGCTGTCGGTGCGGGGGCCGCGTGGGCAGGATGGTGACAGGACCATGCAAATCCGGGGGGAGGACGCGGATGGGCGGGGGATGGCGCGGCGCCGACGGCGGCGGGAGCCGGGTGAACGAGATCTCGGGCGGGTCGTTCCACGGTCCGGTCCTCCAGGCCCAGCACGTCGACACCGTCAACCTTCCGCCCAGGCAGACAGCTTGGGACCACCTGTTCGCGGCACTGGCGGGCGCCGGCTTCGTCGCGCTCGGTGTGTTCCTGGGCGCCGGAGGCGGTGGCGCGAGGGTCGGCGCGGGCACCCGGTGGGCCGCGGCGGCGGGGTGCGCCGCGATGGCCGTGCTGCTGGTCGTCCTGCCGGCCGCGCGCCGACGGCGGGAACAGCGGCGCGCCGCCGCCCCGGTGTCCGCGACGCGCCTCGACTCCGTCGCGGACGCGCTCGCCGCCATGCTTCAGGCGCAGTACTCCCGCGAGGAGGAGCACGGTCGGATCGGCGACCCGATGCCGCTCCCGGTGCGCTGGGGACCCGCGGCACCGGGCCTCGGGGACCATCCGGCGGGCCTGTTGCCCGTACCGGCCGAGCCAGGTGCGGTTCCGGACCTGGCAGGGGAGTTCGGGCAGGTCGCCGACCAGTTCGCCCGGCTGCCGCGCGGGCGTCTGGTCGTGCTGGGCGGGCCGGGCGCCGGCAAGTCCGTCCTCGTCGTACGCCTCGCACGGGAACTGCTGCGCCGCCGCACCGGGCGGGAACCGGTTCCCGTGGTGCTGCCCCTCGCTTCGTGGAACCCCCGTGAGCAGCCGTCGGTGTGGTGGTGGGCAGCCGGTGAGCTCGCCGAGACCCACCCCTCCGCGATCACGGCGCCCGGCGCGGCCCGGCGCACGGTGGCCCACCAGCTGATCGCCTCCGGCCGGGTGCTGCTCGTCCTGGACGGATTCGACGAACTGCCGCCGTCCGCGCGGGTGAGCGCGCTCACCCAGTTACGGGGCGGTCTGCGCGGTGACGTTCCGCTGATCCTCACCAGCCGGATCGCCGCCTACCGCAAGGCGATGGCGGACGGAGACGTACGGCTGCCCGGCATGGCGGCGATCGAGCTGCGCGCGCTCGACGTCGCGGACGTCTGCGCGTACCTCCCGCTGTCCGCCCGGCCCCGGGCCCGGGCCGCGGCCACCGACGTCAGCGCGCCCACCAAGTGGGATCCTGTGCTCGCGGTGCTGCGCGGCGACCGGGAGCCCGAGGATCCCGAGGCGCGGAAAGCGGCCCGCATGCTGCGCGACGTCCTGCGTACTCCTTTGATGGTGGCGCTGGCCCGTGCCGTGTACAGCGACACCACCGCCGACCCGAAGACCCTGCTCACTCCCGGCCGTTTCGACACGGAGCGCGCGGTCCAGCGTCACCTGCTCAGCGCCTTCGTCGACGCCGCCTACGCGCCGGACAGCACCGCGCTCCCCGGCGAAGCGCCACGCTGGACCCCGGAGCGCGCCCGCCGCTGGCTCGGCGAACTGGCCCTGAGACAAAGGGAGTCGGGCCAGCAGGACTTCGCGTGGTGGCGGCTGGAGCGGATACTGCCGCGCCGCGCCATGCTCGTGCTCAGCCTGCCCGTGGCGCTCCTGTGCGCGGTCGCCGTCGGCGTGGCCGGGGTGCCGTGGTCTGCCGACTACCAGTGGGTGCCGGTGCCGATGTGGCTCGTGGTCCTGGTGGGCGTGTGCGTGGTCGGGGCCGTCGAGTGGTGCGGGTCGCGCCCTGTGGACGCGGCGCCGCCCCAGCGGTTCGCCCGCCCGGTGCCGAGGAGCGTTCTGGCGTCGTGGCGGGAGCGCCTGTTGTCGTTGCCGTTGGTGCTCTGTGTGCTGGGGGTCCTGGCCCTGTGGCTCATGACGGTGAGGCCGGAGGGCTGGAGCAGCCTGCGAGCCGCGGCGCTCGCTTTCGGCGGGGGCCTCGCGGCCCTGGGGCTGCGGGAGCTGCGCATGGCCGTGCGGGTGCCCGCCGACCCGGAGGCGCGTGGCCCGTTGACCCTGCTGCGCGCGGACCGGCGGTCGGCGCTGGCGGTCGGCTTCGTGTCACCGCCCGACGGCACGGTCGACCTGCCGGTGCACAAGGCGGCGCTGTCGGCGGTATCGCTCGCCGTGCTGTCGTGGGGACTCGGCCTCGGCCAGGACCTGGTGGGGGCCGGCAGGTGGGGCGCGGCCGGTGCGGCACTCGTCATCGGCATGGGCGCCATGAGCTGCGCGGCCTCCGCGTGGGGCCGGTACGGCGCGGCGCTGTTGTGGCTGGCGCTCGGCAGACGGCTGCCCTGGCGGCTCATGGACTTCCTCCGGGACGCCCACCGGCGCGGGGTGCTGCGGCAGACGGGCGGCTACTACCGCTTCCGCCACCTGGAGCTGCTGAACGAGCTGGCCACGGAGGCGTCCGCGCGTCGGCCCGAGGCCCCGCTGGACCCGACGGCCGCTCGGCGGGTGGGTCGCCGCGTGCTGTTCCAGGACCCGGCCATCACATCGGTCGGGCTGCCGACGGCGCTGGCTGCAGCGCTGGCCCTGGTCTCCGGCGCATTGGACGGACCGCCCGCGGCGGGCCCGGTCAGCTCCGTGAAACCCGCGTGCGCCCTGCTGACCGCGCACGACCTGCGTCCCGCGCTGGAGGTCCCGGCCCGGGTGCCCGTGGGCACCCTGCCGACCATCGGGGCCACCGTCGCGGAGGCCATGAAGAGTCAGTACCCGAGGCTGGGCGGCTACAGCGAATGCGCCTACGCCGAGCAGGCCCCGTTCCGACCGGACACCATCGTCACCATCGGCGTCGGCTACACCGTCACCGCGAAGCGCAGCAGCAGCCGTGCCGAGGCCGAGAACTGGGTCGAGTCGGCGACGACCATGTGGAACGGCAAACCGGTCTCAGGCCTCGGTGACACGGCGCGGCTGGGCGTCGCCAAGGCGATCAGCCAGGACCCGGTCCTCCGGGAGCACAAAGGCCTCCTGGCGGAGACCCCGGTCGGCCAGGTGCGGGCCCGGGTCGACAATCTCGTGGTCGCCGTGGACGTCAGCGTGGAGTTCGCCGCCCCGGCACAGGTACAGGACAGGGCCCGGCTCGTCGCGCTCACCGTGCTGCGCAACGCGGGCCGACTCGGGCCACCCGAGGCCGGGGAGCGCGCCCTGCGGGACGTTGCACCGGTGCCGCTGGCCAAGGAGTCGCGGTTCGGCCTCTACGACACCGCCGCCTCGCAGCGGTTGGCGGGCGCGGTGTGGGGCGCGGCCGAGCCGTCGGGGATCGGGGTGGTGCACCCGGCGTTGAACTTCTGGATGGCGCTGCGCCTGCCGCGCGGAACGAAGTGCGAGGACGCGCCGGACGAACTGGCCGCGGACGCGGACGGCGTGACGTGCTCCGTCGGGACGGGGCGCGACCGCGTCCGCGTGGACCTGGTGATCCACGACTGCTTCGGTGGCTGTACGAAGCAGGACCGCGACGCGTTCTACGCGAGCCGTCCCGGCCCACGGCCCAGCACACTGCCACGGCACGACAGCGCGACCAGGTACCGCGTCGACGTCACCTCCGGCGACGGACGCACCGCATACCTGGTCCGCTATCTGCGGACCTGGTGGCGACCGCCCTACTGGAACGGCGAGGAGATACCCGAGAAGAGGCCGCTCGACTACTTCCTGTGGCTGCGGGCCACGGCCGCGGAAGGCCGGGGCGACATGGCCGAGAAGATCATGAACGACGTGTTCCGGCAGCGCCCCGCCGACGACGCGTAGGAGTCCGGAGCCCTGCGGCCGGGGCCTGCCCGGCTCGGCGGGGCGGCTCCGGCGTGTGTGGGGGTTTACATATCGTACGAGGAGATCACCACCTGCTCGGGAGTTCGTATGACCGATAGCCGTCGGAAGAGACCCTCCGACGCCTCGGAAGCCTTCGAGGCCATCGAGCCTCCGCGCAACACCGAACTGGTCGCCGGCGTGCTGTCGGTGACGGTCCTGGTGGAGGTTCTCGGTGTGCTGTCCGGGTCAGAGGTGTGGCTCCTGGGGCTTCTGGTGTTCCTGCCGGGGGCGGCGTCGGCGCTGTGCACCGTCCGGCAGACGACGTTCGTCGCCGCGTGGACCACGCTCTTCGTCACCACGACCGTGCTGGTGCGGGACGTCGCCGAGGGCCGGTGGCTCGACCGCCTGCTGCTGGTCCTGCTCACCCTCGCCCTGGCCGTGACCTCCGTCTACGCCTGTCATCGGCGGATCAGACGCGAGCACGAGATGCTGCGCCTGCGCTCCACCGCCGCGGCCATGCAGCGGCACATCCTGCACCCCCTCCCCCTGGTCACCGAGGATGTCCTGGTCAACGGTGTCTACGAACCCGTGCAGGAGGACCGGCTCGTCGGCGGCGACATCTACGAGGTGGTCGCCTCGCCCTGGGGAACCCGGGTCCTGATCGGAGACGTGCAGGGCAAGGGCCTGGCCGCCGTGGGCACCGCGTTCGCCGTCATCGGGGCCTTCCGCGAGGGGGCGTACCGCGAGCCCACGCTCACGGCGCTCGTCGACGCCCTGGACGCCGCCGTCGTACGCCACAACTCCTACGCCGAACACGCGGGCGACGACGAACGCTTCGTCACCGCCCTCGTCATCGGCATCGACGCCCACACCGAGGAGGTGCAGGCCGTCAACTGCGGGCACATCCTGCCCCACCTGATGCACGCGGGCGGCGTCACGACACCCCGGCTGGAACCCGGCGTGCCCCTCGGGCTCGCCTCGCTCGCCCTCGAACCCACGACGGTGGGCTGGTTCGAGTTCCCGGAGGGTGCCACGCTGCTGCTGAGCACCGACGGCCTCACCGAGACCCGTGCGGCCGACGGCTCGTTCTACCCGGTCGACGAGCGCCTGACGAAGCACCTCGGTCTCTCCCCCACCGAACTGCCCCGCGCCCTGTACGAGGACGCCCGCGCGTTCGCGGGGCACGGCGGCCGGCACGACGACGTCGCCGTCCTGACCGTCCGCCGCGCACCACGCCTCTGAAAGGTCAGGACGTCACGCTTCCCACAGCGCGCACCCAGCAAGCGCACATGGCTCTCATGGCCGGAAAGGAGCTCCTCAGGCAGCACTGCCTGACGTCGCCGCACCACCGGTGACAACGCCGAGTGGCGGCCGGCCGTTCTCCCGCCCTTCCGGCCGTCCCTCGCGAAGGGCGCCTGCCGGGCTTCTGCCCTGGTCAGACGCCCTTCCTGCAGGTGCGGGTTCCAAGTGGTGGACTGGAACCAGGTGCGCACGCGGTGAGGAGGTGCACCCGTCATGAACGAGACGGTGCTGGTGGCCTACGGATCGACCAACGGCTCGACGGCCGAGATCGCCGAGCGCGTCGGTGAGGTCCTGAGCAAAGAAGGGCTGACGGTGGACGTGCGGTCCGCCGCGCACGTCACCGACATCGCGCCGTACGACGCGGTCGTGCTCGGCGGCGGACTGTACGCGGGCCGCTGGCAGCGCGACGCCCGCCGCTTCGCGCGGCGTCACCGCAGGGCCCTGGCGGAGCGCCCTGTGTGGCTGTTCAGCAGCGGTCCGCTGGATCCCTCGGCGTCCGAACGGGACATCCCTCCGGCGCCCAGGGTGCGGCACGTGGTGAACCGTACCGACGCACGGGGGCACATCACGTTCGGCGGGCGCCTGGAGGGTGAGGTCAAGGGGCGCGTCGCCCGGATGATCGTCAACTCCGGAAAGGGCGGTGACTTCCGCGACTTCGAGCAGATCGCCGCCTGGGCGGCCGTGGTGGCCCGGGACCTCAAGGGCCCCGACGTCTGACCGAGAGGCCGTGGCTCCGGTCGAACAGTACGGTGCTAGCACGGATGCCGAACGCCGTGGCGGACCGAGGAGGCGGCATGGCCGACAAGAACGCGGAGAAGCTGCCGCGCAAGACGTACGAGAAGGAACTGCTGCGCCTTCAGACGGAGCTGGTGAAGCTCCAGGAATGGGTGCGGGCGGAGGGCGCCCGGCTGATCGTGATCTTCGAGGGGCGGGACGCGGCCGGCAAGGGCGGCACCATCCAGCGGATCGCCGAGCACCTCAACCCCCGCGTCGCCCGGATCGCGGCGCTGCCGAAGCCGACCGAGCGGGAACGCGGCCAGTGGTACTTCCAGCGGTACATCGCGCATCTGCCGGCGGCCGGGGAGATCGTGCTGTTCGACCGCAGCTGGTACAACCGGGCCGGCGTCGAGCATGTGATGGGCTTCTGCACGAAGGAGGAATATCAGCGCTTCCTGCGTCAGTGCCCGATTTTCGAACGGATGCTGGTCGAGGACGGCATCCTGCTGCGCAAGTACTGGTTCTCGGTGAGCGACACCGAGCAGCAGGAACGTTTCCGGCGTCGGTTGGAGGACCCCCTGAGGCGCTGGAAGCTGTCGCCGATGGACCTGGAGTCCATCACCCACTGGGAGGCCTACTCCCGCGCCAAGGACGAGATGCAGGTGCACACCGACATCGCCGAAGCACCGTGGTTCGTCGTCGAGAGCGACGACAAGCGCCGGGCCCGGCTTAACATGATCACGCACCTCCTGGACTCCGTGCCGTACCACGAGGTGCCGCCTCCCGTACTGGAGCTCCCCGAGCGGCCCCCGTCCACCGGCTACCAGCGCCCGCCACGCGATCTGCAGACCTACGTCCCCGACCACACGACGAGACTGTGACGGCGTACGGGATCGTGGGTCTCACTCCGGGAGAACCAGCCGGCACGTCTCGCCCGGCCGCACACTGACCTCGCGGTCCGGGAGCCGTACGTCGATGGGCGGCAGGTCGGAGGGCGGTACGGCGATCTCGAGGTGCTCGCGTTCCATGCGCAGGCGTACGCCCCAGTGGCCCTGGTAGTGGAGCGCGAAGCGGTAGGAGGACAGCTCGGGCAGGGGCGCGGGGTCCAGCCAGAGGGCGCCCCTGCGGGTCTGCAGGCCGGTGAGGCCGCGCTGCACCAGGTCGAGGGTGCCGGCCATGGCTCCGAGGTGGATGCCCTCGCCCGTGGTGCCGCCCTGCAGGTCGGCGATGTCGCCCCGCAGTGCCTCCTGGCAGAACCTCCACGCCTCGGCGGGACGGGCCCGGGCGAGGACCCAGCCGTGCACGAGACCGCTGAGGGTGGAGCCGTGGCTGGTGCGGGCGAGGTAGTAGTCGGCGGTGCGCCGCCACGTCTCCTCGTCCAGCCGGTATCCCAACCGGCCGAAGAGGGAGTGCAGTTCCGCGGGTGAGAAGAGCTGGCCGAGCATCAGCACGTCGGCCTGCTTGGACGCCTGGTAGCGGTTGACGGTGTCGCCCTCGGCCTCCAGGATCCGGTCGAGGCGCCGGATGTCGTGGTACCGCCCGCGGTAGTCGTCCCAGTCGAGCTCGGCCAGCCTGCCGTAGCCCTCGAACTGGCTGATGACACCGTCGTGGAAGGGGACGTGGAGGGTGCGGGAGACCTCCTGCCACCGCTGGAGTTCGCCGCCGTCGAGCCCGGTGCGCTCGACGAGCTCCTGGCGGCGCGGCGCGGGGAGCGCGTCGAGCAGTTCGAGGGTGCGGGCCAGCACCCAGGCGGCCGTGACGTTGGTGTACGCGTTGTCGTCGAGGCCGGGCCGTGTCGCCCAGGGGTAGGCCTCGTGGTACTCGTCGGGGCCGACGACCCCGCGGATGCGGTGCCGGCCGAGCTGCTCGTCGTAGACGGCCGAGTCCGCCCAGAAGCGGGCGATCTGCAGCAGCATCTCGGCGCCCTCGGTGTGCAGGAACTCGGTGTCCCCGGCGGCCTCGCAGTACTGCCACACGTTGTACGCGATCGCCGAGCCGACGTGGTGCTGGAGGTGGGAGTGGTCGGGCAGCCAGCGTCCGGAGCGCGGGTTGAGGTGCAGCAGCTGGGTCTCCTCACGGCCGTCGCTGCCGCTCTGCCAGGGGTACAGCGCACCGCGTCGGCCGAGCGCGTGGGCGGCGGAGCAGGCCGTGCTCAGGCGGCGGTGCCGGTAGTGCAGCAGGGCGCGGGAGACCTCCGGGAAGTGCAGGTTGAGGTAGGGCAGGACGAACAGCTCGTCCCAGAACACGTGACCGCGGTAGGCCTCGCCGTGCAGGCCCCGCGCGGGCACGCCGACGTCGAGGTCGGCGGTGTGCGGGGAGAGGGTCTGCAGGACGTGGAAGAGGTGCAGCCGCAGGATGCCGCCCGCCTCACCCGGCACCTCCAGTTCGGCTCTGCGCCACAGCTGCTCCCAGGCGATGCGGTGCGACTGAAGAAGGTCGTCGAAGCCCGGGGCGTTGCCCACCCGGTCGATCGCGGCGTCCAGGGGGTCGCTGATCGCGGGGTCGTGGGAGGTGTGCAGGGCGACGCACTTGTCGACGGTGGCGGTGCGTCCGGGCACCAGGCGCAGTCGCAGTCGTTGGACGGTACGGGGATGTGTGTGCCGGGAGGCGAGGGGCGCGTCGGCCGTGAGCCGGGCGGCCATGCCGACGCGGATGTCGGAGGTGCGGGTGCGGCAGCGCAGCCACACAGTGTCCGGCGTGGCGTCACCGGTGTGCACGTGGGTGAGGTGGCTCCCGTCCAGCTCGCGGTAACGCGCCACCCCGGCGTTGGTCACCCCGCCGTCGAGGGCCGCCTCCACGTCCAGGTCCCCGGACCATCCCGTGGCCGTGAACTGAGTGCGCAGCGCCGCGAGATGGGGGTCGCCCATGTGCACCAGCCGCTGCTGCCGCACCGCCAGCGCACGTCCCTCGCCGAGGTCGTAGCGCGTGTGGCGCTCCAGCAGTCCCGAGGACAGGTGCAGCACCAGGTGGTGCTCCAGCACCGTCGTCGTGTCCGGGGTGAGCCAGCGCCGCCCGGGCGGGCGGAAGCGCAGCGGCAACCAGTTCGGCAGGTTGACCATGTCCTCGTTCTCGACGAGCCGTCCGGCGATCTTCGAGGTCAGGCGGTTGTAGACACCGGCGGCGTACGTGCCCGGGTAGTGCACCTCGTCCGCCGCGCACTCGGGCAGGGCCCCACGGGTCGCGAAACAGCCGTTGCCCAGGGTGCACAGGGACTCCCGCAGCCGCTCCTCCTCGGCCGCGTACGCCTCGTACGCCCAGCTCAGGGCCGTCACGCCTGCCGGGTACCCCTCACCGCCCACCCGACCCACGTGCGGGCCGGCGGAAGGCGGTCAGACCCGCTGGGGTACGACCGCCACGGGGCACTGGGCGTGGTGCAGCAGGGTGTGGGCCACACGGCCCACCTGGAGGCCGTAGTGGCCGTGCCGGTGCCGGGCGCCGATGATCAGGAGGTCCGCCGCGGCGGACCGGTGCAGGAGCACCTTGCGGGCCGGTCCTTCCACCGTCGAGCGGCTCACCCGGAGCGCGGGGTGGTCGGCGAAGGTGTCGCGGAGCGCGGTGTCCATCAGGACGGACGCCCGTGCCTCGTGCTGGTGCGCCGGGTCGCCGGCCGCCAGAGGATGTACGGCGGTCCGGTGTGCGGGGCTGCGCCATGCGCGTACGACGTCGAGCGCGCACGCACGCGCCTGCGCCTCCTCGAAGGCGAAGCGCACGGCCTCGCCGCTCGTGGCGGGGTCGCCCACGCCGAGCACGATCCGGTTGTGGGTTCCGGCCAGGCCCGCCTTGTCGCCACGGACGACGATCACCGGGCAGGAGGCGCGGGCCGCCACGGTCAGGGACACCGAGCCGAGCAGCAGGCCCTTGAGCTGGCCATGGCCCCGCACCCCCGTCACCAAGGCCGAGGCATTGCGGCCCGCGTGCAACAGGGCGGCGACCGCTTCCTCGGCCAGCAACTCGCAGGTCGCCTTCACCTCCGCGTCGCGCCGCCGGGCGCGCTCCTCGGCGGCCCCGACGATGTTCTGGGGCGTCCAGCGTCCGGATCCGGGCTCCCCCCGGTCGGGCGGCGCGGCGCCTTCGTAGCGTTCCCCGAGCGAGGCGTGCACCAGCCGCAGCGGCACGCCCCTCCGTGCGGCTTCGTCCACCGCCCAGTCGACCGCCACGAGGCTCGGTTCCGAGCCGTCGACGCCCACGACCAGGGGCAGCTCCATCGTCCTCACCGCCTTCCGTCGGACCCACCGCGTCTCGCGCGGCAACGGGACCCACCCCTACGGTCCCACTCCCGGGAGGCCGACAGGAGGGGCGGTCGCGACGGTGCGGGTTCCGGCGTGCTGGGCGCGGAGGTCGATCCGGGGAGGTGTCGACCGTGCTTCGCCCCATTGTCGTAGGTCTGGACGGCTCACGCCAAAGCCGGGGCCACGTAGGAAAGGAACAGGAAACCGGTATTGCTGTCAGAAGTTTTGACAGGTTGCGTCGCACTCCGCGCCCTGTCGCAGCGGCAGCTGGGAAGTCGAGGCCGTGTTCCCGGGTCACGTTCACCGCGGCGCGTTGCGCCGGACTGCCGGGTCGCGTTCGGCGACATGCCGGCGACCGCGTCGACGCCGCGAAACGCTCCGTGTCGGTGTCGGTGCGGATCTCCACACCTCCCGGGGTCCCATGCGAGGGCGGCCGAATCACACTTGATCCTTGGTTCCTGACAGGCCAACCACGGGGGCCAGTTGGGATCGGATGGTTCCTGCGTGGGGCTGAAGGGAGCCGTCGAAGGCGGCGGATCCGATGGTGAAGGCGTCGGCTCCGGCTGATGCGAGTGCCTGTATCTGGGCGGTGCTGGTGATGGAGCCGGCGATGACCAGGCGGCCGGTGGTGGCGGCGCGGGCGGCGCGGACCAGGTCGAGGGGGTCGGCGTCGGTGGCGCGATAGGCGAGGAGGTCAACGCCGGCGCAGCCGGCGGCTTCTGCCTGTCGGCAGTCGTCGGCGATGCGGTCCGGGTCGCCGGCGAGGCGAGTGGGGTGCCCGAGGGGTTCTCCGGCGAAGGGCAGGTAGCCGATGGACGTGCCCTGCAGGAGATCGAGGGTCTCCTTGATCCAGGTACCGCCCATCAGCCAGTCGACGCCGAGTTCGGTGGCTGTCCGTACGGAGGCAAGGGCCTGGTCCCGGTCGGTGCTGACGACTTCGAGGTAGGTGGTGGCGCCCATGTCCTTGATGCGGGTGTGGAGCTGGGCGAGGGTGTCGCGGTCGACGCCGATGTCTTTGAATCCGATGTGGGTGATGCCGAGGTCCTTGATGGTGTCGAGGACCTCGAGGCAGTCGGTGACGGTGCGGTCGTCGCGGGTGAGCATGAAGATGAAGTCCACGGTGTCCTTCGGCTTTCTGTTCCGGTTTTTGTTCCGGGTTGGTGTGAGTCGGTGGTCAGGGGCGGGCCGGTGCCCCTGAGGACAGGCGGTCGGCGTGGGTCAGGGCGGCGAGCAGGCTGGTGTGGTCGGCCGTGCCGAGACCAGCGATGTCGAAGGCGGTGCCGTGGTCGACGCTGGTGCGGACGAAGGGCAGGCCGATGGTGATGTTGACGCCGTGTTCGATCCCGAGGTACTTGACGGGGATGAGGCCCTGGTCGTGGTACTGGGCGACCACGGCGTCGAAGGCTCCGGCGCGGGCTCGCATGAAGACGGTGTCGGCGGGCCAGGGTCCGCTGGCCTGGATGCCTTCGCTCTGCGCGGCCTGGATGGCGGGGGTGATGATGTCCAGGTCCTCGCGGCCGAACAGGCCGTTCTCCCCTGCGTGGGGGTTGAGGCCGGCGACGGCTATGCGCGGGGCGGGCAGGCCGCCGCGCTGGAGTGTGCGGTGGGTGAGGCGGATGATGTCGAGTTCGCGGGCGGTGGTGATCGCGTCGATCGCGGTACGGAGGGACTGGTGCACGGTGACCAGGACGGTCCGCAGTTCGTCGGTGGCCATCATCATCGCGTAGTCCTTGGTGCCGGACAGGTCGGCGAGGATCTCGGTGTGCCCGGGGTAGGGGACGCCGGACATGCGCAGTGCTTCCTTGTTGATCGGCGCGGTCACCAGGGCCCGTACCTCGCCTGCCAGGGCGAGCTGGATACCACGGCGGACGTACTGGAAGGACGCCGCTCCCGCGCGGGCGTCGAGCGTGCCCCAGCGCAGGTCGGCCGGAAGGCCGTCCTCGGTGAGGACGTCCACCGTGCCGGGCGCGAACGCCGCCTGATCGACGGATGCGACGGGGCGAAGGGTGAGGCGCGTTCCGGCGACCCGGTCGGCGCGGGCGAGGACGCCCACGTCGCCGATGACGACGACGGGCACGGCGCGCCGGGGATCGGCACATGCCTTGAGGGTGATCTCGGGGCCGATTCCGCAGGGGTCGCCCATGGTGATGGCGATCGGGGTCATGCGTGCTCTCCTGGGGTGAGGGGATGTCGGATGAGGTGGCACAGGCGCAGGAGCATGGCGTCGTCGCCGAAGCCGCCCGCCTTGATCAGCACGGGGAGGGGGAGCTGTCCGAGCAGCGTTCCGCGGGCGACGCCGGGTTCGGGTTCGTCGAGCAGGCCGATGCCGGTGGCACCAAGGGTCTGGAGCACGGTCGCGGCCGTTTCTCCCCCGGTGACGATGAGCGCGTCGACCGTGTGCTCTTCGGCGAGAGCCCGGACGACTGCTGCCAGAGAGCGGGCGAGTGCTCGCGCGGTCTGTGGCGCGCGGCGTTCGTCGGGTGTTTGGAGGGTGAGGACGGGGGCCGTCAGGCCGCGCAGCGTCTCCACTGCCGTGGCCGGATCGCCGCTGACGGTGATCCCTTGGACATCCGCCCGGGCGCGGAGCGCGGCCAGCTGCCGCCGTGTCGCCGGGTTGGCACTGCCGACGACGATCAGTGGGCGTCGGGCGGGCGCAGGCACCGTAGCAGCGCTGCCGGCAGCGCGTGCGCACCTCCGGGCCAGGGCGGCCGCCAGCCCCGGGGAGCCGACCCACAGCACGTCGTCGAGGCGCGGCACCGCTGCCACCAGACGGTCGAGGTCGTCGTCACCTGCTGCGGAGTAGACGATCAGGTCACCGTTGCCGATCAGTTCGGGCAGCTCGGCCGCCCGGCCCGGCCCTGCCAGAACGGCCTCCGGGAACACCGTCGCCAGGTCCGAGCACCGCACGGGGTGTACCGGGTCGCGTGCGAAGTCACTCTCGTGGACCGGCACGCCCCGCACGTACTGGACTCCCTCCACCGTCACCCTGCCCTCCGCCGGGAAGGCCGGGGCGATGATGGCGGCTCTCCGCCGCGATCCCGCCCAGGCGGCCCGGACCTCGACCGCGACATGACCGCGCAGGGTGGAGTCCACCGTTTTGAAGAGCAGCTCGGAGTCGGCGAACAGGCGCGCCGCCCGCCACGTAAGCGAAGCGGCGGTCTCCTCGTCCAGTACGCGGCTTCCAAGGTCGACCGCGGTCACGCCCATGGCGTGCTGCGGCACCGCTGCCGGGGTGGAGAGCAGGATTCGGGCGTCGTGGCCGGCCCGGCGGAACGGCGCGGCACCGTCCCCGGCGCTGGTGAGGTCATCCGCCAGGATGGCGATGCCCGACCGCTCGTCGCTGCGGAATGTCATGCCCCACCTCTCCGTCGGTCAGCATTTCCCGTGAATGGATCAATAGTTGTTCAGGGAAAAGAGCTGGACAAGCGATTCATTCTCACGAGACCTGTGAGTAAAATTCACGTATGCGCTGGTCGGGTCTGCCTCCTCTGAATACTCTGCTGCCTTTCGAAGCGACCGTCCGGCACGCGAGCATGACCGCGGCGGCGCAGGAGCTGCATGTGACGCACGGCGCGGTGAGCCGACAGGTCCAGAACCTGGAGCGGTCCCTCGGGATATCACTGTTCGAGCGGCAGACACGCGCCCTGCGCCCGACCCCGCAGGCGCGCCAGCTGGCGGCCGTCGTCAGAGACGCACTCGATCAGATCGATGCGGCCGCCCGGCAGATCTCACAGCGCACACCCGCGGGACCGCTCACCCTCTCGTGCGAGCCCACACTCCTGATGCGGTGGCTCATTCCCCGGCTGCCCGATCTGGCCGTGAACGTGCCGGACGTCACCGTCCACCTGTCCGCAGGCGGTGGCCCCGTCTTCTTCGAGCGGGACAACATCGATCTCGCGATCCGCCGAGACGACTTCCCGTTTCCCGAAGAGGTGAGCCGGACCCGCTTGTTCGCAGAGAGGATCGGACCCGTCTGCCGGCCCGATCTCGCGGCCCGCCTGACCGGCGCCGCCGACCTGACGGGGGCAGCCCTTCTCCATACCGGTACGCGGCCGCAGGCGTGGGACGACTGGCGACGCATCACCGGCATGAAAGCAGAGCCCGCATCCCAGCAGACCCTGGAGCACTTCTACTTGACTCTCCAGGCTGCCGCGGCTGACGTCGGGGTCGCGATCGCCCCGTATGCCGTCGTCCGCGACGACTTGGAGCGGGGGCAACTCGTCGCACCCTTCGGTTTCGTCCCCGACGGCACGAGCTACCACCTCCTCAGCCGTCACCCACCCGAGCAGGACGTACGCGTCCGCCGGCTGACGGCATGGCTGCGGGCCCAGACGAGCCGGCTCGAAACCGATTCCGACCAGGCGTGACCGGCGGACTGCTCCGAAACCAGGGCCGACGCGGTTGCCAACAGCCCACACCGCCGCCTCCACCACGTCGTCACTGCTCCACCCCCGTGGCGGCGGTGTTCGCCTCCTTACGCAAAGCGCCACATACCAGACAGCTGTCGGCACAAACGCGGCCTCCGGCTAACCCTCCCCGCCCCGTTTGCCGGAGGCCCCCTCATCGTCGGGCCCGGGAACCGCGCGCGCCGGGCGAGCGCGCAGCACCAGAACATCCGAGCGGAGCTCGTCGGGCGGTATCTCCAGTCCCGCCCACAGCGCGCACGCGGCGAGCAGGTTCATGGGGCGGTGCGGGGCGCAGCGTACGTCGGAGGGGAACGGCAGGTCCGACAGGCGTTCGGCGAGGGCGCGGGCGGCGGCCTCCGCGTCGGCCGCGTGTGGTCCACCGGCCGTCGGTACGGGTTTGCCCGTGCCGGACACCAGAGCCTCCGCGAGAAGCAGCCGCGGGCCGTGGGGCGCCGCCCACCGGTCCGGCCGCGTGGTCGCCGTCGTGCCGGGGAGGAGCTCGGCGAGGCGGGCCGTCATCCACGCGGCCTGCGCCACCCCGGTGGCCAGCACACCGGCACCGGCGCCCGCCGACCACGGGCGGTTCCCCTCGCCGGTCCGAGCCCGGCCGAGCTGTTCCCAGGCGTCCGCGCTGTCGGTCGCGGGGACGGGCACCGACATGGGCGCCTCCAGAACGAGCGCGGCCCGACCGCCGGAGGCCAGGCGGGCGATCACGGCCTGGACCGCCGACTCGGGGTCGGCACCCTGTCCGACGAGAGCCGGCTCCGGCGTGTCGAGAGCGGCCCACGCGAACCTGCCCAGCGCCACCGAACCGACGTCGACTCCGACCACACGCGCTTCCATACGGCCAAGTCCAGCACAGGCCCCGTGCGGCGAGGGCCCGGCAGGGCTCACCGGACCCACGGCGAAATGATGTCAGGACTCGGGCACGAACGACCGCTCCCCCGCACCATCAGCGTGGTGCTCACCCTGCTCGTCCTGTTCGCCTGTGTGCAGCTGGTCGCCCCGGGGCTCGGCGACCACTGGTTCGGCTCCGACTACGCGCCGGAGGACCGGAGTTACGGTGAGCGCTGGACGTACCTGCTGACGGAGGCCGCCCCCCTCGCCGGGTCGGCGTGCTGTTCTGGGCACTCGGCAAGCCGACCCGCAGGACGGCCACCTCGAGGAGTAGCACGGGGCCGCCTCGCCCAAGGGCGTCTGCGAATCGGCTTGTTGACGAGCCGCACGAGTCGTGTGGCTACGCGACTACGCGAAGATCTCGCTGGGGTAGGGGACCTTGAGTTTGGTCCAGGACTTCTCACCCGGCCAGCCGTCCGCGTCCGCACCCGTGAAATGGAGCTTCCGCTGCCACTTGGCGTAGGAGTCACGGTGCTGCGCGTTCCACTGGTACGAGGGGCCCGTGTGGCCGTACGCGGAACAGCCCTCCTGTATCAGACGAATTCCCATTTCGTGGATGATGGGGCTTTCCGGCAGTGTCTTGAACCACGCCGATCCCGGGAAGGGAATGTAGTTGGAGCTGTCTTTCCTGACGATCAGCCGTTGGCCGACCCTGATGACGTTCGGGTCGCGGATTCCGTTCCACGCCTGAAGTTCCTCGACCGTTGTTCCGTACCTGTTGGCCAGGTCCCACAACGTGTCGCCTGTCTTGACTACGTAGTACATGTCTTCTGTTCCCATGTTTTTATGGTAGGCGGAACCGTCATTTCGCGCATGTGGGAGGCGGATTCCTGATTGACCAGGTGACAATTGAACCGACGACCGATGTCGGAGGCGTTCATGATTACCGGAGAACGCGTTTCGGAGACAGGAACGGAATACCTGGCGCAGCTGGAGAAAGCCGGTGAGCGCTTCGAGAGCCGCACCGCCCAACGCGAGGAAACCCGCAGGACCATTGAGCGGCGGGGCGTGCTTTATGCCGACGACCCCGATCGGGTCAAGAAGCGACTGGCGCGGCTGAACGCCGACTGGTCCCTCGTCAGATCGATCGAGAAGACACCGACGGAGCCGTCCGCGTCGACGGGGAGCACCCTGCCGCTGGCACCGGAGACCTTCGGCGCCGATGTGCTCGGCCTGGAACGCCTGATGGGACGTAACGATCTCACCGGAGTCGCGTTCCTCGAGGGAGGCTATCTGGCGGCCAGGTCGATAGGGCGGGTGACCGTCGCGGGGCCCGCGGGCGGACTTCACGGCACCGGATTCATGGTGTCGCCCTCCTTGTTGATGACCAACAACCACGTGCTGCGCAGCGCCGAGGAAGCGGGCCACGCCGTCGTCGAGTTCAACTTCCAGGCGGGTCTCGACGGACTTCCGCTGGGCGCGGTGGCCTTCGCGCTCGAGCCCCAGCGGTTCTTCGCGACCGACCCCGACCTGGACTTCAGCGTGGTCGCCGTGGCCGGGCTCGGCCAGCAGGGCGCGCGGCTCGCCGACTTCAACTGGCTGCCGGTCGACGCGACTCAGGGCAAGGCCATCCTCGGGGAATTCGTCAACATCATTCAGCACCCCAACGGTGAGCCCAAGCAGCTCGCGCTGCGCGAGAACCAGATCATCGATCTGCTGGACCAGTTCATCCACTACGAGACCGACACCGCACCGGGCTCCTCGGGCTCCCCCGTCTTCAACGACCAGTGGGAGGTGGTCGCCCTGCACCACTCGGCGGTGCCGAAGACCGACGGCGAAGGCCGTCTCCTGGCCACCGACGGAACGGTCTGGCGGCGGGGGATGGACGAACACCGGCTGGCGTGGAAGGCGAACGAGGGGGTGCGCATCAGCCGCGTACTGGAGGCGCTGACCCGGCTCACGCTG
This sequence comes from Streptomyces sp. NPDC043427, assembly GCF_056436655.1. Lineage (NCBI taxonomy): Bacteria > Bacillati > Actinomycetota > Actinomycetes > Kitasatosporales > Streptomycetaceae > Streptomyces > Streptomyces sp. NPDC043427. Next base: position 131,245 of record NZ_JBWKCC010000015.1, on the reverse strand, counting down.
ACCGGGACGGCGGCCCGGCTGCGGGACGAGTTGTTCAAGCCACCGGCGCCGGCCGCACCGAGGGCGGGCGAGGGCGTGCCGCAGACAACCGCGCGTGCGGGCACGGCAGTCGGCACCTCGGGCACGGCAGTGGACGGGTCGACACCGAACGGTCTGGCTCAGGCCACCTCGCGGGGCGCGGTGGGCGTGACCGTGCCGCTGCGGATCACCGTCGACCTCGATCTGCCGACTCCCGAACAGCCCACCCCGGGCGCCTCCCCCACTGGCCCGCCCTCGGTCGGCGCGACGGCCGTCGCCCCGCACGTCGACGGCGGCTCCGTCACCGACGCCGCCGAACGGGATCTGCAGGCGGCCCTGCGCAACCTCCGGCTCGGGGAGGAACGCGTCTACTACGACCGGGACGCCGACCACGCCGCACGAGACGCCTACTACGCGGGCATCGACGACGGCGCCCAGGGAGACGCGCTGCGACGTGCGTTGACGCGCCTGCTGGAGGAGACCCACGAGCCCCGCCCCTCGTACAAGCCCGCACGGATGCTCTACCCGTGGGTCGACCTGCACCCCGACCGGCTCCTGCGCAGCGTCTACTCCGGCAAGACCTTCACCGCGGAGGAACTCATCCGCGCCGACGCCGCCACCGAGGCGGCCCGACTCAACAGCATGCGGGAGTTCCTGCTGCGGGAGAGCGCGACGGGCCCGGCCGAACTCGCCGCGGAACTGGACGCGCTGGAGGCGTCGCGGCCGTACAACTGCGAACACGTCGTCCCACAGTCCTGGTTCGAGCACCGGGAGCCCATGCGGGGCGACCTGCACCATCTGTTCGCGTGTGAGCCGGAGTGCAACACCTTCCGCGCCAGCATCCCGTACATGGACTTCCCCGGTTTCCAGGAAACCGTGCGGGAGGACTGCGGCATGCGCGAGCCGGGAGGGTTCGAGCCCGAGCACAGCAGGGGGGCCGTCGCGAGAGCCACCCTGTACTTCCTGTTGCGCTACCCCAAGCTCGTCGGTGACGAGACGGACGAGTTCCCCGAGGAACGGCTGCCCGTCCTCCTGGACTGGCACGCGAATGAGCCCGTGAACGAGTACGAACTGCACCGCAACGCGGCGATCGCCGAGATCCAGGGTGACCGCAACCCCCTGATAGACCACCCGGAGTGGGCTCAGCGCATCGACTTCTCCGGCGTCTGGCCCTGACCTCGTTCGGGGGCGGGGTCAGACAGCCCAGGCCCACGTCGTGGACCAGGAGGGCGGCCCGGACGCGGTTGGTGAAACCCTGGTGCTGTGACCGGCTCACCTTCCCGCAGCGGCACTCGGGGTCCGGGTGCCGGTGGTGCCGAAGCGGACTCCCTTGGCCTCCGTGCCGATCGCACTGAGCACGATGACGACGGCCAGGGTGGGCAGCACCGTCCAGGCCATCGCCGAGGGGTAGCCGTGGCGTTCGGCGATGGCCTCCTGGAGGGGCAGGTTGAGGGCGGCGATCAGATTGCCGAGCTGGTAGGTCACGCCCGGGTAGAAGCCCCGGATGGCGTCCGGGCTCATCTCGGTCAGGTGCGCCGGGATGACACCCCAGGCCCCCTGGACGCACACCTGCATCAGGAAGGAGGAGAGCATCAGCCAGCCGACCGTGCTGGACAGCGCGAAGAAGGGCACCACGACCAGACCCGCGGCCGCCGCGACCATGATGGTCCGACGGCGGCCCAGCCTCTCGGAGTACGCGCCGAGCAGCACACCGCCGATGATGGCGCCGATGTTGTAGACCACGGCGATGGCGATCGCGGTGTCCGGCGACAGGCCCAGGCCCTTCTTGATGAAGGTCGGGTAGATGTCCTGCGTACCGTGCGACATCCAGTTGAAGGCGGTCATCAGCGCGACCAGGTACACGAAGCGCCGCAGTACCGCCGGGTTCCTGAACACCTTGTACGCGGGGGTGCGGTTGAGCCGGACGCTCTTCTCCCACACCTCGCTCTCCTCCACCCGGCTGCGCACCCACAGCGCGACCAGGGCGGGCACGAGACTGAAGGCGAACAGCCCGCGCCAGCCGAAGACGGGCTCGATGACGAAGAACGCCACGGCGGCGAGGAGATACCCCAGCGAGTAGCCGCTCTGCAGCAGGCCGGACCAGAACCCGCGCCGGGCGGCCGGGATCTTCTCCATGGCCAGCGCCGCGCCCAGGCCCCACTCGCCGCCCATCCCGATGCCGTACAGCAGGCGCAGCACCAGCAGCACGGTGTAGTTCGGGGCGAAGGCGCAGGCGAAGCCGACGATCGAGTAGAAGACGACGTCGACCATGAGCGGGACGCGGCGGCCACGGCGGTCCGCCCACATGCCGAAGACCAGCGCACCGACCGGCCGCATCACCAAGGTGACGGTGGTGAGGAAGGCCATGTCGGTGAGAGAGACGTGGAAGTCGTCGGCGATCTCGCTGTAGACGAGCACCACGAGGAAGTAGTCGAAGGCGTCCATCGCCCAGCCCAGGTAGGCGGCGACGAAGGCGTTGCGCTGGTCCTTGGTGAGACCCGACGCCTGCTCTTTGACGGTCTTCAGCATGCCAGTCCTCCCGAAGTCCGCAGGTGACGCTAGGCGCGCGAGGTGCGGTGGACAACGAAGAGGCGGCAAAGCACGCCCCACGATTGAACAAAAGTCGACACCCGCTCGGCACGGCTCCATGGCGGGTGCCGTTACGCATGGGGACCTTGACGATCACTGTGACGGCTGCCACGATGCCGACGCCCCCGCACCGCAAACGCTTACTACCAGCAGTCGCTCAGCCACGCGCAGGCTCCGCCAAGCACCGAGCCGCCATCCCCCGAAAGAGCAAGCCGATGCGCACAGCACCTGACAGCAATCGCAGCAACCGCTTCACTCCCCGACTGCGCGCCGCCTTCGTGGCCGTCGCGATCGCCGCGATCAGCGGCACCACCCTCGCCGGCAGCCCCGCCGCCGCGCCGAGCCTGGACCCGACCCAGTTCAAGGGCGTCAACTGGGCGGACCCGCGCGACAACTTCGCCGACGACTACCTCCAGCTGTCCGGCCTGTCGACCACCGACAGCTACGCCCAGACGTACGCCAAGGCCAGCCGGATCATCTCCGCGTTCCGCGCCAACCTCGGCGCCAACACCGTCCGACTGCCCATCAACCCGTATACGGTCAACGGCTCCTACTGGAAGTCCTACCGCGGAGTCATCGACGCGGCGTCGGACAGAGGCTTCAAGGTCATCCTCTCCTACTGGGAGGGGACGGGAGACCGCAAGGACGGCTTCATCGACGACGAGGCCACCTACTGGCCGATGTGGAAGACCGTCGTCAAGGCGTACAAGGACGACAAGCGCGTCTACTTCGAGCCGATGAACGAGCCGCACGGCTACACCGACGCCCAGTGGGCCGACATCGCCGCCAAATGGCTGTCGACCTACCCGGCGGTCCCGCGCAACCGTGTCTTCGTCAGCGGCGCCGGCTACAACGACCACGTCACCTCGGTCTGCGCCGACCCGCGCCTGAAGGGCACTTACCTGTCCCTGCACCACTACGGGTTCTGGAAGGACTACGCCACCTACGACCAGTGGGTGTCCGACCTCAAGGTGCGCATCGGCGACTGCGCGGGCCGGACCGTCGCGGACGAGTTCGGCGCCCCGATGACCACCGGCTTCGACTACAACAAGCCGGACGCCTCCAACAACTTCATCAACTACGTCCAGGCCGTCACGGACACCTTCCGCGAGCTCAAGATGGGCTCCGTCTACTGGCCGGGCCTGCGCACCGACGACACGTACTCGCTGCAGACCCTGGTCGGCGACCCCAACCGCCCCTGGCTGGCCACCACCAACCAGTCCGGCGCCGACCGCCTCGCCTGGGCCTGGGGCCGTGGCAAGCCGGTACAGCGCTGATCGACCGCCGGTGCGCGGACGGGAGCTGCATGTCGCGCAGCCCCCTGGCCGGCCGCACCAACCCAGGGCCTGTCGTTTGGATCACGCCATGGACGCGGGGTCGAACAGACCCGTCGCTGCCCTGCGACCTGATCCGAACGACAGGCCCTGCTCCTGCCCCACGCCCTGTCTTGACGCTCAACCGTTTCATTGCTTCTCTCGAAAGGCTGCCCATGGGAGCGCTCCCAACCCTCACGCGAAAGGGATCCCCATGCAGATCACCCCCCACGGCACCTCCTTACGCCCCGTCAGACGCTCGCTCCCGGCCCTGCTCACGGCCGTTCTCATCGCCTGCCTGTTGTCCTTCGCGGGCGGCTCGCCCGCGCAGGCCGCGCAGGCCGCGCAGGCCGCGCCCGGGGACGGCTCGGTGTCGGATCCCAACATCGTCTACGTCGGTCGGTGGGACACCGGCACGGGAACCGCGGCGGTGCCCTCCTGGACCGGGGCGTATCTGCAGACGGCCTTCACCGGTACCACCGTGAAGGTCAGGGCCAGGGACGCGGTCAACCTGTACGTGAGCATCGACGGGGGCCCCGACGCGTTCCACGCGAGCGTGCGCGGCACGGTGAACCTCACGCCCCGCCCCCTCTCCCCCGGCACCCACACGCTGCGCATCTCCTACCGCTCCGGCGACACGGTCTTCCAGGGCCTGGTATTGGACCCCGGCGCCCGCACGGTCAGCCCCAACTCACCGGCCAGGCTCGTCGAGTTCGTCGGCGACTCCATCACCGCTGGCGCCCTCACCGAACGGCTGGCACTCGACTCGTACGCCTGGAAGACCGGCGAGCAACTGGGCGCGCGCCACACCCAGATCGCCCGCTCCGGCTACTGCCTCGTCGCCCGGTCCGGGTGCACGGGTCTGGGCAGCCAGTTCTTCAAGACGGCCAGTACGGGCGGTCAGGACTGGGACTTCTCCCGCTACCGGGCGGACGCGGTCGTCGTCAACCTCGGCACCAACGACATCGGCCACGCAGTCAGCTCCCCGCAGTTCCAGGCGGCGTACACCAAGTTCCTCGGCGACCTGCGCGCCATCTACCCGAACGCGCAGCTCTTCGCGGTGCAGACGCTCAAGAAGCGGTACGTCGCCGAGACCAGGGCGGCGGTCAGTGCCCGCGCCAACGCCGGTGACACGAAGGTGCACTACGTCGACACCTCGGGCTGGCTCACCGACGGCACCGACTACGAGGACGGCAACGGCCACCCCAACGAGGCGGGCCACACCAAGTTCGCGAGCCGTCTCGCCCCCGTCATCGCCGCCCGGCTCGGCGGCAGCGCCGCCCGGTCCGCGGAGGCCGTCGCCCCCGGCCAACCCGGCGACCCCAACATCAAGTTCGTCGGCCGCTGGGACACCCGCAGCTCCAGCACCGCCTACACCCCCTACTGGGCGGGCGCGTACTACCGGGTCGGCTTCACCGGCCGGACCGTCAAGCTGAAGCAGCGGGCCACGATCGACCTCTGGGCCCGCATCGACAACGGGCCCGTGACCTTCCACGACGACGTCAAGGGGACGGTGAACCTGACACCGTCCCCCTTGTCCGCGGGCAACCACACCCTCCAGGTCAACTACCAGGTGATCGCCGGTTCGTACCGCGGCGACGCCGTCTTCCAGGGGCTGGTCCTCGACGGCGGCGCGACGACGTTCGCCCCGCAGGCCCCCGGCCGGCTGGTCGAGTTCGTCGGGGACTCGATCACCGTGGGAACGACGACCTCGCAGAACGCACGCACGGCGTACGGCTGGCTGATCGGCGAACGGCTCGGTACCGAGCACACCCAGATCGCCCAGGGCGGCGCCTGTCTGGTCGCGGCGGCCGACGGATGCGTGGGCCTGGAGCGGCAGTACGGCAAACTCAACCCGAACGCGGCCACGCCCGACTGGGACTTCGCCCGCTACCGGGCGGACGCCGTCGTCATCAACCTCGGCACCAACGACGTCGGCCACCAGGTCAGCTCCACGCAGTTCCAGGCGGCGTACACGAGTCTGCTGCGCAAGGTCCGCGCCGCCCATCCGCAGGCGTGGATCTTCGCGCTGGAGACCTTCCGCGGACGGTATGTCCCGCAGACGGAGGCGGCGGTCAGGGCGGCCGTCGACGGCGGCGACTCCCGGATCTCGTTCGTCGACACCACCGGCTGGCTGGGCTCCGGCGACCTCACGGACTCGGTGCACCCCAACGACCAGGGCCACCGCGCCATCGCGAACCGCCTGGCACCGATCGTCGCGGCGAGGATCGGCGGCTGAGGGAACCGCGGAGCGGGTGGGCCGGTCACCTCGCCCGGCCCGCCCGTTGTTCCTTCACCTGTTGCGCCGTCAACTGCTTCCGGGCTCGCCGTCACGTCGTCCGAGGCGCACGATGGAAGCAGAGGCACCCGCCGCCGCGGGCCCGCCGCGAGCCCGCGCGGCCGGTGCGAGGAGGTCGCCATGACCCGTATCGCTTCCGCCATCAGATCACGGTTGCCCGACACCGTCCGACTCGCCGGAACCCACTCGGGAAGCCACCCCTGGAAGATCCAGCTCGTCGAACATCCCAGGCGCAAGGAATCGTCGTTCTTCCGGGCCGCGAAGGCGACGGTGAAGAAGATCCTCGACGAAACGAGCGACGAGGACCTGCCCTACGGTCCCCGGCCCACCGGATCCGAGCACTGGGAGATGCACCACGGCGGCAGCCTGTGGGTGAAGGGGCGGGACGGCTGGCGCATGTACCGCGCCAAGGCCGGCATCGAGTGGAGCATGCAGTTCTGCGCGGACCCGGAGAAGGTCGACCGGCTGCGCCTCCTCGCGGCCGAACTCGTGGACGCCTTCCCGCTCACCCTGCCCGCCCTCGACGCACTGGGATACGAAGAGGCCCGCGAGCTGCTGCGCACGCCGATCACGGACGCCGACGGAGTCGAGGCGTGGACCGACTCCCTCTTCAATTCGTGCGTGCCCCTGAACCACGGGGACCACCAGGGGATCCTGCCCAAGACCCCCGGCGAACACCACTACCCCTGGCCGGTCAAGGGCGCGGACTACTTCCGCTACGCCGACTTCAAGCTGTGGGTGACCCTGCCCGACGGCACCCATGGCGCCGTGGCCCCGGTGGGCCGACGGGGTTCGGGGGACGGGCGGGTCCGCCTGCTCCACGTCCCTGAGGGCAGCAGGGCCGCGGCCACCCTGGCCGAGGCACAGGAGCTGCGGGAGATGGCCGTGCTCCCGCCCGACAGCCGTGTCGCGCGGGAGGCGTTCCAGATGCAGATCCCCGACGGGCAGCACGACGCGTCCGGCCCTCTCACCGACGGGGCACAGCACGACGGAGGACCGCGACGCGGCAGACGGCGGCAGGAATAGGCAAGGAGCGCGACCATGGCACGCAAGATCGTCATCTGCCTGGACGGGACCGGCAACCAGGTCGGCGCCCGCCACCCGACCAATGTGGTCCGCCTCTACGAGATGCTGCGCGCGGACGACCCCGCACAGCAACTCCTGTACTACGACCCCGGCGTCGGCACCATGTCGTCGGCCACCGCGCGCGGACCGGCGAGCCGCTGGTTCTCCCGCATGAGCGGACTGGCGTTCGGCACGGGCCTCAAGACGAATCTCGCCGAGGCCTACACCTTCCTGATGCGGCACTGGCAGCCGGGCGACGAGGTGTACGTCTTCGGCTTCAGCCGCGGCGCCTACACCGCCCGGGCCCTGGTGGGCATGCTGAACAAGCCGGGCCTGATGCGCCCCGGTTCGGAGAACCTGGTCCCGTACGCCGTCGCCAAGTACGCCTTCAACCAGGACATCGACAAGAGCATGCAGGAGGTGGCGCGCTTCTCGCACGCCTTCTGCCGGCGCACCGACGACGAGCCGCTGTGGAGGGTGGTGAAGGACAACGCGAAGGTGGCCGGCCACGAAAGACAGGTCTCTCGCTACGCAGTTCCGGTCGCGTACCTCGGCATCTGGGACACCGTGAAGGCGGCGGGCATCCTGCGCCTGGGCAACCTGCGCTGGCCCTACACCCACCAGCTGCCCAACGCCGCCCGCATCCGCCACGCCGTGTCCCTGGACGAGAAACGGCGCCCCTACCGCGAGTACGAGGTGACACCGCGTCCGCCGGCCCTCCAGGGCACCGCGCAGGAGGTCTGGTTCGCCGGGGTGCACTCCGACGTCGGCGGCACCTTCGAGCACGCCCACAACGAGCCGCTGCTCTCGACCATCACCCTCAAGTGGGTCACCGACGGCATCTGCGACGACCTGCTCTTCCGCCCCGGCGCCTACGCCGAGGCCTGCACGCTCACCGAGGAGTTCGCGGACGCGCCCCTGCACAAGAACGGCCCGCTCTGGATCCTCGCGGGCCGGCGCTCGCGTCCGGTGCCCGAGGGCGCGCGGGTGCACGCGAGCGTACAACTGCGGCGGCGGCACGATGCCAAGTACCACCCCGGCCTGCGGGAGCCGCGGGAGTGGGCCGACCTCGACTGGACCAAGCCGACGCCGACAGCGGGCGGTTGAGCGGTCCTCCACAGCGAATCGCGGGGCATCCCCCGCTGCCGAGGGGCGATCATGGGGCACTGACGGGCCGTTGAAGGAACGCGCCCCCGCCCCGGAGGTACGTCGATGCCGCAGCCCCGCGATCCGCACGGCCCGGAGTCCGTCAACTCCGGTGTCTGGGAGGCGTACGGTACCCACCACCTGAGACACGGCACGGTCCTGGCCGAGGCGGAACGCATCGACTGGGGCATCACGGGCGCCGGACCGGGCGCCGATCTCCTCGGGGAACTGTCGGGCCGCCGTGTCCTGGACCTCGGCTGCGGCACGGCCCGCCACGCCGCCCATCTCGTGCGGGCGTACGGCGCGTCGGTGGACGCGGTGGACGCCTCGCCGAGCCAGTACGAGCGGGCCCGAGCGCGGTACGGCTCGCTGCCGGGGCTGCGCCTCGTCCGGGCCGACGCGGTCGAGCATCTGCGGACGGCGGCGCCGTACGACGTGGTCTACTCCGTCAACGGCGTCCCGTTCATCGATCCCCGCCGGCTGCTGCCCGCACTCGCCACGGCGCTCACGCCGGGCGGGACGCTGTGCTTCTCCGCGCTGCACACCAACTCGCGGGGCGACGGTCCATCGGCCGAGGTGGTGCCCCGGCCGGAGACCCTGCGGTTCGCGGACGGCGGCGACCACACCGTGCGGATGTGGGTGCTCACGCCGGAACTCTGGGAGGACCTGCTCGCCGAGCACGGGCTGCGGCTCGAGTCGGTGCACGTCGTCGACGCGCCGGAGCCCGGCAACCACGCCTCCTACCGCGTCTTCCGCGCCCGGCGCCCCGCCCGTGTCTCCTCCCGGCCCCGCACCTCCCTGGCGCCCGTCGCGCACGCGACCCTGGGCGTGGCCCCCATCCTGCACGGCCCACACGGGCTGCTCCTGGGCCGCCACCGCCGGGGCACCTGGGAGCTGCCCGGCGGGAAGGCGGAGCCCGGCGAGACGATCCAGGAGACGGTCGTGCGTGAGCTCGGCGAGGAGACCGGACTGCGGGCCGAGCCGTCCGACGTACGCCTGCTGGGCACGCTCCTCGACCACGTCGACGACGTCGTACGGGTGACCGTGGCCGCCCTCGTCACCGACTGGCGCGGCGAGCCGTCCGACCAGCCCGGCGAGAGCGTCGGCGACTGGCGCTGGTACCCGCTGGAGCAGCTGCCGCCCGCCCTGTTCGTGTGCAGCGCGCAGGCCCTCACCGCCTGGCGCCCCGAACTGCCGATCGACCACACGCCCGCCCACTTCACCCCGTACGCGGACGCGCCGCTCCGCGGCCCGGCCCGGCGTGTGCGGCCCCGGACGGCGGAGGACATGGCCGACTGCGCCGCCGTACTCGCGGCCGTGCACGAGGACGGCGGCTATCCGGTGAACTGGCCCGGCCGGCCCGAAGACTGGCTCACGCCCCGATCACTGCTGTCGGCGTGGGTGGCGGAGCAGGACGGGCGGATAGTCGGGCATGTCGTCCTGTCCCACAGTGACGAGGGTGACCTCGCGCCCGGCCTGTGGAAGGCCCGCCACCCGGACGCCGGGGCGACCGGCGTGGTGAACCGGCTGTTCGTCTCGCCCGCGGCGCGTGGGCGGGGCATCGGGGCTGCGCTGCTGGAGCGGGCCACGAGTGAGGCGTACACGCGGGGCCTGCATCCGGTGCTGGACGTCGTCGCCTCGGACACCGCGGCGACGGCTCTGTACGAGCGGCTGGGCTGGGAGCTGCTGGACGTGGTCGATCAGCACTGGGGCCCGGACCGGCCCGTCTCTCTGCGCTGCTACGCGGCGCCCTCCCCTTAGGCCGTCGACTGGCCGCTGACGGCCGATCAGCTCAGTGCCGCCCGCGTGTTTTCCGGTCGGTTTTCACCCGTTCTTGTGCAGTCCGCCGCGCGGCTGTCCCCTCGGGTCTTCTCATCTGATGCACTTCCCCTGAGTCCTGCGACAGTTGACGAGACCTCAGGGGGCACGGTGACGCGTCGTCAAGAACGGCTCGCGGCGGGCAGAGCGGTACTCACGGTCCTCACGGCGCTCGGCACGCTGGCCGGTGCGGCCCTGGCGGGGGCGGCACCGGCCGGCGCCGCGCAGGGCGGCACCCGGATCGCGCCCGGCGTCGCCTACCGGGAGTTCGACATCCAGGGGAGCAAGGGTCCGACGCACGCCCATGTACTGAGCGTCGACCTGACCGACTCCCGGGTGCGCCTCGGCCTGCTGTACCCGGGGAAGGTGGCCGCGCGGGCCACCGTCTCACGGCTGGCGGACACCCAGCAGGCGCTCGGAGGTGTCAACGGCGACTTCTTCAACATCTCCGAGACCCAGCACCCGGGCGTCGAGGCGACCGGCGCGAGCGTGGGCCCGGCGATCGCGGACGGCCATGTGCTGAAGGCGGCGGTGCCCACGGGCCAGAGGTTCGGGCCCGCGCTGCCGTCGGGGAGCAGCACCCGGGACGTGCTGGGTGTCGACACCGATCATCGCGCCCGGCTGGACCGGCTGACTCTCGACGGATCGGTCACCACGCCCGACGGGCATTTCGCCCTGGGCGGGCTCAACCAGTACGCGCTGCCCGTGGGGTCCGTCGGCGCGTTCACCGCGGAGTGGGGCAGCGCCTCCCGGGTGCGCCCCACGTGCGGTACGGACGGCGACCGGGGCGCGCCGTGCAGCACCGACACCTTCGAGGTGACGGTCAAGGACGGCCGGGTCGTGTCCACCGCCGACACACCCGGCAGCGGTGCCATCGCCGCCGGGACCACCGTGCTCGTCGGCCGGGAGGCGGGAGCGCAGCGGCTGCGGAAGTTCTTCACCGGGGAGTCGGTCCAGGTGCGCCACCGGCTCGTGGCGTCCACCGCGTCGACGCCGTACGCCTTCGCCATCGGCGGCTACCCGGTCCTGCGGGGCGGGCAGCCGCTGCCCGGCCTCGACACCACCGCCGCGGCCGTGCGTACCGCCGTGGGTGTCACCGCGGGCGGTCGGAGCGTGCTGCTGTTCGCGCTCGACGGGGCGCCCGAGTACCGCAGCGGCCTCACGGTCGCCGAAGTGGCGGACGCCCTGCGCGGCCTGGGCGCGGTCGACGCCTTCAACCTGGACGGCGGCGGCTCGACGACGCTGGTCACCCGGCCCTCCGGCGCGGGCACCGTCTCGGTGCGCAACCACCCCTCCGGCGGCGCGGAGCGTCCCGTCGCGAACGGCATCGGGGTCTTCGCCGCCGGGTGATCGTCACGGCCGCAGGCTGCTCACGAGGTCGGCGGTCGCGGTGACGCCGCTGTGGATGGTGGGAGCGACGCTGGTGCTCGCCAGATAGAAGCCGAGCAGCAGACAGACCAAGGCGTGGGAGATCTTCAGCCCACCGTTGCGCAGGAAGATCACCGCCAGGACCAGCAGCAACAGCACCACAGAGATGGAAACGGCCATCGTCAACCTCCTCCGCCACGTCCGCTTCGCGGCGTTCGGCCGCAAGTGTGGCGTAGCGGAGGGTTTGAACGTGCGGCTGACCTGTCCGCCGATCGAGTGGTGTCACTCGGGGCGGTGTGCGTCCAGGAACGCCTCCAGTCCCGCCAGGTCGTCGGTGTTGAGGTGGTCGACGCCGGCCGCGAGCAGTTCGCCCCACACCGCGTCCCGGGCCGGGCCGGCGAGATCGGGCGTCGCCCAGAACCGCACGCGTCGGCCGCGCGCGTGGGCGGCTGCGATGATGCCGCGCAGCTTCTCCCGCTCGGCGTCCGGGAAGGCGCCGACGCCCAGCCAGGAGAAGTTCAGGGACCAGTTGTCGCTGATCAGCGGGACGAAGGAGGCGGGTGCGGCGCTGCCCAGGTCGCTGAGGCGTCCGTCGTAGAAGGCGCGGCGTACGCGCTGGGCCTCCATCGGCGTACGGGCCGCGCGGTCGCCGGAGATCACGGCGGTGACCGGGCCGGAGTGCACCCGGCCGTGGGCGTACGTGGTGAACAGGTGCGGGTAGCGCCTGAGGTGGCGGTCGAGTTCCCGGTAGGTCGAGGCGCCTTCGGTCTTGATGTCGATGAGGAGTTGCAGCGGCCTGCGCGAACCCCGGTGCACCCAGCCGTGGTTGGCCTTGACGCGGGCGGCCAGCGGGTCGAGGTAGAGGGATTCGAGGGTGCGGGAGGGGTCGAGGTCCTCCGGGTCGTGGGCGACGAGGAGTTGGTCGCCGACCAGGTAGATGTCGGCCTCTACGCTGCCGAAGCGGTGGTCGAGGGCGTCGAGGAGGGGGCGGGGGTGCTCGTAGTCGTTGTGGGCGTGGGCGCGCCACAACGGGCCGGTGTGGCGCCGCCTTTCGCTGCCCAGCGCGCCCGACGCGGGCAGGACGACCGCGCCTGCGAGCGCGGCGCCGAGGGTGGTGAGGGCTCTGCGGCGGGTGGTGAGGGCCATGCTCTGCCTCCCTTTGAGTGCCGTACGGGGCCTGGGTCCTGTCGTTTGGATCACGCCGCAGACGCTGGGCTTGGCACGTCCAGCTGTCGCGTTGTCGTCGGTTGCCCACTCCCCCAACTGATCCGCCGGACAGGCCCTGAGCGAGTATCAGGCCCCCAATGCCTCAAAGGACCCGCTCATGGCAGGAGTTGGCCGGACCGTCTCCCCTTGTTCACCGCCTCCGCGAGGGGCACACGAAAAAGCCCGCCCCTGGTGGGGCGGGCTTTCCCCGGGGAACGGGGGCGAGCGTCGGTGCGCTTCAGGGGGTCTGGAGGTCGACCAGTTCGGCCAGTTGGGCGCGGTGAGCGCCCGCGGTGCCGTAGGCGATCGAGTCGGCCTTGGCCCGCTTCAGGTACAGGTGCACCGGGTGCTCCCAGGTCATGCCGATGCCGCCGTGCAGTTGCAGCGCCTCCTCGGCCGTGTGGACGGCGACCTGTGCCGCGTAGGCCTGGGCGACGGCGACCGCCACGTTCGCGTCCTGGTCGGTGGCCAGCGCGTCCGCCGCGTTGCGGGCGGCGGCGCGGAGGTTGACGACCTCCAGCCAGAGCTGGGCGAGCCGGTGCTTGAGGGCCTGGAAGCCGCCGACGGGCCGGTTGAACTGCTTGCGCTCCTTCAGATAGCGCACGGTCTCCGTCAGCGTCCACTCGGCGACGCCGAGCTGCTCGGAGGCGAGCAGTCCGGCACCGGCGCGCAGGGCGCGGCGCACGGCGGGTTCGGCGTCGCCCAGCAGGCGTCCGGGGGTGCCGTCGAGGGTGACGGTGGCGAGCGGGCGCGTCAGGTCCAGGGAGACCTGCGGGGTGACGGTCACGGCGTCGGCCTCGACCGCGTACAGCCCGCCGTCGTCCGCGGGTACGAGCAGCACGTCGGCGACGGCCGCGTCCGCGACACCGGTCAACTCCCCGTGCAGGGCCCCGTCCTCATGTCGTACGAGCTGGTACGCGCCGCCCGGGGCGACGTTCAGCGCGACAGCGAGGGCGCCGATCCGTCGGCCGGATGCCAGGTCGGCGAGGAGGTCGTCGGCCTCGCAGGCGAGCAGCGCCTCGGTGGCGACGACAGCGCTCGTCAGGTAGGGCACGGGGGCGACCGCTCGGCCCAACTCCTCCAGGACGACGGCCGCTTCGCGGTGCGAGGCGCCCTGGCCGCCCCGGGACTCCGGCACCAGGAGGCCGGCCAGACCCATGCCGTCGACCAGGGCCTTCCACGCCTCGCGGTCGTGCGGGGTGTCCGACTCGGTGCGGGCGATCACGCCCGGTGCGTCGCAGTGGTCCGTGAGCAGGTCGCGGACGGCGGCGCGGAGGGCCTCTTCCTCCTCCGTGTACAGAAGATCGGTCATCGGGCGAGGTCCTTCCAGGCGACGTCCTTGTCGGTGCGCGGCTCGGACGGCAGGCCCAGGACGCGCTCGGCGACGATGTTCAGCAGGACCTCGCTGGTCCCGCCCTCGATGCTGTTGCCCTTGGAGCGCAGATAGCGGTATCCGGCCTCGCGACCGGTGAAGTCCACGAGTTCCGGGCGCCGCATGGTCCAGTCGTCGTACAACAGACCCTCCTCGCCGAGGAGTTCGACCTCCAGGCCGCTGATCTCCTGGTTGAGACGGGCGAAGGCGAGCTTCATGCCGGCGCCCTCGGGGCCGGGCTGACCGGCGACGAGCTGCTGGCGCAGGCGTTCGGCGGTGAGGCGGGCGACCTCGGCCTCGACCCAGAGCTTCAGCAGGCGCTGGTGGAGGTCGTGGGTGCGCAGCTCGGGGCGTTCGCGCCAGGTCTTGGAGACCGGGCCGATCATGCCGCCCTCGCGGGGCAGCCGCATGCCGCCGATGGCGACGCGTTCGTTGTTCAGCGTGGTCTGCGCGACCCGCCAGCCGTCACCGACCTCGCCGAGGCGGCGGGAGTCGGGGATGCGGACGTTCGTGAGGAAGACCTCGTTGAACTCGGCCTCGCCGGTGACCTGGCGCAGCGGCCGCACCTCGACGCCCGGGTCGGTCATGTCGCAGAGGAAGTACGTGATGCCGGCGTGCTTGGGCACGTCCGGGTCGGTGCGGGCGATGAGGATGGCCCAGCGGGCGAGGTGGGCGCTGGAGGTCCACACCTTCTGCCCGTTGACGACCCACTCGTCGCCTTCCCGCACGGCCCGCGTGCCCAGCGCGGCGAGGTCGGATCCGGCGCCGGGCTCGCTGAAGAGCTGGCACCAGACCTCCTCCCCCACCCACAGGGGCCGCAGATAGCGCTGCTTCTGCTCCTCTGTGCCGTACTTCAGGATCGTCGGCGCGGCCATGCCCAGGCCGATGCCGATGCGCCGCGGGTCGTTGTCGGGGGCGCCCGCGGCCTCCAACTCGCTGTCCACGACGACCTGGAGGGAGCGCGGGGCGCCCACACCGCCCAGGCCCTCGGGGTAGTGGACCCAGGCGAGCCCGGCGTCGAAGCGGGCCTTCAGAAAGTCCGTGCGATCCGTCGTGGCGGGCGGATGCGCGGCCAGCAACTCCGCTGTACGGCGCTTGAGTTCGGCTGCGTCGGTCATGCGGCGGCTCCGTTCTGCGGCACGACGGCGACCCGGCCGGTGGTGACACCGTCGCCGACCCGCTGGACCGCGGCCGCCGCCTCGCTCAGCGGCACGCGCTCGCTCACCAGCGGCTTGATCGCGCCCCGGGCGGCCAGTTCGGTGAGCTTCTCGTGGCAGTGCTGGACCAGCTTGGGGTTCTTGGTGTTGTACAGGCCCCAGTGCAGGCCGAGGATGGCGTAGTTCTTCACCAGCGCGTGGTTCAACCCCGGGTTCGGAATCGTCCCGCTCGCGAAGCCCACGACCACGATCCGGCCCTCGAAGGCGACGACCTTGGTGGACTGCGTGTAGGCCTCGCCGCCGACCGGGTCGTAGATCACGTCGGCACCTCGCCCGCCGGTGGCCTCCTTCACCGCCGCGACGACGTCCTCGGCGCGCCGGTCGATGACCACGTCACAGCCCAGCTCGCGGGCGACGGCGGCCTTGTCGGCTCCGCCGACGACCCCGATGACGGTGGCCCCGGCGGCCTTCCCGAGCTGCACGGCCGCGCTGCCGACCCCTCCTGCGGCAGCGTGGACGAGCAGTGTCTCGCCGGCTTCGAGACCGGCCCGGCGGTGCAGACCGAACCAGCCCGTCTGGTACCCGATGTGCAGGGCGGCCGCCTCGGCGTCGTCCAGCGAGTCGGGGGCGGGAAGCAGAGCCGCCGCGTCCGCGACGGCGTACTCAGCGAAGCCGCCGTGCGGCAGCGCGGGGTTGGCGATCACCCGACGGCCGTCCTCGGTCTCGCCGCAGATCTCCACGCCCGGCGTGAACGGCAGCGGGGGCCTGACCTGGTAGTGGCCCCGGCACATCAGCACGTCCGGGAAGTTGATGTTGGCGGCGCGCACCCTCAGCAGGACCTGGCCGTCGCCGGGCTCGGGACGCGCCACGTCCTCCAGGCGCATCACCTCACTCGGCTCGCCGTTCTCGTGCACCTGCCATGCCTGCATGCGGAGCCTCCACGGGACTGCGTTGTCTGACCGGCCTCGTTCGCATACTAAGCGGTCGCTTGCCGATCAGGGAACAGCTTGCCACGGAGAAGTCACGAGGCAAGAGTCACGGCGCAAGAGTCACGACGGAAGCGTCCCGTCACGACCGCCTGGGCTTCGCCCGTACGTGCATCCGCTCCCCCTGCGGCCCGAACAGGCTGAGGAACTCCGCCGGCCCCTCCCCCGTCGACCCGAACCAGTGCGGCACGCGGGTGTCGAACTCGGCGACCTCCCCCGCGGTGAGCACCACGTCGTGCTCGCCCAGCACGAACCGCAGCCGCCCGGCGAGGACGTAGAGCCACTCGTACCCCTCGTGGGCACGGGGTTCCGGCTCCTCGTTCCGCTGTGGCACGAGCACCTTGAACGCCTGGAGTCCGCCGGGCTGGCGGGTGAGCGGCCAGTAGGTGCGCCCGTGCCGCACGATCGGCTGCGACCGCACCCGCGGGTCCCGCACCGGCGGGGTGCCCACCAGCTCGTCCAGCGCCACCTCGTGGGCCCGCGCGATCGGCAGCAGGAGCTCCAGGCTGGGCCTGCGCAGGCCGGACTCCAACCGCGAGAGCGTGCTCACCGAGATGCCGGTCGCCTCCGACAGCCCGGCGAGCGTGGCACCCCGCTCCTTCCGGATCCGCCGCAACCGGGGGCCGACCTCCGCGAGCACCTCGTCCGTGCCGTCGTCACTCATGGAGCACATTGCAGTTTCGGCAAACATGTTTGTCAATACGGCAGTGGTCGAGCGACCTTGTCCGAGGAGGTGGTCACCATGACCGAGAGGCACGAATACGAAGTGGTCGTCGTCGGAGGCGGCGCGGCGGGCCTGTCCGCCGCACTGGTCCTGGGCCGGGCCCGGCGCCGGACCCTGGTCGTCGACGCGGGCGAGCCACGCAACGCACCCGCCGCGCACATGCAGGGCTTTCTGACCCGGGACGGCATGCCGCCCGCCGAGTTCCTGGCGCTCGGCCGGCAGGAGATCGCCCGGTACGGGGTGGAGCTGATCCGGGACCGGGCGGTGGACGTCACGAGAGACGGCGACTTCATCGTGGCGCTGGCGAGCGGGCGTACGGTACGCGCCCGGCGCCTCGTCGTCGCCACCGGCCTGAAGGACGAGCTTCCGGCGGTCCCGGGCGTGGCCGAACGGTACGGCCGGGACGTGCTGCACTGCCCGTACTGCCACGGCTGGGAGGTGCGGGACCAGCCGTTCGGTGTGCTGGCCACGTCGCCGCTGAGCGTGCACCAGGCGCTGATGGTGTCCCAGTGGTCCGGCGACGTGACGTTCTTCCTGCACGAAGTCGCCGAGACGGAGCTCTCGGACGACGATCTGCGCAGGCTCGCCGCGGCCGGGGTGAAGGTGGTGTCCGGCGAGGCCGCGGAGCTGGTGGTGGAGGGCGACCGGCTCACCGGGGTCCGGCTCGCGGACGGCACGACCCATGAGCGTGCGGTGGTGTTCGTCGCGCCGCGTGCCGTGCCGCAGACCGGTCTGCTCCAGCGGCTGGGCGCCGAACTGCGCGAGACCCCGTTCGGGGCGTATCCCGTGGTGGACGAGACGGGTCTGACGACCGTGCCCGGGGTGTGGGCGGCGGGCAACGCGATGGGCTTCGCCGAGCAGGTGGTGAACGCGGCGGCCGGAGGGTACCGGGCCGGAGCCACGATCAACGGGGAACTGCTGATGACGGACCTCGACACGGCCGTGCGGGCGTAGACAGTGCGGCACAGACGGTGCGGCACAGCGGTGCGGGTGTCGTCAGTGCGGGTGTGGACAGTCCGAGTGTGGAGCGCCCGCCTCCGTTGCACCATGGCTGCATGCTGTTGACCCGGCTCGCCCAGGTGTCCCGGGAGGTCGCCGCCGCCTCGGCGCGCTCCCGCAAGATCGCGCTGCTCGCCGAGTTGTTCCGGGACGCGGACGCCGACGACGCGCCGATCGTCATCCCGTATCTGGCGGGCAGACTCCCGCAGGGCCGGATCGGCGTCGGCTGGAAGGTGCTCGGCCGCCCCGTCGAACCGGCCGCGGAACCTACGCTGACCGTGCGCGGGGTGGACGCCCGGCTCACCGAGCTCGGCAAGGTCGCCGGCGCCGGTTCGCAGGCCGAACGCGCCCGTTTGGTCGGGGAGTTGATGGGCCTGGCCACCGAGGAGGAACAGCGCTTCCTCCTCGGTCTGCTCACCGGCGAGGTCCGCCAGGGCGCCCTGGACGCCGTCGCCGTGGAGGGGCTGGCGCAGGCGACCGGGGCGCCCTCGGCGGACGTACGACGGGCGGTGATGCTCGCCGGATCGCTCCAGGAGGTGGCGCGGGCGCTGCTCGGGGAGGGGCCGCCGGCGTTGGAGCGGTTCCGGCTCACCGTCGGCCGCCCGGTGCTGCCGATGCTGGCGCACAGCG
Source organism: Streptomyces sp. NPDC043427 (assembly GCF_056436655.1). Classification (NCBI taxonomy): domain Bacteria; kingdom Bacillati; phylum Actinomycetota; class Actinomycetes; order Kitasatosporales; family Streptomycetaceae; genus Streptomyces; species Streptomyces sp. NPDC043427. Next base: position 112,555 of record NZ_JBWKCC010000015.1, on the reverse strand, counting down.
CGTCGTCGGTGGCGGAGGCGGTCGAGAAGCTCGGCGCCTGCGCGGTCGAGGAGAAGCTGGACGGGATCCGCGTCCAGGTGCACCGGGAGGGCGACGACGTACGCCTGTACACCCGCACTCTCGACGACATCACCGACCGCCTTCCGGAACTGACCTCGGCGGCACGGGAGTTGAGGGGGGAACGGTTCATCCTGGACGGCGAGGTGATCGCCTTCGACGACAGCGGCCGCCCCCGCACCTTCCAGGAGACAGCCGGGCGGGTGGGCTCACGCATGGACGTGGCGACGGCCGCCGAGGCGGTCCCCGTCTCCCCCGTCTTCTTCGACGCGCTCTCCGTCGACGGCCGCGACCTGCTCGACCTGCCGTTCGCCGAGCGGCACGCGGAGCTGGCCCGGCTGGTCCCGGAGCCGATGCGGGTCCGCAGGGCGCTGGTGAACGGGCCCGAGGACATCCCCAGGGCGGAGGAGTTCCTCGCCGAGACGCTGGAGCGCGGCCACGAGGGCGTCGTGATCAAAGCCCTCGACGCCGCCTACAGCGCCGGCCGGCGCGGGGCGTCCTGGCTGAAGGTCAAGCCCGTGCACACCCTCGACCTGGTCATCCTGGCCGTCGAACGCGGCCACGGCCGCCGCACCGGCAAGCTCTCCAACCTGCACCTGGGCGCCCGCACCGCCGACGGCGGCTTCGCCATGCTCGGCAAGACCTTCAAGGGCATGACCGACGCGATGCTCACCTGGCAGACCGAGCGCCTTCAGGAGCTGGCCGTGGAGGACGACGGCTGGGTGGTGACCGTACGCCCCGAACTCGTCGTCGAGATCGCCTACGACGGCCTGCAGCGCTCCACCCGCTACCCCGCCGGCGTCGCCCTGCGCTTCGCCCGCGTGGTCCGCTACCGCGAGGACAAGCGCCCGGAGGAGGCGGACACGGTGGAGACGCTGTTCGCCGCCCACCCGGAGGTGCGCCCGTGACGGAGACGACGGAGGTACATGGGTGACCGACATGACGGGAAAACGCAGCGCGGGGCTGCTGCTGTTCCGGCACACCGACGACGGCACCCAGGTGTTGCTCGGCCACATGGGCGGGCCGTTCTTCGCGCGGCGCGACGCGGGCGCCTGGACCGTGCCGAAGGGCGAGTACGAGCCCGACGAGCCCGCCTGGGACGCGGCCCGGCGCGAGTTCCAGGAGGAGCTGGGGCTGGCGCCGCCCGACGGTGAGGCCGTACCGCTCGGGGAGGTCCGGCAGACCAACGGCAAGATCGTCACAGCGTGGGCGGTCGAGGCCGACCTGGACCCGGCGACCGTGGTCCCCGGCACGTTCCGGATGGAGTGGCCGCCGAAGTCGGGACGGGTCCAGGAGTTCCCGGAGCTGGACCGGGTGGAGTGGTTCGGCCTCGACCGGGCGCGCGAGGTGATCGTGAAGGCACAGGCCGCGTTTCTCGACCGCCTGGCTGAGCACTCGCACTAGGACCTGTCCGGCCGATCAGGGCGGAGGAAACCAGCGGCGCCTTCATCGATGCCGGTGAGCGGGGTGTGGTGCGTGCAGCTGCAAGGCGGAGGAGGGAGTCGATGCGGAGCATCGGCGACCGACGACAACGCCGCAGATGTGCGTGCCACACCCCGCGTCTCCGCCGTGATCGGCTGGACAGGTCCTAGGCAGATGGCCCCGCGTTGCGGTCCCCACCGCCGCGCGGGAAGGTCGAAGCACAGCGTGCATTCAGGGAGGTCCGTCATGCCCATCGCAACGGTGAACCCGGCGAACGGTGAGACGCTCAAGACGTACGAGGCCATGGGCGCGGAGGAGCTGGAACGCCGGCTCCAGCTCGCGGAGGCCACGTTCCGCACATACCGCACGACCGGCTTCGCCGAACGCGCCCGTCTGCTCACCCGGGCGGCCGAGCTGCTGGACGAGGACCAGTCCGAGATCGCCCGGATCATGACGACCGAGATGGGCAAGCCGATCAAGCAGGCCCGCGCCGAGGCCGCCAAGTGCGCCAAGTCGATGCGCTGGTACGCCGAGCACGCCGAGGAACTGCTCGCCGACGAGCGGCCCGCCGACGCGGACGTGAAGGACTCCGGCGCCTCCCGCGCCCTGGTCCGCTACCGCCCGCTGGGCCCGGTCCTCGCGGTGATGCCGTGGAACTTCCCCCTGTGGCAGGTGGTCCGCTTCGCCGCGCCCGCGCTGATGGCGGGCAACGTGGGCCTGCTCAAGCACGCCTCCAACGTCCCGCAGACCGCCCTCTACCTGGAGGACCTCTTCCATCGCGCGGGCTTCACCGAGGGCTGTTTCCAGACCCTGCTCATCGGCTCCTCGGCCGTCGACGAGATCCTGCGCGACGAGCGAGTGAAGGCCGCCACCCTCACCGGCAGCGAGCCCGCGGGCCGGGCGGTCGCCTCCACCGCCAGCCAAATGATCAAGAAGACGGTTCTGGAACTGGGCGGCAGTGACCCCTTCGTCGTCATGCCCTCCGCCGACGTCGACCGCGCCGCGGAGGTCGCGGTGACCGCGCGCGTACAGAACAACGGGCAGTCCTGCATCGCCGCGAAGCGGTTCATCGTGCACACGGACGTCTACGACGCCTTCGCCGAGCGCTTCACCGAGCGCATGAACGCGCTGAAGGTCGGCGACCCCCTGGGGGAGGACACGGAGGTCGGCCCGCTCTCCAGCGAGCAGGGCCGTGCCGACCTGGAGGACCTGGTCGACGACGCCAAGCGCGTGGGCGCGACCGTCCTGTGCGGTGGCGAACGCCCGGACGGGCCCGGCTGGTACTACCCGCCGACCGTCCTCGCCGACATCAACCGCGACATGCGCATCCACCGCGAGGAGGCCTTCGGCCCCGTCGCCACGCTCTACCGCGCCGGCGACCTCGACGAGGCGATCCTGATCGCCAACGACTCCCCGTTCGGCCTCAGTTCCAACGTCTGGACCCGCGACGAGGCCGAGGTCGACCGTTTCGTCCAGGACCTGGAGGCGGGCGGCGTGTTCGTCAACGGCATGACCGCCTCCCACCCGGCGCTGCCGTTCGGGGGTGTGAAGAGGTCCGGATACGGCCGTGAGCTGTCCGGGCACGGAATCCGGGAGTTCTGCAACATCACCACGGTTTGGCACGGAGCGTGAGGCTTGCGCGGCTACGATCCCGTCTGTGAACCGCGAAGTGACTCTGCCTCTGATCGTCGACGACCGCGGTACCTTGCAGGTGGCCGCCGCCGACGTGAGCAAGCTGCTCCGCACGGTGGGCGGGCGGTGGCTGCATCTTGTCGAGGCCGGGGCGGAGGGGCTGGACGAGGATACGGTCGCCGCGTTGACGATCGAGCTGGCGAAGCTGGCGGATCGTATTGATGTGGCGTGCATCGCGCACAGCAGCGGGGGTGCGCCGTAGGGGGTGCTGTTTCGTCGCCGGGTACGGGTGCGTGGTGGCTTGTCGCGCAGTTCCCCGCACCCCTGAAGGCAGGTGCGGTGGAAGCGCCGGAAGGGGCGCGGGAACTGCGCGATCAGCCACGGACAAACCGCGGACGCGCTACCGGATCGGCATCCCCGACAGCGTGCGAGCGATCACCAACCGCTGGATCTCACTCGTGCCCTCGAAGATCGTGTAGATCGCCGCATCCCGGTGCATCCGCTCCACCGGGTACTCCCGCGTGTACCCGTTGCCGCCGAGAATCTGGATCGCCTGCGCCGTCACCTTCTTCGCCGTCTCACTCGCGAACAGCTTCGACATCGAGCCCTCCGCCGCGGTGAACGGCTTGCCGCTGACGGCCATCCAGGAGGCGCGCCAGACCAACAGCCTCGCCGCGTCGATCGACGTACGCATGTCGGCGAGCTGGAAGGCGACGCCCTGGTTGTCGATGATGGGGCGACCGAACTGCTCACGGGTCTTGGCGTAGTCGAGGGCCACCTCGTAAGCCGCCCGAGCCGTACCCACCGCCATGGCACCCACCGCGGGGCGGCTTGCCTCGAATGTCGCCATCGCCGCGTTCTTCACCCGCTCACCGCCCGCCTTGGCCCGCTCGCGGGCCCGCGCCAGCCGCTCGTCCAGCTTCTCCTTGCCGCCGAGCAGGCAGGAGCCGGGGACGCGCACGTTGTCGAGGATGACCTCGGCGGTGTGGGAGGCGCGGATGCCGTGCTTCTTGAACTTCTGGCCCTGCGCGAGGCCGGGCGTGTTCGGCGGGATGATGAAGGACGCGTGGCCCTTGGAGCCGAGCTCGGGGTCGACGACCGCGACGACCACGTGGACGTTGGCGATGCCGCCGTTGGTCGCCCACGTCTTCGTGCCGTTGATCACCCACTCGTCCTTGGCCTCGTCGTACACGGCGCGCGTCCGCATGGAGGCGACGTCGGAACCGGCGTCGGGTTCGGAGGAGCAGAACGCGGCGACCTTGACATCGTTGGCGTCGCCGTACATCTGGGGGATCCAGGTGCCGATCTGCTCCTCGGTGCCGTTGGCGAGGACGCCCACGGCGGCGAGGCCGGTGCCGACGATGGAGAGGGCGATGCCCGCGTCGCCCCAGAACAGCTCCTCCATGGCCATGGGTATGCCGAGACCGGTGGCGTCGAAGTACTGCTGGGCGTAGAAGTCGAGGGAGTAGATGCCGACCTTGGCGGCCTCCTGGATGACCGGCCAGGGAGTCTCCTCACGCTCGTCCCATTCGGCGGCCGCGGGGCGGATCACATCGGCGGCGAAGCCGTGGAGCCAGTCCCGGACCTCCTTCTGTTCGTCGTTGAGCTCCATGGTGAACTCGGCCATGTCCCCTCCAGCGGCGGCGCACGCGTCTACGTGCATGTTACTTGCGGTAACAGAAGTGTGTTACTGGTCGGTAGGAAAAGTCAATTCCCGAGGGCAGCTCGGCAGCCCGTTCGATGTCAGGCTGCTGACAGGTGTTAGTTTGCGCTTGCGTCATCGAAACAGCACGGGTGGGGAGAGATCATGGACACCACGCAGCGGACCGAGCAGCAGCGATCCGCCGACCGCCGACGGCGGGAGCTGCTGGAAGCCGCGGACCGGGTGGTGCTGCGTGACGGCCCGCAGGCGTCGATGAACGCGATCGCCGCGGAGGCGGGGATCACCAAGCCCATTCTCTACCGCCACTTCGGCGACAAGGGTGGACTTTACGCGGCGTTGGCCAAACGGCACACGGACGCGTTGCTGGACTCGCTGCGGGCCGCGCTGGACGCTCCCGCGGACCGGCGGGAGCGGGTGGAGGCCACGCTCGACACATACCTCACGGCGATCGAGCTGCGGCCGCAGGTGTACCGCTTTCTGATGCATCCCTCCGAGAGCGGGCAGGCCGGGGAGCAGGGGTTCGACGTCGGGAAGCACTCGGCGCCGTTGCTTCGCCGGATGGGTGAGGAGTTGGCGCAGGTCATCGAGGAGCGGCTGGATCTTGGGCCCGGGGGGCAGCAGCTGGCTCGGGTGTGGGGGCATGGGATCGTCGGGATGATGCATGCGGCCGGGGACTGGTGGCTGGGCGAACGCCCTTGTTCTCGGGCGGAGTTGGTGCGGAGTCTTGCGGACCTCTTGTGGGGTCGGCTTGCCGCCGCCGGGGACAAGATGGGCGGCCCCGGGTTCTGACGTCAGCCACACGCCCTAGGCAGGCACAGTGCCCCCGTGCCAGGAAGCTCGCCTGGCCTGGCGCATCAGTCTGCGGTGGCGCCAGCCCGTCAAGTGGTCGGCGTAGATCCTGCCCTCCACGTGGTCGTACTCGTGTTGCAAGCACCTGGCGAACCAACCCGTACCGTGGAGCCGCACCGGCTCCCCCGACATCGTGAACCCCTCGATCACCGCGTGGTCGTAACGCTCCGTGCCCGCCTCCAGGCCCGGTAGGGACAGGCAGCCCTCCGGGCCGCGTACGACGACTCCGTCGGCCTCGACCAGGCGGGGGTTGACGACGTGCCCCAGGTGGCGGACGTCCTCGTCGTCGGGGCAGTCGTAGACGAAGACCCGTAGGGGCTCGCCGATCTGGTTGGCGGCCAGGCCCACGCCGTGGGCGGCGTACATGGTGGCGAACAAGTCCTCCACGAGCTCCGCCAGTTCGGGGCCGAAGTCGGTGACCTCCCGGCAGGGCTCGTGCAGGGTCGCTCCGCCGAGGAGGATGAGGGGGCGGACGCGCCCTCGGGCGCCGGGGATCTGGCCGTTTCGCATGGCGGCAAGGGTACGGTCCTCCCTGACACGCGCATGCCGTACGGGCGTGTGATGGTGCCGCGGTTCGGGAGTGCGAATGGATCTCGATAGGCTGACCACCTACCACGTTGCCGTCAGGCAGAGGCGCGGCGCGTACGCAAGGAGGATCGAGAACTGATGGCAGGCAACTCGGACCCGCTCACGCCGCGGGCCAAGCTGGCCGTGACCGCGGGCAAGGCGGTCGCTGCGGCATCCCGTGCCGCGGGGCGCGGCAGCGGTTCGGTGATCGGCGGCCGGGTGGCGCTCAAGCTCGACCCCGACCTGCTGGCCCGGCTCGCCCAGAACCTGGACGTCATCCTCGTGTCGGCGACCAACGGCAAGACCACCACCACCCGCCTCATCGCCGAGGCCCTGCGCGCCGCGGGACCGGTCGTCTCCAACGCGCTCGGCGCCAACATGCCCGCGGGCATCACCTCGGCGCTCGCGGGCGGCTCGGAGGCCCGGTACGGCGTCATCGAGGTCGACGAGAAGTACCTCGCGGGTGTGGCCCGGGACACCGCCCCGAAGTGCATCGCGCTGCTCAACCTCTCCCGCGACCAGCTCGACCGCGCCGCCGAGACCCGCATGCTCGCGGAGAACTGGCGTGAGGGCCTTGCGGGGTCCAAGGCCGTGATCGTGGCCAACTGCGACGACCCGCTGGTGGTGTGGGCCGCGTCCTCCTCCCCCAACGTGATCTGGGTCGCAGCCGGTCAGATGTGGAAGGACGACGCCTGGTCCTGCCCGTCCTGCGGTGGCGTGATGCAGCGGCCCGGCGACGACTGGTTCTGCGGTGAGTGCGGGTTCCGGCGGCCCACGCCGAGCTGGGCGCTGTCCGGGGACCACGTCCTCGACCCGCACGGCTCCGCCTGGCCGATCCACCTCCAGCTGCCCGGCCGCGCCAACAAGGCCAACGCCGCCTCCTCCGCGGCCGTCGCCGCCGTCTTCGGGGTACCGCCGCAGGTCGCCCTGGAGCGCATGTACCAGGTGCAGGCGGTCGCCGGACGTTACGACGTCGTCCAGTTCCAGGGCCGCGACCTGAGACTCCTGCTCGCCAAGAACCCGGCCGGCTGGCTGGAGACGTTCTCGCTGATCGACCCGCCGCCGACCCCGGTGATCCTCTCCGTGAACGCGCGCGGCGCCGACGGCACCGACACCTCCTGGCTGTGGGACGTCGACTACACCCGCCTGACCGGCCACCCGATCTTCGTCATCGGCGACCGGAAGCTGGACCTCGCGGTGCGTCTGGAGGTCGCCAACCAGCACTTCCAGGTCTGCGAGAACGTCGACCAGGCCGTGCAGATGTGCCCGCCCGGCCGGATCGAGGTCATCGCGAACTACACCGCGTTCCAGGACCTGCGCCGCCGCGTCGGCAACTGACCACGAAGGACGAACACTTCATGAGCGACAACCAGCTTCGGGTGGTCTGGGTCTACCCGGACCTGCTCAGCACCTACGGCGACCAGGGCAACGTCCTCGTCGTGGAGCGCCGGGCGCGGCAGCGCGGCCTCGACGTGGCCCGCCTCGACGTGCGCAGCGACCAGCCGATCCCGACGTCCGGCGACATCTACCTGATCGGGGGCGGTGAGGACCGTCCGCAGCGGCTCGCGGCCGAGCGGCTGCGCCGCGACGGGCACCTGTACCAGGCGGTGAACAACGGCGCGATCGTGTTCGCGGTGTGCGCCGGCTACCAGATCCTCGGCCACGAGTTCGTCAACGACCTCGGCCAGCGCGAGCCCGGCCTCGGTCTGCTCGACGTGACCGCCACGCGCGGCGAGGGCGAGCGCTGCGTCGGCGACGTCCTCGCGGACATCGACCCGCGCCTGGGCCTGCCCCCGCTGACCGGCTTCGAGAACCACCAGGGCATCACCCACCTCGGTCCCACGGCCCGCCCCCTCGCCCGGGTGAAGCTCGGCAAGGGCAACGGCACGGGAGACGGCACGGAGGGCGCGTACAACGACACCGTCTTCGGTACGTACATGCACGGCCCGGTGCTGGCCCGCAACCCGCTGATCGCGGATCTGCTGCTGAAGCTGGCGCTCGACGTGAACGCGCTGCCGCCCACGGACGACCGCTGGTACGAGGCACTGCGCAACGAGCGCATCGCGTCCGCGCAACAGCCGGCGTAGGCGGCGAGGGAGGCGGGGCGGCAGAGAGGAGCCCTGACCTCGCGTTCCACACAGCCTGAAGGAACCTTCTAGCGCCCTGGCCCAGGGTCGTCGCCGGGCCCGCCTGACGGTCCGTCCGCTCACTTGTGCGGCCGCGTCCAGCAGGCGGACGCCCCGTGGGGAACGACCCCCTCACGCCGGTAGGGTGGCCGGGATTCCAGCCGGACAACGCGGTCCGGCTCCCGGCCCACATCGAGAAGGTTGTTTCGGGCTATGCGCATTGGTGTCCTCACGTCCGGCGGCGACTGCCCCGGCCTGAACGCCGTCATCCGGTCCGTCGTGCACCGCGCCGTCGCCGACCACGGCGACGAGGTCATCGGCTTCCGGGACGGCTGGAAGGGCCTCCTGGAGTGCGACTACCTCAAGCTCGACCTCGACGCCGTGGGCGGCATCCTGGCCCGCGGCGGCACGATCCTCGGCTCCTCCCGGGTCCGTCCCGAGCACCTGCGGGACGGCGTGGAGCGGGCCAGGGGCCATGTCGAGGAGCTCGGGCTCGACGCGATCATCCCGATCGGCGGTGAGGGCACGCTCAAGGCGGCCCGGCTGCTGTCGGACAACGGCCTGCCGATCGTCGGCGTGCCGAAGACCATCGACAACGACATCGCGGTCACCGACGTCACCTTCGGCTTCGACACGGCCGTGGGCGTGGCGACGGAGGCGCTGGACCGGCTGAAGACCACCGCCGAGTCCCACCAGCGGGTGCTGATCGTGGAGGTCATGGGCCGCCACACCGGCTGGATCGCCCTGCACTCCGGCATGGCGGCCGGCGCGCACGCCATCGTCGTACCGGAACGGCCCTTCGACATCGAGGAGTTGACCCGCAAGGTCGGCGAGCGGTTCGAGGCGGGCAAGCGGTTTGCGATCGTGGTCGCGGCGGAGGGGGCGAAGCCGCGGGCCGGCACGATGGAGTTCGACGAAGGCGGCAAGGACGTCTACGGGCATGAGCGGTTTGCCGGGATCGCGCGGCAACTGTCCATCGAGCTGGAGGCGCGGCTCGGGAAGGAAGCGCGGCCGGTCATTCTGGGCCATGTGCAGCGGGGTGGTACGCCGACCGCGTACGACCGTGTTCTCGCGACGCGGTTCGGGTGGCATGCGGTGGAGGCCGTGCACCGGGGCGAGTTCGGCAACATGACGGCGCTTCGGGGGACGGACATCGTGATGGTGCCTCTCGCTGAGGCCGTGGAGACGCTCAAGACCGTTCCGGGTGAGCGGTACGCGGAAGCGGAGTGCGTGCTGTAGCCGTCCGGCGGGTGCGGGTTCGTGGTGGTTGCTCGCGCCCACGCGGCGGAGCCGCATAGTGATACCGCCCCGCGCCCCGTGAAGGCGCGCTGCGGTGGCCCCCGGTGACAATCGTCGCCGGGGGTCGTCCTAGTCTTGGGGCGGACAGACCGCACATCCCCCCACGAAACAGGAGCCGGCGCATGGATCACAGCGGGCACGGCATGATGATGGATCTGCCGCCGTTCACGCTGGGGCGGGGGCTTCAGTGGTCGGCGGATCCGTTCTTCCTCGTGGCCTGTCTGATGGGCCTCGGGCTGTACGGGTGGGGGGTCGTGCGGCTGCGGCGGCGGGGGGACGCGTGGTCCGCGTGGCGGACGGTGTCGTACGTCGTCGGGGTGCTGTCGGTCGGCCTGATGATGTGCACGAAGCTGAACGACTACGGGATGGTCATGTTCAGCGTGCACATGGTGCAGCACATGGTGATCAGCATGCTGTCGCCGATCCTGATCCTGCTCGGCGCCCCGGCCACGCTGGCGCTGCGGGCGCTGCCGACGGCGGGGCGCGGGCGCAAGGGGCCGCGTGAGGTGCTGCTGATGCTGCTGCACAGCCGGTACATGCGGATCATCACGCATCCGGCGTTCACGATCCCGCTGTTCATCGCCAGCCTGTACGCGCTGTATTTCACCCCCCTCTTCGACTTCCTGATGGGCTCCAAGACCGGGCACGTCGCGATGATGGTGCACTTCCTCGCCGTGGGGGTGGTGTTCTTCTGGCCGATCATCGGCGTGGACCCGGGCCCGCACCGGCCGGGGTATCTGCTGCGGATGCTGGAGCTGTTCGCGGGCATGCCGTTCCACGCGTTCTTCGGCATCGCGCTGATGATGGCGTCGACCCCGATGGTGGAGACGTTCAAGAACCCGCCCGCCTCGCTCGGTATCGACGCGCTCTCCGACCAGAACGCGGCCGGCGGCATCGCCTGGGCGTTCAGTGAGATTCCGTCCGTACTGGTGCTGATCGCGCTGTTGTTCCAGTGGTACGGCTCGGAGCAGCGGCAGGCCAGGCGCAAGGACCGGGCCGCGGACCGGGACGGTGACAAGGAACTCGAGGCGTACAACGCCTATTTGGCCTCATTGAACGCACAGGGGCGCTGAGCGCTTTCCCATTCAGTAGCATGAAGCGCGTTGGGGGAACCGCCGGGGGGAGCGGTGATGAATATTCGCGCATTCATGCGAGGGGCCGGAATTCGAGTGGTCCGCAGGATCACCGTGTTGCTGGTTCTCGTTCTGGTGACGAGCGGGTGCGACCGGGACGCTCCGCTGCTGCTGGTGCGGGCCGTGGCGGTGGGGGTTCCGTCGCTCGCGCCCTTCTTCGACGAGAGTCAGGGGCTGGGCCACGACGCCGAGGTCCGGTCGCTGGCGGCGCCGGGCAGCCTGCAGCAGGGTGACACACCGGGGTTGTACGGCGGCACGAAGCAGCCTCAGATCTGCGACGTCGAACAATTGAAGGAATTTCTCGCCGATCCGCGGAACGACCGGAAGGCGCGGGTGTGGGCCGGTGTTTTCGGCATCACCACCAAGGAGATTCCGGATTTCCTGGACCGGCTCACACCCGTGCTCCTGCGTCACGACACTCTCGTGAAGAACCACGACTACAAGAAGGAAAAGGCCGTTCCCTACGACTCCCTGCTCCAGGCGGGAATCGCGGTTCTCGTCGACGAACGGGGAGCTCCGGCCGTGAAGTGCTCGTGCGGAAATCCGCTGCGGCCCTTCATGGGTGACACCGACCGGATCGACGTGAGGTTCCAGCACGGGAACAAGGAGTGGAAGGGGTACGACCAGTCCTCCGTGGTGGCCGTGCGCCCCGCCTCGCGGCAGCTGGAGCGGCTCGCCCTCGTCGACGTGGACGAGCCGGAGCGCGGCATCGACCGGCCGGTCGGCACGACGGGTGAGAAGGACACCACGTTCAACACGCGGAAGACGCGTACGGTGCCCAGCGTGGCGGGGGCCACGTTCGGGGCGGCGAGCCGGAGGCTGGCCGACAACGGGCTGGGCGCCGCGTACGACGGGGAGGGGTTGCCGCCGGACGACGCCCGGGTCACGGCGTCCGATCCACCGGCAGGGGCCAAGCTGCGGTTCGGGGAGTACGTGACGCTGAGCGTGGCCGAGGGGACGGGCAGCGGGGCGGGCACTCCCCCGGAGTCGGAGGCGTCCAAGCCTGCGCACACCCCACCGACGGCGTCCGGTCCGTCGACGTCGTCCGATCCGCCCGCTTCCTCCGACCCCCCGTCGTCCAGCGCGCCACCGTCGTCGTCCAGCGCTCCGCCCTCGTCGAGCCCGCCGCCTTCGCCCGACCCGCCCACCAGCCCACCGGCCTCGTCGAGCCCGCCACCGGCCCCCGACCCGCCCACCGACGCACCGCCGACCACGACCAGCGCCCCGCCGGACACCGCCAGCGCCCCGGCGACGAGCGCGCCCGCCACCAGCGCAGCACCGCCCACCACCGCGCCCGAAGTACCGCCGGAACCGCCCCCCAGCGCGCCCGAGGCTCCGCCCGCGCCTCCCGAGCCGCCCACCACCGCGCCCGAGGCTCCCCCCGAGCCCCCCGAGCCTCCCGAGCCGCCCACCACCGACTCCACCGACGCCGCGGCCGACGAGCCGGACACCAGCGCCCCGGTCGCGGCTGACCCGGCGCGCGAGGCGCCGGGGGTGAGGGCGAGCACCTGGGCGTAGCGCCCCCACGCCCCCGAGACCCCGAACCCACAGTCGTACCGCCGTAGCACCCCCGTAGACCCCGGGAGTCACTGGATGCCGTCAGGATCGCCGACGTCGGGAGTGGGCCGGGTCATCGCCGGCCGTTATCTGCTGCTGCACCCGCTGGGCAGCGGCGGCATGGGTCATGTGTGGCTGGCCCACGACCAGAGACTGGCCTGTGACGTCGCGCTCAAGGAGATCGTGTTCCGCGACCCGGCCGAGGCCGAGGGCGAGCGGGAGGCCAGGGTCGCCCGGGCCCGCGCGGAGGCCCGGAACGCGGCGGGGCTGCGCGACCATCCGCACGTGGTGACCGTGCACGATGTGCTGGAGCACGACGGGCTGCCGTGGATCGTCATGGAGTACGTGGCGGACGCCGTCGACCTGCGTGAGCTGATCACCCGGCGCGGCCCGCTCGCCCCCGCGGAGTGCGCCCGCATCGGCCTGGCGGTGCTGGACGCGCTGACCGCCGGACATGACCGGGGCGTCCTGCACCGGGACGTGAAACCGGCGAACATCCTGCTCGCGCCGGACCGCACGGGGGCGCCGTACGGGCGGGTCCTGCTCACCGACTACGGGATTTCGGTGCAGCCGGACGCCGGGGAGCCGCGCTACACACGGGCCTCGGTGCTGGTGGGCACGTCCGGCTATCTCGCCCCGGAACGCGCCACGGGCGGGCCGCCCACCCCGGGCGCCGACCTGTTCTCCCTGGGCTGCACCCTCTACTACGGCGTCGAGGGTCACGGCCCCTTCGAGCGCGACACGCACCTCGCGGAGATCACCGCGGTGGTCACGGAGGAGCCGCGGCCACCGGTGCGCGCGGGCGCGCTGGAGCCCGTACTGCGGGCGTTCCTCGTCAAGGATCCGGCGCGGCGGATCGACACGGCGACGGCCGAGGCCGCCCTGTCGCAGATCGTGTTGCCCCAGGCCGATCCCCAGGCTCGGACGCAGACCGATCTGGGCTCGCAGCCCCCTTGGAGCAGGCCGCAGGGCCCCGGGGGGTACTCGGGGCCGGTGCCCGTGGCGCCGGACCCGTCGGTTCTCTCGGCGCCGGTCCCGGCGGCCCGGGCCGGGCGGGGGCGGCGGATCGGGCGGGCCGTACTGTCCTGCGCGCTCGGGCTGCTCCTCGCGCTGGGCGGCGTCTGGTACGCGACGGCCCATCGGGCGGCGGGAGACGAGACGGGCGGAACGGGGTGGCCGTACGGGGAGAGGGTGGGGCTGGCCGGGCCGCTCGAGGACGGTGACTGTGTGATTGCCGAGTGGCCCGGCGCAGAGCGCTTCGACGGCACGCCCCGGCTGGCCCTGGACCCGACCTGCCGGGACAAGGCGCCCGACGGGGAGGTGATGGCGTTCGTCGGGGCCGCCTCGGCGGCGGAGGCACGTCAGCTCGGGCCCGGAAGGTGCGAGGAGCGGACACGGGAGCTGCGGGAGCGGCTCGCGGACGTACGGAGCTACGCCGTCGTACCGGACGCGGCGGGGTTCGAGGCGGCCGGGCGGCGCGTCGCCTGTCTGCTGCTGGGGGCGCACGGGCCGGTGTACGGGCCGCTCGGCACGCACCGGCGGATCGGCGCCGCGTTCACCGACACGTCGAACATGCAGAAGCGGGACTGCCTGCGCACCGGGGGGAACCGGGACGCCCGGCTGGCGTCCTGTGAGGGGTCGTACGACGAGCTGGTGGTCGGGTTCACCCGGTTGGGCGCCGATGTCACGTTCCGGGAGGCGCGGACCGAGTCGGACGCGGCGTGCCGCCGGGAGGCGCCGCCGGGCGACTACGGATTCGATCCGTCGGCGTACGAGTCGGGGTCCTGGTCGAGCCAGGGACCGTGGAAGTCCGGAACGCGTTACGTCGTGTGCACCGTCAGGAGGCAGAACGGGGGCACCATGGAGGGGGACGGACCATGAGGAGCGTGTTGCGATGCCCGGATCCACGAACGGTTCCACGAACGGCTCCACGAAGACCATGGGGGTGATCACCGTCGGCGGACTCGTCGCGGTGACGGCCTACACGGTGGCGCTCGGCAGTAACGGCTGGCTGTGGTTCGGCTGGGTGGTGCTGGGCCTGATCACTCTCGGGATGGTCGCCACGCGCAGCACCTGACTCCCACTCCGGCGCTCACTCCGGTGCGAGCCGGGCCGCCGAGTGCACGCCCGGCTGGTACTTCGGCAGCCGGGCGGTGACCTTCATGCCCGCGCCCACGGCGGTCTCTATGACGAGGCCGTGGTCGTCGCCGTAGACCTGGCGGAGCCGGTCGTCGACGTTGGACAGGCCGATGCCGCCGGAGGGGCTGACCTCGCCCGCGAGAATGCGGCGCAGCAGGTCGGGGTCCATGCCGGCGCCGTCGTCCTCGATGACGACGAGGGCCTCGGCGCCGGTGTCCTGCGCGGTGATCTGGATGCGGCACGTGTCGGTCTTGCCTTCCAGGCCGTGCTTGACGGCGTTCTCCACCAGCGGCTGGAGGCACAGGAACGGCAGGGCTACCGGGAGCACCTCGGGGGCGATCTGCAGGGTCACGGAGAGGCGGTCGCCGAAGCGTGCCCGTACGAGTGCCAAGTAGTGGTCGATGGCGTGGAGTTCGTCGGCGAGGGTGGTGAAGTCGCCGCGCCTGCGGAACGAGTAGCGGGTGAAGTCGGCGAACTCCAGGAGCAGTTCGCGGGCGCGCTCGGGGTCGGTGCGGACGAACGAGGCGATCACCGCGAGGGAGTTGAAGATGAAGTGCGGGGAGATCTGGGCACGCAGGGCCCGGATCTCCGCCTCGATGAGCTTGGTCCGGGACTGGTCGAGGTCCGCCAGTTCCAGTTGGACACTCACCCAGCGGGCCACCTCTCCGGCCGCGCGGACGAGGACGGCGGACTCACGCGGGGCGCAGGCGACGAGGGCGCCGTGCACCCGGTCGTCGACGGTGAGCGGGGCGACCACGGCCCAGCGCACCGGGCAGTCGGGGGTCTCGCAGGTGAGCCGGAACGCCTCGCCGCGGCCGGTCTCCAGGGGGCCGGCCAGGCGGGCCATGATCTCGGTGCGGTGGTGGTCGCCCACGCCGTCCCAGACCAGGACCTGCTTCTCGTCCGTCAGGCACAGCGCGTCCGTGCCGAGCAGGGTGCGCAGTCTGCGGGCCGACCTGCGCGCGGTCTCCTCCGTCAGGCCCGCCCGCAGCGGGGGTGCGGCGAGGGACGCGGTGTGCAGGGTCTCGAAGGTGGCGTGCTCGACGGGGGTGCCGAGACCGCCGAGTGTCTGGGGGCGCGCGGTGCGGCGGCCGAGCCAGAAGCCTGCTGCCAGCAGCGGGAGGACGGCCACGCAGAGGCCGGCGAGGAATCCGATCACGCCTTCACCTCCGCCGCCCGCAGTTCCTCCGGCAGGTGGAAGCGGGCCAGGATGGCCGCCGTGCCCGCCGGTACCCGCCCCGGGGTCGCCAGGGACACCAGGATCATGGTGAGGAAGCCGAGCGGGACCGACCACAGGGCGGGCCAGGCCAGGAGGCTGTGCAGCGGCCCCGAACCGGGGACACCGGCCATGGTCGCGGCGACAGCCAGGAACGCGGACCCGCCGCCCACCAGCATGCCGGCGGCCGCGCCGGGCGGGGTGAGGCGGCGCCACCAGATGCCGAGGACGAGCAGCGGGCAGAAGGAGGAGGCGGACACGGCGAACGCGAGTCCCACCGCGTCGGCCACGGGCAGCCCGCCCACGAGGAAGCTCGCCGCCAGCGGAACGACCATGGCCAGGCCGGTGCCGAGCCGGAAGTGCCGTACGCCGCGGGACGGGAGGACGTCCTGGGTGAGCACGCCCGCCACGGCCATGGTGAGCCCCGAGGCGGTGGAGAGGAACGCGGCGAAGGCGCCCCCGGCCACCAGCGCGCCGAGCAGGTCGCCGCCGAGGCCGCCGATCATACGGTCGGGCAGCAGCAGGACGGCGGCGTCCGCGTCGCCCGCGAGGGAGAGTTCGGGGGCGTAGAGGCGGCCTAGGGCGCCGTAGACGGGGGGCAGCAGGTAGAAGCCGCCGATCAGGGCGAGCACGGCGACGGTGGTGCGGCGGGCGGCGACACCGTGCGGGCTGGTGTAGAAACGCACGACGACGTGCGGCAGGCCCATGGTGCCGAGGAAGGTGGCGAGGATCAGGCCGTACGTGGCGTACAGCGGGCGTTCCTCGCGGCTCGCGGCGAGCGAGGTGGACATGCCGCCGTTGGTGCCGCGGTCGGCGACGGGGACGGGGGCGCCGCGGTCGAAGGTGAGGCGGGTGCCGGCGGCGATGCGGTGGGTGCCGGCGGGGAGTTCGAGGCGGGTGTCGTCGTGCGGGCGGCCGTCGACGGTGCCGCTGACGGTGACGGTCAGCGGCCGTTCCAGTTTCAGGTCGACGGTGTCGTCGACGCGGACGAGTCGCTGTTCGCGGAAGGCGGGCGGTTCCTCGAAGGCGTGGCGGGGTGCTCCGTCGCCCTGCCAGGCGAGCACCAGGAAGAGGGCGGGGACGAGGAGGGCGGTGAGTTTCAGCCAGTACTGGAAGGCCTGCACGAAGGTGATGCTGCGCATGCCGCCCGCGGCGACGGTCGCGGTGACGACGACGGCGACGATCAGGCCTCCGAGGGACTCCGGCGCGCCCGTGAGGACCGTCAACGTCAGCCCGGCGCCCTGGAGTTGGGGCAGCAGGTAGAGCCAGCCGACGCCCACGACGAAGGCCCCGGCGAGTCGGCGTACCGCCTGGGAGGCGAGGCGGGCCTCGGCGAAGTCGGGCAGCGTGTAGGCGCCGGAGCGGCGCAACGGGGCGGCGACGAACAGGAGGAGGACCAGGTATCCGGCGGTGTAGCCGACCGGGTACCAGAGCATGTCGGGGCCCTGGACCAGCACCAGTCCCGCGATGCCGAGGAAGGACGCGGCGGAGAGGTACTCGCCGCTGATGGCGGCCGCGTTGAGGCGGGGGCCGACGGTGCGGGAGGCGACGTAGAAGTCGGAGGTGGTGCGGGAGATGCGCAGGCCGAAGGCGCCGACGAGGACGGTGGCGACGACGACGAGGGCGACGGCGGGGACTGCGTAACCGGAGTTCACGTGCGCGCGCGTCCTTGCCTCAGCGGTCCTCGACGAGCCGTACGAAGTCCCGTTCGTTGCGTTCGGCGCGCCGTACGTACCAGCGGGCGAGCAGGACCAGGGGGGCGTACAGGCCGAAGCCGAGGACCGCCCACTGGAGGCGGCGGGCCTCCGGGGCGGCCGCGAACACCAGCGGCAGGGGGCCGACGAGCAGGCCGAGGACGGCGAACACGGTGAGGGCGGCGCGCAGTTGGGTGCGCATCAGGGAGCGGACATACGTGTGGCCGAGGGTGGTCTGCTCGTCGATCTCGGTGCGGGGGCGGTAGTAGCCGGAGGTGCGCCGGGTGCGGCGGGGCGGTCCGGTGACGACGACGCGGCGTTCGGTGGGGTCCTGGGGCATGTCACGGCCTCCTCATCAGCAGGTCCCGCAGCTCGCGCGCGTGGCGTCTGCTGACCTGGAGTTCCTCGCTGCCCACCCGGACGCTCACCGTGCCGGCGTCGAGGCGGAGTTCGCCGATGTGGTGCAGGGCGACGAGGTGGCGGCGGTGGATGCGGACGAACCCGCGCGAACGCCAGCGCTCCTCAAGGGTGGACAGGGGGATGCGGACGAGATGGCTGCCGCGGCCGGTGTGCAGCCGGGCGTAGTCGCCCTGGGCCTCGACATGGGTGATGTCGTCGACGGCGACGAAGCGGGTCACGCCGCCGAGTTCGACGGGTATGTGGTCGGGGTCGGGTTCGTGCACGGGTATCCGCGGGGCGGTGCCGCGCTGTTCGGGGGTGCCGCGTTCGACGACACGGCGGACGGCCTCGGCGAGGCGTTCCTTGCGGACGGGTTTGAGCACGTAGTCGACGGCCTTCAGGTCGAAGGCCTGGACGGCGAAGTCCTCGTGGGCGGTGACGAACACGACCAGCGGCGGCCGGGCGAAGCCGGTCAGCAGCCGGGCCAGGTCGAGGCCGTCGAGGCCGGGCATGTTGATGTCGAGGAAGACGACGTCGATCGCCTCGGGGCCGCCGGGGCCCGACTCCAGAGCGCGGTTGATGCGGCGCAGCGCCTCGGTCGCGTCACCGGCGCCCTCGACACTGCCGATCCGGGGATCCGCGGTCAGCAGGTAGAGCAGCTCCTCGAGCGAGGGGCGTTCGTCGTCGACAGCCAGGGCGCGCAGCATGAACGTGGAGTCTAGGAGCAATTCGTACGCCTGCACATGCCGTCGGGGCAGACGTTCGCGCTGGATACGGTGGTGCGCGCCCACTGGTTACAGTGCCGCCATGAACAGCAGGCCCGCGCCGTTCGACGAGCTCGACCGGAAGATCGTCACCGCCCTGATGGCGAACGCCAGGACCAGTTTCGCCGAGATCGGCGCCGCGGTCGGTCTGTCGTCCACGGCGGTGAAGCGGCGGGTGGACCGGCTGCGTGAGACCGGCGTGATCACCGGGTTCACGGCCACGGTGAAGCCGGCGGCGCTCGGGTGGCGCACCGAGGCGTACGTGGAGGTGTACTGCGAGGGCGCGGCGCCGCCCCGGCGGCTGGCGGAGGTGGTGCGCAACCATCCGGAGATCACCGCGGCGATGACGGTGACGGGCGGCGCGGACGCGCTGCTGCATGTGCGGGCGCGGGACGTGGAGCACTTCGAGGAGGTGCTGGAGCGGATCCGCACCGAGCCGTTCATCCGGAAGACGATCAGCGTGATGGTGCTGTCCCATCTGCTGCCGGAGGCGCCGGAGGCGGGCGCCAGTCAGCCCGCGCCGGAGGGCGCATGAGACGTGCGTGGGCTGCGGAGACAACGCAGCGTTGCTGCGCGGACACGCAGCCTTTGTTCCTTGTCGCACTTCTCGGGCGGTCCCTACCGTGGTGTCATCCCAGTCGACACCGCAGGAAAAGCGGAGGAACCCCTCTGTGCCCGACAGCCGTGTCCAGCGCCCCCGGCGCTTCCTTGTCTGCGAACCCAGACATTTCGCCGTGCAGTACGCGATCAATCCCTGGATGCATCCCGACGCCCCCGTCGACGTGGACCTCGCGCAGGAGCAGTGGCAGTCGCTGATCAGCGCCTACCGCGCCCATGGGCACACCGTCGACTCCGTGGAGCCGGTCCCCGGCCTCCCGGACATGGTCTTCGCCGCGAACTCGGCCGTCGTCGTCGGCGGCCGCGTGCTCGGCTCCGTGTTCCACGCGCCGGAGCGGCGCCTGGAGGCCGTCCACTACGACACCTGGTTCAAGGCGGCCGGCTACGGCGTCCACCGGCCCGAGGCCGTCTGCGAGGGCGAGGGCGACCTGGTCTGGACGGGCCGCTACCTGCTGGCCGGCACCGGGTTCCGGACGGCCCGTGACGCGCACCGCGAGGCGCAGGAGTTCTTCGGCCATCCGGTGATCAGCCTGACGCTGGTGGACCCGTACTTCTACCATCTCGACACCGCGCTGTTCGTCCTCGACGACGGCCACGACAACAACATCGTGTACTACCCGGAGGCCTTCTCGCCGGGCAGCCGTGACGTGCTCGCGCGGCTGTACCCGGACGCGGTGCTCGCCACCCGCGACGACGCGATGGCCTTCGGCCTCAACTCCGTCTCCGACGGACGCCATGTCTTCATCGCCCCGGCCGCCGAGGCCCTCGCCGAGCGGCTCGCGGACCACGGCTACGTCCCCGTCCCCGTCGACCTGTCCGAGTTCCACAAGGCCGGCGGCGGCATCAAGTGCTGCACCCAGGAGATCCGCTCATGACCGCACCCGCTCGTACGCGCACCTCCGCCGACCTGATCCGCGCCGAGGAGCCCGTCCTCGCGCACAACTACCACCCGCTGCCCGTGGTCGTCGCGAGTGCGGAGGGCACCTGGGTGGAGGACGTCGAGGGGCGCCGCTACCTCGACATGCTGGCCGGCTACTCGGCCCTGAACTTCGGTCACCGCCACCCCGCCCTGATCGAGGCGGCGCACCGCCAGCTCGACCGGCTCACCCTCACCTCGCGCGCCTTCCACAACGACCGGCTGGCCGAGTTCGCCGAGCGGCTCGCGGGGTTGACCGGCCAGGACATGGTGCTGCCCATGAACACGGGCGCCGAGGCGGTGGAGAGCGGCATCAAGGTGGCCCGCAAGTGGGCGTACGAGGTGAAGGGCGTGCCCGCCGACCGGGCGACGATCGTGGTCGCGGCGGACAACTTCCACGGCCGTACGACGACGATCGTGAGCTTCTCGACGGACGAGACGGCGCGTACGGGGTTCGGGCCGTTCACCCCGGGTTTCCGGGTCGTGCCGTACAACGACCTGGCCGCGCTGGAGGCGGCGGTCGACGAGACCACGGCGGCGGTGCTCATCGAGCCGATCCAGGGCGAGGCGGGCGTCGTCATCCCCGACGACGGCTATCTGGCGGGGGTGCGTGAGCTGACCCGGCGGGCGAACTGCCTGTTCGTCGCGGACGAGATCCAGTCGGGTCTGGGCCGCACGGGGCGCACGCTGGCGGTCGAGCACGAGGGGGTCGTCCCGGACGTGCTGCTGCTCGGCAAGGCGCTGGGCGGCGGCATCGTGCCGGTGTCGGCGGTCGTCGGGCGCCGGGAGGTGCTGGGCGTGCTGCGGCCGGGCGAGCACGGTTCGACGTTCGGCGGCAACCCCCTCGCCGCGGCGGTCGGCACGGCGGTGGTCGAGCTGCTGGAGGCGGGCGAGTTCCAGAACCGCGCGGCCGAGCTGGGCACCGTGCTGCGGGACGGGCTGACCGAGCTGGTCGGCAAGGGCGTCGTCGGCTTCCGCTCCCGCGGCCTGTGGGCGGGCGTCGACATCGACCCGTCCCTCGGCACCGGCCGCGAGGTGAGCGAACGCCTGATGCGGGAGGGCGTCCTGGTCAAGGACACCCACGGCTCCACGATCCGGCTGGCCCCGCCGCTGACGATCACGGCGGAGGAGCTGGGTTCGGCGCTGGCGTCACTGGAGAAGGTGCTCACGGGAGGCGTCTGACGACCGAGGGGTGGGCACCGTGTGCGTCCGGCGCCCACCCCTGCTGCCCCCCTCGTGAAGAACACGTCAGCCATGCGCCTCGTACGCGCTGATCACGTACCGCGCCTCGTCGTCGGTCGCCCCCTCGTCCCCGTCCAGCTCGATGCGCAGGGGGTGCCCGTCCTTCGCGTGGTGCGCCTTGGCGACGTCCGCGTGGTCGTGGCGGGCCTGGTCCAGTTCCGCCAGGAGGTCCGTGAGGGTGGGGATCGTGTCGGGTGACTGGCGTACGACTCTGCGGCTGTCCTCGTCGAGGCCGGTCGCGTGTACCACCTCGCCGTCGCGGACGGTCACCCGGAAGGTTCCGATGAGCGCCCGCTCCCCCTCGCTCGAGGTGAGGGTGTAGGTGTAGGCGGCGGGCGCGCTCCAGACGGGACGGCTCGGTTCGGCCGCCGGTGTCGCTGTGGTGCCGCAGGCGGTCAGGACGGCGCACGGCAGGAGGGCGCGGGCGGTGGAACGTACGGCGGTCATGGGCGGCCTTTCGCTGTGGCCCTCGGCGGTGGCCTTCGCTGGTGGTCGCTCCTTCGACGCCCGACAGTGGAGGAACGTTCGCCGCATCCCTCCCGGGTGAAGATGGGAACAAGAGGTGGTAGACCACTCTCAGCGACAGAGAGGTCGGCCGTGGGCACATTCGAGGAGCGCGCCGTTGCCCGTCGGCGGTCCGACGTGGCGGATCCCGTGCCTCTGCTGCTCGACGCGCAGGGCGCGGTGACCAGCTGGACCGGGGACGCGCAGCGTCTGCTGGGCTATGCGGCCGCCGAGGCGGTGGGCGCACGGCTGGAGGGCCTGCTGACCGCGGAGGACGCCGCGCGGGTGCCGGAGCTGGTCGAGCGGTGCCGTCGGGAGGGCGGCTGGGCGGGGCCGCTGACGGTCCGCCGCAAGGACGGGCGGCCGGTCGCGGTCGTCGCCCGGATCACCTCGGTGCGGGAACGCGGAGGCCCCGCGCGGTGGCTGCTGATGATGACGGAGACGACCGACGCCCCCGGCCGGGACATGAACCGGGGCGTGCTGCAACAGATCGTCGACCGGGCGCCCATCGGCATGGCGGTCGTCGACACCGACCTGCGCTACGTGTGGTCCAACGAGGCCCTGGCCCGCTTCGGCGGCGGCCCGCCGGAGCGGCGGCTCGGGCTGCGGCTGGCGGACGTACAACCGGGGCTGGACTCGGAGGCGTTCGAGGCGGTGATGCGGCGGGTGCTGGAGAGCGGGGAGTCGGTCGTCGGGTACGAGCACATGGGGCACCTCCGGTCTGCGCCGCACCGCGAGACGATGCACATGGTGTCGGTCACCCGGCTCGAGGACGAGCGGGGCCGCCCGACGGGCGTGTGTTACACGGTCGTCGACATCACCGAACGCCACCGCGCCCGGCAGCGCCTCGCCCTGCTCGACCGGGCCGGCGAACACATCGGCCGCAGCCTGGACATCATGCGGACGGCGCAGGAGCTGGCCGACGTGGCGGTGCCGGGCTTCGCCGACTTCGTGACAGTGGACCTGCTGGAGTCGGTGCTGCGGGGAGCCGAGCCCGCGCCGCTGGGGCCCACCGACGCGCTGCCGCTGCGCCGGGCGGGCCAGCAGTCGGTGAACACCGGCGTCCCGGAGGCCGTCGTCGGCATCGGCGGGGCCGCCGCCTACGTGCCCGGTTCCCCGCCGGTCCGCGCCCTGATCACCGGCGACTCCTGGCGCGAGGAGCGTCTCGATCCGCTCGCCCGGGAGTGGGCGGACGTCCCCGGCGGCCGGGAGGCCACCTTCCTGGATCTGGGGCTGCTCAGCGTGCTGGTCGTGCCGATCCGGGCCCGGGGCGTCACCCTCGGCGTCACGACGTTCTTCCGTCGCCACCGCCAGGAGCCGTTCGACGAGGACGACCTGAGTCTGGCCGAGGACCTGGTCTCGCGAGCGGCCGTATGGGTGGACAACGCCCGCCGCTACACCCGCGAGCGCGACGCGGCCCTGGTGCTCCAGCGCAACCTGCTCCCGCACCGGCTGGCGGAGCTGGACGCGGTGGAGGTGGCCGCCTGCTATCGCCCGGCCGACGAGCTGATCGGGCTCGGCGGCGACTGGTACGACCTGATCCCGCTGTCCGGCGCGCGGGTCGCCCTGGTGGTGGGCGAGGTGCCCGGGCACGGTATCGACGCGGCCGCGGCGATGGGGCGGCTGCGGACCGCCGTACGGACCCTGGCCGCCCTGGATCTGCCGCCCGACGAGGTGCTGGCCCACCTCGACGATCTGGTCGCGCGGGCGGCGCGCGAGGAGCACGGGGAGCCTGGGGAGTCCAGGGACAGGACGGGCGCGGTCGGCTCCGGATGTGTGTATCTGGTCTACGACCCGGTCGACGGGCGGTGTGCGATGGCCGCCGCCGGGCATCCCGCGCCCGCCGTGGTCGGGCCCGACGGCACGGTGATGTTCGTGGAGCTGCCCCAGGGGGCGCCGCTGGGAGCGGCCGGGCCGCCGTTCGAGTCGGTCGAGCTGTCCCTGGCCGACGGCAGCACGCTCGCGCTGCACACCGACGGGTTGCTGGCGCACGGCGAGGAGTGGGCCCTGGACGCGGGCCGGGAGCGGCTGCGGCGCGCCCTGGAGGGGGCGTCGGGCACGCTCGGCCTGCGCTGTCGGGCCGTCGTCGACGCGCTGGTCCCGGCCCGGCCGTTCGACGACGTGGCGCTGCTGATGGCCCGTACGCGGCGGCTGGGCGCCGACCAGGTCGCGGACTGGGACCTGCCCAGGGACCCGGCGGTCGTCGCCGAGGCCCGCAGGGTGGCGAGCCGACGGCTGGCGCAGTGGGGGCTGGGCGAGCTGGCCTTCACCACCGAGCTGGTCGTCAGCGAGCTGGTCACCAACGCCATCCGGCACGCCCGCGGCCCGATCCGGCTCCGGCTGATCCGGGAGCAGGCGCTGGTCTGCGAGGTCTTCGACGGCGGCGCGACGACCCCGCACCTGCGTCATCCCCGCACCACGGACGAGGGCGGGCGGGGGCTGCTGCTGGTGTCCCAGTTCACCCAGCGCTGGGGCACCCGCTTCGTCCCCGACGGGAAGATCATCTGGGCCGAGCAGTCGCTGACGGAGCCCGCGGTGTGAGACGAGCGACACCTCTGTCGCCACATGATGCGAAACTGGTTCAAAACCGGCGATGAGGCGGCGGCCATGGACGACGAGACGACGATCGACTACGCGGTGGTGTTCCAGGCACTGCCGGGCATGGTCGCGCTGCTCACCCCCGACCTGGTCTACGCGGACGTCAACGAGGAGTTCCTGCGGGTGGCCGGCCGCAGACGCGAGCAGGTGATGGGCCGCCACCTCTTCGACGTGTTCCCGGACAACCCCAACGACCCCGCCTCGACCGGAATGCGCAACCTGGAGGCCTCGCTGCAGCGGGTGCTGGCCACGGGCGAGCGCGACGCCATGGCCCTGCAACGCTACGACGTCGAGTCCCTCCCCGGCGTATGGGAGGAACGCTACTGGAGTCCGGTCAACGTGCCGGTGCTCGGCACGGACGGCAAGGTGGAGCTGCTGGTGCACCGGGTCGAGGAGGTCACCGAGCTGATCCGGGCCCGCGGCGGCCCGACCGGCGGCCGGGCCCGGGTGCTGGAGGCCGAGCTGTACACGCGCGCCCGTGAGCTGCAGGAGCTCAACGACCGCCTGCGCCAGGCGCACGCCCGTGAACGCGAGGTGGCGATGGCCCTGCAGGAGGCGATGCTGCCCGCCGCCCGGCAGGTGGGCCACCAGCAGGCCGCGGTGCGCTACCGGCCCGCGGTCGGCACGCTGAACGTGTGCGGGGACTGGTACGACCTGGTCGACCTGGTGGGCGGCGACCGCATCGGCGTCTCCGTGGGCGACGTCGTCGGGCACGGGCTCGAGGCCGCCGGGGTGATGGGCCAGCTGCGCAGTGCGCTCAGCGCCACCTCCCGCGTCGCCGAGGGGCCCGCCCAGGCCCTGGACGTGCTGGGCCGGTACGCGCACGTCGTCGACGGCGCAGAGTCGGCCACCGCCGTGACGACGTTCATCGACTGCGACCACCACACGATCACCTACAGCAGCGCCGGCCATCCGCCGCCCGCGCTGGTCCACTCCGACGGCCGGGTGGAGTTCCTCGACCAGGCCACCGACACCCCGCTCGACGCGCGCCCCGACCCGGTCCCCAGACCCCAGGCCGCCACCACCTACACCGACGGCGCCACCCTCGTCCTCTACACGGACGGACTGGTCGAGCGGCGTCGCGAGGACATCGACACCGGTCTGGCCCGCCTGGCCGACTCCCTCGCCCGGCACCGCGGCGCGCACCCCGAGGCACTCGCCGACGCCGTACTGCTGGAGCTGCTGCCGCCCGGCGGCGCCACGGACGACACGGCGCTGGTCATCGTGCGGCTGTGAGCGAGGCGTTCCGCATGGCCGCGGCTGCACCTAAACTGACATCCCACGACTTGCCGGAGCGCTCCCTTGTTCTACTACCTGCTCAAGTACGTCCTTCTGGGCCCGCTGTTGCGACTGGTCTTCCGGCCCCGAATAGAAGGCCTGGAGCACGTTCCGGAGTCGGGTGCGGCCATCATCGCGGGCAACCACCTGTCGTTCTCCGACCACTTCCTGATGCCCGCGATCCTCAAACGGCGCATCACCTTCCTGGCGAAGGCCGAGTACTTCACCGGCCCGGGCCTCAAGGGGCGGCTCACCGCGACGTTCTTCCGCAGCGCCGGGCAGATCCCGGTCGACCGGTCCGGCAAGGACGCGGGCCAGGCGGCGATCCGTGAGGGCCTGGGCGTGCTCAGCAAGGACGAGCTGCTCGGCATCTACCCGGAGGGCACCCGCTCGCACGACGGCCGCCTCTACAAGGGCAAGGTCGGCGTGGCGGTGATGGCCCTCAAGGCGGGCGTCCCGGTGATCCCCTGCGCGATGATCGGCACCTTCGAGGCCCAGCCCCCGGGCAAGGTCATCCCCAACGTCCACCCGGTGGCGATCCGCTTCGGCAAGCCCCTCGACTTCTCCCGCTACGCCGGCATGGAGAACGAGAAGGCCATTCTGCGCGCCGTCGTCGACGAGATCATGTACGCCATCCTGTCGCTCTCCGAGCAGGAATACGTCGACCAGTACGCGGCCGTCGTCAAGGCGGAGGAGGCCGCCGCCAAGGAGAAGGCGCGCAAGTTCCCCCGTATGCCGCTGAGTTGAGGTGCCCTGCAGCACATGGGTGAGGGGCGGCCGGTGTGATCCGGCCGCCCCTCACTGTCATGCCCGACGGCGGTTACGGCTTCGGCGTGGCGTGCGGTGCGCAGGTCACGTCGGCCCTGTCCAGCTTGCCGGTGAGCAGGTAGGCGTCCACCCGCTCGTTGATGCAGGGGTTGACCAGGCCGGTCACACCGTGGGAGCCAGCGTTCTCCTCGGTGATCAGGCGGGAGCCCTTGAAACGCTTGTGCAGTTCGACGGCACCCGCGTACGGGGTGGCCGCGTCACGCTCGGACTGCACGATCAGCACGCCCGGCAGACCGTTGCCCGTCTTGACGTTCAGCGGCGTCTGCTGCTTGACCGGCCAGGT
This sequence comes from Streptomyces sp. NPDC043427, assembly GCF_056436655.1. Taxonomy (NCBI): domain Bacteria; kingdom Bacillati; phylum Actinomycetota; class Actinomycetes; order Kitasatosporales; family Streptomycetaceae; genus Streptomyces; species Streptomyces sp. NPDC043427. The sequence goes on along the minus strand of NZ_JBWKCC010000015.1, from coordinate 85,771 downwards.
GGCGCACGGCAGGTTCAGCCAGGCGTTGGCCCAGGTCATGAACGGGTAGTTCTTGTGCAGCCGCGTGTTGTCGCGGTCCCACTTGCGCCAGCTGGTGGGCCACTTGGCGTCCGTGCACTCGACGGCGGTGTAGACGGCGTTGCCATTCTCCGAGGCCGCGTTGCCCGCGGTGTCCGACAGGTCCGGCGCGGCCGCGTCGACGAGCGCCTGGGTGTCGCCGGCGACGTACTTGCTGAAGACCGACGCGACGGGGCCCCACGAGGAGTCGTAGTAGGGCGCGCTCTGGAAGAAGGAGATCAGCTCGGCCGGGCCGACGAGCCCGCCGATCGGGTTCTTCTTCGCGGTGGCGCGCAGCTTGAGCCACTGTGCCTGGACGGCGGCGCGAGTCGTGCCGAGGTGGTAGGTGGCGTCGTTCGCGGCGACCCAGTCCTGCCAGTCCTTCCAGCGGCCCTCGAAGGCGATGTCCTGGTCGAGGTTGGCCTCGTACCAGATCTTCTCCCGGGACGGGTTGACGACGCTGTCCACGATCATCCGACGGACGTGACCGGGGAAGAGGGTCCCGTAGACGGCGCCGAAGTAGGTGCCGTAGGAGACGCCGAGGAAGTTCAGCTTCTTCTCACCGAGGGCGGCGCGGATGACGTCCAGGTCGCGCGCGCTGTTCGGGGTGGTCATGTGCGGCAGCATCGCGCCGCTGCGCTCGTAGCAGCCCTCGGCGTACTCGCGGGCCAGCTTGCGCTGGGCGCGCTTGTCGGCCTCGCTGCCGGGGACCGGGTCGGCCTTCGGCGCCTTGACGAACTCCTGCGGGTCGACGCAGGAGATGGGCGCGGAGTGGCCGACACCGCGCGGGTCGAAGCCCACGAAGTCGTAGGCCTTGGCCACGTTGGCCCACACGGGGGCCTTGGTGGTGACCCGGCGCGGGAAGCGCATCCCGGAGGCGCCCGGGCCACCGGGGTTGTAGACGAGCGCGCCCTGGCGCTCCCGCTTCGTGCCCGTGTTGCCGATGCGGTCCACGGCGATCTTGATCTGCTTGCCGTGGGGCTTGGCGTAGTCGAGCGGCACGGTCACCCAGCCGCACTGGATCGGCTTCTCCAGGCCCCAGTCGGCGGGACAGTCCTGCCAGTGGATCCCCGCCTTGGCCGCCCGTGCCGCGGCGATGGCCGTACCCCGGGCCTCGCGGTCCTGCCCGGGCTTGCTCTGCGCGTTCGCCGTGGGCGCGGCGAACGCTCCGGCTATGAGCGTCGCCGCGACGACCGCTCCGGCCGAACCGAGCGCGGTCGTACGCCTGTTCGCTCTGATGTCCCTCAAGTGGGGCCCCTCCCCGTACCTCGTGTTGACAGGTACGGGGATCCTCTCGATTGTGAGGACCCTGGGAACAGGGTTTGTTGACCTTCTTTGCCAATCCGATAACCGGAGCGGGTGTCCCGCACACCGGATACCTGACGCCGTCTCAGTCGAACAACGCCAACGCCTCGTCCAGCACCCTCCGCAGCCGCAGCCCGTCCGACGCGACGGCGCTCACCAGCACGGCCGGCCCCGCGAGCGGCATCACGGCGGCGTGCTCACCGACAACCCGCGCGGCCACCGGCCGCGTGGCGAACTCCGGCCGGACGACGACAAGTTGTCCCACGGCCCGCTGCCCCGCCAGCACGGCGGGCCCGTCCCAGCCACCGGGAGCACCGGGCCCACAGGCCAGCTCCTGGTCCAGAACGGTACGTCCCCCGACCCGCACCGAAAGCCGACTGCCAAGCCTCCCCGGCTCCTCGCCGACCCGCCCGAGCACCTGCTCCTCACGCAGTACGAGCCGCGCCGTGGTGGCGAGTTCCACACGTGTGGTGACGTACAGCTCGCTGCCGCCCGCCGAGATCAACGGCTCGGGCAGCCAAAGCAGTTCCCCCCCGTCAGCGACGGTGAGCCGCACGTCGTAGCGAGCCTCGCTCTTCGCCTGTCCCGGCAGCGCGATGGTGGCGGCCGCCGACTGGACTCGCAGCCTCGCCCCCTCCTCGACATCGGCATGCACCACGAAGTGGTCACCGCCGAGCGGCCCGCTCATCGCCCCGACCAGCACGACCCGCGCCTCGGCCCCGCTCCCCCGCGTGCGCCGCGGCGCCAGCGGCCCCTCCCCCTCCAGCACGGGCAGCGACGTACCGCCACGCCCGTCGTCGCGTGCGCGGATCCGCGCGGTGGCCCGGACCCCGCTCACCGTCACGCCGTCCACGCGGCGAGCTGCCCCCGCACCCACGCGGCGACGTCCGTCACCCCGGCCTCGCTCCTCAGCGACTGGAAGACGACCGGCAGTTCGGCCCGCTGCGCCTTGGCGTCGGCCGCCATCCGGGCCAGGTCCGAGCCGACGTACGGGGCGAGGTCGGTCTTGTTGACGACGAGCAGGTCCGCGGTGGTGACCCCCGGCCCGCCCTTGCGCGGGATGTCGTCCCCTCCCGCCACGTCGATCACGAAGATCTGCGCGTCCACAAGCCCCTTGGAGAAGGTCGCCGTCAGATTGTCCCCACCCGACTCGACGAGCACGAGATCCAGCGGCCCCACCTCGTCCTCCAGGTCCTCCACCGCTTCGAGGTTCGCCGAGATGTCGTCCCGGATCGCGGTGTGCGGGCACGCCCCCGTCTCCACGGCCGTGATCCGCTCCGGCGGCAACACCGCCTCCCGCAGCAGGAACTCGGCGTCCTCGCGCGTGTAGATGTCATTGGTCACGACGGCGAGGGACAACTCGTCGCGCAGCACTCGGCAGAGCGCGGCAACGGTAGCGGTCTTCCCGGACCCGACGGGCCCTCCGAGCCCGATCCGCAGGGCGCGTCGGGTGCCGTCGGGGCGTCGGGCGTCGGCGCTGAGGGCGGAGGGGGTGTGGTGGGAGTGGTCGAGATGCATGTACGGCTCCTAACAACGCAGGCGAGGCATTTCCGTCCCGTCCGGCACATCCAGCCCGTCCGGCGCTTGAGGACGAGGCCGTTCAGGCCGATGGGGGTCCAGGGGGCGAAGCCCCCGTGGCGGGGTCGAAGGGGCAGGGCCCCTGGTGATGGGAACGGGCAGGGGCGGCGGGGGCGAGAACCCTACGAGGCGAACAGCCGAACCGGCCACGCCGCATGCGCCTCCGCCCCGATCTCCAACAAGGGCGCTGAAGCCGCAGGCAAGGCGTCGACCCCCTCCTCCGGCACGGCCCTCCCCGCCGCCACCGCCCGATCGACCAGCAGGTCCATCTCCGGCGCCAACCGCGCCAACACCCCCGTAGCCTCGAACGGATCCAGACTCAACAGCCGCACCACGGCAGTCGCCGCCCCGCTCACGCTCTCGTACACCGCGCAGTACGCCGCATCCTCCGGACCCAGCCCTGCCGCCCGTGCCGCCAGCCCCAACACCACCGGCTGATGGACTCCCTTGGGGAACTCCCCCGCCACGGCGTCCAGTTCCGCACTGGGCCAGGTCGCACGAGCGGCCCGCATCAACTGCCGCCCCAGCCTCCGCGCAGCGCCCCGCAGCGCGGGCGACGGCGTCCGCGCGTCCGCCGCCGCGTCCAGCTCCGCCGGTTCCACCCCGACCGCGGCCGCCGCAGCGAGCCCCGCGGCCACCAGCCCCGCCGTATGCAACCGCCCCCGGCAGAACGCCTCCAGGCTCGCCGCACCGGTGATCCGCCCCGCCTTGACGGCCTCCTCCGCCCCGCCGGAGTGCGCGTGCCCCCCGGCGGGAAAGCGGCCGTCGGCCAGCACGAGAAGCGCAGCCCTGCCCATCAGAACCCACCCATCAGAACAAGAAGTACCGCTGAGCCATGGGCAGTTCGGCCGCCGGAGTCGCCTCGACCAACTCCCCGTCGATCCGCACGGCGAAGCTGTCCGGATCCACCTGCACCCGCGGCCGCGCGTCGTTCTCCCGCATGTCCGCCTTGGTGACCCCACGCGTCGAGTCGATCGCCACGAACCGCTTGCCGAGCTGGAGCCGCTCCGGCAGACCGTCCTCGATCGCCAGCGGTGCCACGAAGTTGAACGAGTTGGAGGCCGGCGCCCGCCCGATCGCCCCGTACATCGGACGCGGCAGGATCGGCTGCGGAGTGGGAATGGACGCGTTCGCGTCGCCCATCTGCGCGTACGCGATCTGCCCGCCCTTGATGACGAGGTGCGGCTTGACGCCGAAGAACGCCGGCTCCCACAGCACGAGGTCGGCGAGCTTCCCCGTCTCCACGGACCCGATCTCCCGGGCCAGTCCCTGCGCGAGCGCCGGGTTGATCGTGTACTTGGCCACGTACCGCCGCACCCGCCGGTTGTCCGCGCGCCCGTCGCCGGGCAGAGCGCCGCGCCGCCGCTTCATCACGTGCGCGGTCTGCCAGGTCCGCAGGACGACCTCGCCGACGCGTCCCATGGCCTGGGAGTCGGAGGAGATGATCGAGATGGCGCCCAGATCGTGGAGTATGTCCTCCGCACCGATCGTCGAGGGCCGGATCCGGGACTCGGCGAACGCCAGGTCCTCCGGCACCGCCGGGTTCAGGTGGTGGCACACCATCAGCATGTCGAGGTGTTCCTCGGCGGTGTTGACGGTGAACGGCCGGGTCGGGTTGGTCGAGCTGGGCAGGACGTGCGGCTCGGACACCACGGTCATGATGTCAGGCGCGTGCCCGCCGCCCGCGCCCTCGGTGTGGTACGCGTGGATGCCGCGCCCGGCGATCGCGGCGAGCGTGTCGCCCACGAACCCGGCCTCGTTCAGCGTGTCCGTGTGGATGGCGACCTGGATGCCGGTCCGGTCGGCGACGGTCAGCGAGGCGTCGATGACGGCGGGGGTGGACCCCCAGTCCTCGTGCAGCTTCAGGCCCAGCGCGCCGCCCCGGATCTGCGACAGCATCGCCTCGTGCGAGACGGTGTTGCCCTTGCCGAGGAAGCCGATGTTGAGCGGGTACTGCTCCATCGCCTCCAGCATCCGCGCCAGATGCCACGGACCGGGCGTCACGGTCGTCGCCTTCGAACCCTCGGCAGGACCGGTGCCGCCGCCGACCAGGGTCGTGATGCCCGCCGACAGCGCCTCGTCGGCGATCTGCGGACAGATGAAGTGGACGTGCGCGTCGATGGCGCCCGCCGTCAGGATCCGGCCGTTGCCCGCGATGACCTCGGTCTCCGGCCCGATGACCAGATCCGGGTGGACGCCGTCCATGGTGTCCGGGTTGCCCGCCTTGCCGATCCCGGTGACGCGGCCGTCGCGGATACCGACGTCGGCCTTGACGATGCCCCAGTGGTCGACGATCACCACGCCCGTGATGACGGTGTCCGGGGTGCCGTCCGCGCGCGTGGCGCGCGCCTGCCCCATGGACTCGCGGATGACCTTGCCGCCGCCGAAGACCGCCTCGTCACCCGCCAGCCCGGGGCCGCCGCTGCGGTCCTCCTCGATCTCGATCAGCAGATCGGTGTCGGCGAGCCGGATGCGGTCGCCGGTCGTCGGGCCGAACAGGTCGGCGTACGCGGGACGTGAGATCTCAGGCATCGAGGGCACCTCTGGTCTCCCCGCGCAGTCCGGGCACGACACGGGCGCCGGCGAGCGGTACGAGTTCGACGTCGACGGGGATCCCGGGCTCGAAGCGCACGGCGGTGCCGGCGGCGACGTTCAGCCGCTTGCCGCGCGCCGCGGCGCGGTCGAACTCCAGGCCGGGGTTGGCCTCGGCGAAGTGGTAGTGGGAGCCGACCTGGACGGGCCGGTCGGCGGCATTGAGGACGGTGAGCCGGGTGACCTCGCGGCCCTCGTTGTAGACGATCGGGCCCTCGTCGAAGACGATCTCTCCGGGAATCATGGCGGCCTCCCCGTCACACGATCGGGTCGTGGACGGTGACGAGCTTGGTCCCGTCCGGGAAGGTCGCCTCGACCTGGACGTCGTGGATCATCTCGGGGATGCCCTCCATGACGTCGTCACGGGTGAGCAGTTTGCGACCGGAGGCCATGAGTTCGGCGACGGTACGGCCGTCCCGTGCGCCTTCGAGGATGTGCGAGGTGATCAGGGCGATCGCCTCGGGGTGGTTCAGCTTGAGGCCGCGGGCCCGGCGCTTCTCGGCGACGTCGGCCGCGACATGGATCAGCAGCCTCTCTTGCTCGTGCGGGGTCAGTTGCACGTCCCACCTCACATCCTCGCTCCGGACCGTGCGGGGTCCGGTTGCCGCGGCCACGAGGAAAAGTCCCTGGTGGCACATGGATCGGCAGGCTAGTTGGAACGAGTTTCAAGCAAGTTAACCGACCTGTGATCCTTCGGACGCCCGACTCCGCCGCCGACACGCTCACCAGGCCACGCAGACCACCCCGCAGCACCTCGGCCGGGGCGGGTGCGGCCGAGGTGCCGTGCGCCGGCCGCGCGCCCCCGCCGTGGACATCGAGGACGGGTCGCGCCTTCGACGTGCCGCGGATGGCCGGTCGGGCCGCCGTACTGAGCAGCTGCCGCCACGAGGGCGCCCTCCGCTACGACGGATTCGGCCCCCGGTGCTCCGCCGCGATGCCGAACCGCTGCTGCCGTTCGCGGGGAGCGGAACCGGCCTCGCGGACGGCCGAGACGGAGCTGATCACCTGCTCGTCCGCCGGCGCGTCGAGTTCGTCGAGTCGTTCCAGGTCAGCGGCGGAGACGAGGGCGACGAGGGGCTTGCCGTGCCGGGTCACGACGACACGTTCACCGCCGTACACCACACGGTTGATCAGGTCGGCGAGTTCAGCCCTGGCTTGCGTCACCGGAATCTCGTAGGCCATGCCCCCATTCTAACGTCACGTACGTCCTGTACATTTCTTACAGACAGCGCTCTGCGAGGAGGGGTACCGCCATGGCCATCACCCGACCGTCCGCCCGCTACGTCCTGCCCGAGTTCACCGAACGCACGAGCTCGGGGCACCGGACGATGGATCCGTACTCGAAGCTGCTGGAGGAGCGGATCGTCTTCCTGGGGACGCCGATCGACGACATCTCGGCGAACGACGTGATGGCCCAGTTCATGTACCTCGAGTACCAGGACCCGGACCGGGACATCTCGCTGTACATCAACTCCCCCGGCGGCTCGTTCAGCGCGATGTCGGCCCTCTACGACACGCTGCGGTACGTCACCTGCGAGGTGGAGACGATCTGCCTCGGCCAGGCCGGCGCGTCGGCCGCGGTGCTGCTGGCCGCGGGCTCGCCGGGCAAGCGGTTCGCGCTGCCGGGCGCTCGCATCGTGATCCACCAGCCGGCGCTGGCCGAGCCGGTCCAGGGGCAGGCCAGCGACCTCGCGATCCAGGCCGCCGAGTTGATCCGCACCCGCGACCGCCTGGAGGAGATGCTCGTACGGCACACGGGGCGCACACCGGAGCAGGTGACCGCGGACATCGAGCGCGACAAGATCCTCAGCGCCCAGGAGGCCGTGGAGTACGGCCTGGTGGACGGGCTCATCTCCAGCCGCAAGACCTCCCGCACCGCGCCCGGCGCGAGGTGAGGCACCGATGCTGCCTCCGGAGCTGCCACCGCTGCCCGCCCTCACGCGCGCCGAGGGCGAGTTGATCGACCGTTACCTGGACGTTGTGGACCTTCTCGGCCGAATCAACCCGGCGCATCACGGGGACACGTACCGTGGTCTACGCGCCGCACAGGCGCTCGTCGCCAAGGCGACGGCGCTCAGGGACGCACTGGCGCTCATGCACCAGCGGGGTGAGACCGAGCTGCACGCTCCAACGCTGGCGCGTGCGCTGCGCGTCCTTGACGGGGAGCGTCGTACGGCGCGAGTCACGATGCCGCCGCTCTCCGACAGTTGACTCACCCGCGTCCGGTCCGGACGCGCGGCCTCCTCGGCGGGACGTCCGGATCGGAAGCTAAACGGACCGAATGAAGTACCCCTGTTCGGAGTAGAAGAAGGTCCTTTTCCGGGACCTCCCGACTTGCGCAACGCGCGTAGCGTCAGCCGGGGCTGAGACCCTTTCATGCTGGTCCGAGGCCCCGTCATGACCTGGACACTCACTCGAACACCACACTGTCCACCCGAACGGGTGAGTGGTGAGTAACGCCACAAACCCCCGATTCCATTGGGTATTTCGGACACTTGTGAGTGAAGATCCGTGACTGACGACAAGCCCCCGCCACAACGGCGGGGCGATCCGGACGGACGCCGAGTCCTGCCGCCGCCCGGATGACTGGTCGACAGGAGTGGATCGGCAGGAGTGGAGGACCCAAGCAAGACGGGTCGCCGGAACGGTCACGCCATGACCGGGTCGAGCAGCCCTTGGGGTGAAGCCGCGGCAACGCGGCCGGGCCACTTCGCCAGCCCGAATCCGACAGGTCATCCTTCACAGGCGGCTGACGAAGGGTTGCGCATGACTGCGCTCAATCGTGTCCCGTCGCTGATGGCCCGGGCCGGCACGGCCTCGGCCCTGACCATCGCCGCCGTTGGCGGCTCGATCGTGGTTCCCGGCATCGCCTCCGACGCCGCGGCCGCGACACCTGCGACGAAGGCGCTCCAGATCGCGGCGTCCAAAAAGGGCTCACCGTACAAGTACGGAGCCACGGGCCCCAAGAGGTTCGACTGCTCAGGACTCACGCTGTACGCGTTCAAGAAGGCGGGCAAGAAGCTCCCCCGGACGGCGGCCCAGCAGTACAACAAGACCCGGCACATCTCCGTGAAGAGCCGCAAGGCCGGGGATCTTGTGTTCTTCCACTCGGGCTCCTCCAGCTCCAGCGTCTACCACGTGGGCATCTACGCCGGGAAGGGGAAGATCTGGCACGCCCCGAAGACCGGGGACGTGGTGAAGCTGCAGAAGCTCTGGACGAAGAACGTCTGGTACGGCCGGGTCAAGTGACCCTCCCGAGGGCGGTGCCGGCGTCCTGAAGCGCCGGCAGCGGTCCTCGGCTCGGTCCGACGGCTCCCAGGGCTCCACACGGACGCCCTGGGCCGTCGGCGCGCGGTGTGCGGGGCCCCGCACGCAGGTGCTGAAGTAGTTGTGGACGTAGATCCAGATCTGGACCCGGGGTTACTGTTCCTGCTGCCCCACCGTTGTCACCGGCTCGGCCGGCACGGTCCACGGCAGCTCGATGGAGACCGTCTTGCCGCCCTCCCGGGTCGGCCGGACTCTCAGCTTGCCGCCGCACTCCGCGGTCAGCCAGCGGATGATCACCATGCCGCGGCCGTTGTCCTGCTGCACGGCGGCGGGCAGCCGCTTGGGGAACCGGGGATGGCTGTCGGTGACACCCACGAACACCCGTTCGTCCCGGTCGAGCCGGAGGGCGACTGTGAAGGTCGGGGACTGCCCGAAGGTGTGCTGCACGGCGTTGGTGGCGAGCTCGGAGACGATGAGCCGGATGGTGTCGGACACCTCCGCTTCCTCCGGCAGGCCCCACTCCGCGAGGGTGCCGACCACGAAGGCGCGGGCCGCGGAGACCGAGGCGGGATCGCTCGGCAGAGTGACGGATGCTTCCAGATGGTCTGCCATGGCGACGTCGTCCCTTTCCCCCGGGACCGCAAGTCCGACATGGAGCGGATGATTCGAGTACGGTCCCGGACTGGTGCTTCGTCGTCAGAGTGCCATTACCTCGCCCCTCGCGGGTGGCGATCCACCAAGATGTGCATATATCTGTCGCTCGAAGCGGTGAACCCTACGACCACGGAGCGGATTTGGGTGGCTCGTCGGGAGTAAGGAGTACCCATGCAGCACGGTCCCGCGGTGCGCCGCCGCAAACTGGGTGCGGAACTGCGCGCGCTGCGCGCCCAATCGGGGCTCACCAGTGGGCAGGCGGCCCGACTTGTGGGCTGGCACCAGTCCAAGGTGAGCCGGATCGAGACGGGCACCAGCGGGGTGAAACCAGCCGATGTGCGGTTACTTCTCGACGTCTACGGCGTGGCCGATCCTCAACTGCGTGAGCTGATGCTCGCGTTGGCGGGCTCCGACGGTGTCGGCGGGCACCACTGGTGGCACGCCTACCGTGGGGTGCTGCCGCCCACCTACCGGGACTTCATCAGCCTGGAGTCGCAGGCCGGCGCGATGCGCACCCTGGAGACGTCGGTGGTTCCGGGCCTGTTGCAGACGCCCGAGTACGCCCGCGCGGTGACCCGGGCCGCCCTGGAGGGCGTGACCGACGACCGGCTCGACACGCTGGTGGAGGTCAGACTGGCCCGGCAGGTCGTCCTGCGGGCGGATCCGCCGCTGGAGCTGAGCGCGGTGCTGGACGAGGCGGTGCTGCGGCGGGAGGTCGGCGGGCCCGGAGTGATGGCCCGGCAGCTCGAACGCCTGGTGGTGGCGGCGCGGCTGCCGCAAGTACGGCTCCAGGTACTGCCGTTCACGGCCGGGGCGCACATCGGCGTCACCGGCCCTTTCGTTATCTTCTCTTTTCCGAGCACTTCTGACCTGGATGTGGTTGTTCTCGACCACTTGACGAGTAGCCTCTACCTCGAACGGAAAGAAGACCTCCGGGCCTACAGCGAGGCCTTCAACACCCTTCAGATCCATGCCCTTTCGCCCGAGGACTCGTTGGATTACATCGCCGGGATAGGTGACGGCGCGTAAGGAGGCACTATGTCCGCACTGCCTCGGAACGTTCCTTCCAGCATCGATCTGCACGACGTGCGCTGGCTGCGCAGCAGCTACAGCACGGGAGCCAACAACTGCGTCGAGACGGCCCGGCCGGCCTCAGGGCCGTGCGCCGGGCTGCTCGCCGTACGCGACTCGAAGGACCCGGCCGGGCCCGCCCTGCTCTTCTCCCCCGAGAGCTGGTCGGGATTCACGGCCGCGTTCCGCTGATCACCCTCGTCCGTCAACAGGGGCGACCCACGGCCGTGTCACGCCGACTCATGGTCGCGTCTCGCCGATCACTCGTACAGCGCGTTCGATCTGCGCCCCGGAGAGGTCCGCGCGGGCGGTCAGCCTGAGCCGTGAGATGCCGTCGGGAACGGAAGGAGGACGGAAGCAACCCACGGCGAGGCCGGCCGCCCGACAGTCGGCTGCCCACTGAACGGCCCCCTCCGGGGACGGCGCGCGCACGGAGACCACCGCGGCGTCCGGACGTACCGCTTCCAGACCCGCGGCGGTCAGGCGTGCGTGCAGCTCCGCCGCCACCGCGCGGGCCCGTGCCGCCCGCTCCGGTTCGCGGCGCAGCAGCCGCAGGGCCGCGAGGGCCGAGCCCACGGCCGCGGGGGCCAGGCCGGTGTCGAAGATGAACGTGCGGGCCGCGTTGACCAGGTGGTCGATCACCCGGGCCGGGCCGAGCACGGCTCCGCCCTGACTGCCGAGCGACTTGGACAGCGTGACCGTCACGACGACGTCGTCGGCGCCCACGAGTCCCGCCGCCTGCGGGGTGCCGCGGCCGCCGTCGCCCAGAACGCCCAGGCCGTGGGCGTCGTCGAGGATGAGCCCCGCGCCGTGCTCCCGGCACGCCTCGGCGAGCGCGGTGAGCGGGGCGGCGTCGCCGTCGACGGAGAAGACCGCGTCGGAGACGGCGACGGCCGGACCCTCGTGCGTCTGGAGCGCCTTGCGCACGGCGTCCGGCTCGGCGTGCGCGACGACGTGCGTCGTCCCCCGGGCCAGTCGGCAGCCGTCGATCAGCGAGGCGTGGTTGCCCGCGTCGGAGACGATCAGGGAGCCGTGCGGGGCGAGCGCGGTGACCGCGGCGAGGTTGGCCGCGTAGCCGGAGGAGAAGACGAGGGCCGCCTCGAAGCCGCAGAAATCGGCCAGCTCGCGTTCCAGCTCGGTGTGCAGCTCGGTGGTGCCGGTGACGAGCCGGGAGCCGGTCGAGCCGGCGCCCCAGGTCCGTGCCGCCCGCGCCGCGCCCTCGGTGACCTCCGGATGGTGCGCCAGTCCCAGGTAGTCGTTGCTGGCGAGATCCAGCAGCGGCGAGTCGGCGGGGCGCGGGCGCAGGGTCCGCACGAGTCCGGCCCGGCGGCGCAGTTCCGCCTGCTCGTCGATCCAGCCGAACACCATGGGTCCTCCGGGGGTTTTGTAGGCAGTGGACAGACACTAGCCAAACGACTCGCCACCCATGGTGTGGCAATGCACACACGACGAATGGCCTCTCTTGTACGAACTCTCCTTGGCCCGGAACGGGTCGGTAGGACAGGATCGGCTCTCATGGACCTGCTGAACACGCTGGTGGACAAGGGGCTTCGGCGCGAGCTGCCGACCCGCGAGGAGGCGCTGGCCGTCCTGGCCACGTCCGACGACGACCTGCTCGATGTGGTGGCCGCGGCCGGAAAGGTACGCCGGCACTGGTTCGGGCGACGGGTGAAACTCAACTATCTCGTCAACCTGAAGTCCGGGCTGTGCCCGGAGGACTGCTCCTACTGCTCCCAGCGGCTCGGCTCCAAGGCCGAGATCCTGAAGTACACCTGGCTCAAACCCGACCAGGCCTCCGAGGCCGCGGCGGCCGGGCTGGCGGGTGGCGCCAAGCGGGTCTGCCTGGTGGCGAGCGGGCGCGGGCCGACCGACCGTGACGTGGACCGGGTCTCCGAGACCATCAAGACGATCAAGGAGCAGAACGAGGGCGTCGAGGTGTGCGCCTGTCTCGGTCTGCTCACCGACGGCCAGGCGGAGCGGCTGCGCGATGCGGGCGCGGACGCGTACAACCACAACCTCAACACCTCCGAGGGCACGTACGGGGACATCACGACCACCCACACGTACGCCGACCGGGTGGACACCGTGCAGAAGGCGCACGCGGCGGGTCTGTCGGCGTGCTCCGGGCTGATCGCCGGAATGGGCGAGTCGGACGAGGACCTGGTGGACGTGGTCTACTCGCTGCGCGAGCTGGACCCCGACTCCGTTCCGGTGAACTTCCTGATCCCGTTCGAGGGCACCCCGCTGGCCAAGGAGTGGAACCTCACCCCGCAGCGCTGTCTGCGCATCCTGGCGATGGTCCGCTTCGTCTGCCCGGACGTCGAGGTGCGCATCGCGGGTGGCCGTGAGGTCCATCTGCGCACGATGCAGCCCCTCGCGCTGCACCTGGCCAACTCGATCTTCCTCGGCGACTACCTCACCAGCGAGGGCCAGGCCGGCAAGGCCGACCTGGACATGATCGCGGACGCCGGGTTCGAGGTGGAGGGTGCGGGCGAGGTGACACTGCCGGAGCATCGCGTCGCGGGCGGCGGGAGTTGCGGGTCGCACGCGAGCGGTGGCGGCTGCGGGTCGCACGAGGGCGCGGGCTGCGGGTCGCACGAGGGCGCGGGCTGTGGCTCTCACGCGGGCGGTGGTGTGTGCGGCAGCGCACCCGCTGCCGCGTCCTCGGCCACTTCCACGCTCTCGGCCAACGAGGCCCGTACGGATCTGGTCGCCGTGCGCCGCCGTGGTGCCGGTACGGACCTCGCGCCCAATGCCTGAGCTGGACGTCTCCGAGCTGCTCGAGCTCGACCGGCGGCATGTGTGGCATCCGTACGGTCCGATGCCCGGTCGCGTTGACCCGCTCGTCGTGGAGTCGGCGAGCGGGGTGCGGCTGCGGCTCGCGGACGGCGCGGGCGAGCTGGTCGACGGCATGTCGTCCTGGTGGTCGGCGATCCACGGCTACAACCACCCGGTGCTGAACGAGGCCGCGCGCGGGCAGGTCGGGCGGATGAGCCACGTGATGTTCGGCGGGCTCACCCACGAGCCCGCCGTACGGTTGGCGAAGCGACTTGTCGACATCTCACCCGACGGTCTGGAGCACGTCTTCCTCGCGGACTCCGGGTCGGTGTCGGTCGAGGTCGCGGTCAAGATGTGCCTGCAGTACTGGCGTTCGCTCGGCCGCCCGTCGAAGCAGCGGCTGCTGACCTGGCGTGGCGGTTACCACGGGGACACCTGGCAGCCGATGTCGGTGTGCGACCCCGAGGGCGGGATGCACGAGCTGTGGACCGGCGTGCTGCCCCGGCAGGTGTTCGTGGGCCCGCCGCCGGTCGCGTACGAGGAGTCGTACGCGCAGGAGTTGCGCGCCACGATCGCACGGCACGCCGACGAGCTGGCCGCGGTGATCGTCGAGCCGGTGGTACAGGGCGCCGGCGGGATGCGGTTCCACTCCCCCGCGTATCTGCGGGTGCTGCGGGAGGCGTGCGACGCGCACGACGTGCTGCTGGTGTTCGACGAGATCGCGACCGGTTTCGGGCGTACGGGAGCGCTGTTCGCGGCGGAGCACGCGGCGGTGACGCCGGACGTGATGTGTGTCGGCAAGGCGCTGACCGGCGGCTATCTGACGATGGCGGCGACGCTGTGCACGCCTCGGGTGGCCGACGGGATCTCGCGCGGCGAGGTGCCGGTGCTGGCGCACGGTCCGACGTTCATGGGCAACCCGCTGGCGGCGGCCGTGGCGTGCGCGTCGATCGACCTGCTGCTCGGGCAGGACTGGCTGTCCGAGGTCAAGCGGATCGAGGCCGGCCTGCGGGAGGGTCTGGCGCCCGCTCTCGAGGTGCCGGGTGTGACGGACGTACGGGTGCTCGGTGCCATCGGCGTCGTGCAGCTCGACCACTCCGTGGACATGAAGGCCGCCACGGACGCCGCCGTGCGCGAGGGCGTGTGGCTGCGGCCGTTCCGGGACCTGATCTACACGATGCCGCCGTACGTCACGGGTGACGAGGACGTGGCCCGGATCGCGCGGGCCGTGTGCGCGGCGGCGCGGGAGGGATGACATGGCGGTACTGGTGATCACGGGCACGGGCACGGAGGTCGGCAAGACGGTAACGACCGCCGCGGTCGCCGCCGCGGCGCTCGCGGCGGGCCGGTCGGTGGCCGTACTGAAGGCCGCGCAGACGGGCGTACGCCCCGACGAGCGCGGGGACGCCGACGAGGTCGCGAGGCTGGCGGGCGACGTGACGGCGGCGGAGGTCGCCCGCTATCCCGAGCCGCTGGCGCCGGGGACGGCAGCGCGGCGGGCCGGTCTGCTCCCGGTCGCTCCGCGTGAGGTCGCCGACGCGGCGGCCAAGCTGGCCACCGAGCACGACCTCGTTCTGGTCGAGGGGGCAGGTGGCCTGCTCGTACGGTTCGACGATGCGGGCGGGACGCTGGCGGACGTGGCCGAACTGTTGAGCGCGCCGGTGCTCGTCGTGGCCTCCGCGGGCCTCGGCACCCTCAACACCACGGAACTGACGGCACGCGAACTGCGCTCCCGTCGGCTGGACTTCCTGGGCGTGGTGATCGGCAGCTGGCCCGACTCCCCCGACCTGGCGTCCCGCTGCAACGTCGCGGACCTGCCGGAGGTCTCCGGAGCCCCCCTGCTCGGCGCGCTGCCCGCCGGCGCCGGCGCACTCCCGCCACCCGCGTTCCGGGCAGCGGCCCCGGCGTGGCTGGCACCACGGCTCGACGGAACGTGGGACGCGGAGGTGTTCGGGGGGCGGGAGGGGCCCTGAGGTGTCGCACCCGGCCTGATGCGCCCCACCGGCGGCCTGATGCGCCCCACCGGCCGAGGGCCTCTCGTTTGGGCGGTGCTGGACCCCGCGAGCCCGGCATGATCCGAGCGAGAGGCCCTAGGGTCTTTCGTTCGGATCAGGCCGGATCAGGGAGCGGGGTCCGGTGCCGTGCATCGCAAGGCGGAGGAGGGCGGCAGGGCGGAGCCCTGCCAACCGACGACAACGCGGCGAGGCGCGGTGCCGGACCCCGCGAGCCCGGCATGATCCGAACGAGAGGCCCTAGCTGTCGGACGCGGCGACGAGTCGGACCAGTTCGATACGGGAACGGATGCCCAGGCGGCTGAAGACGCCTCGCAGGTGGTGGTCGATCGTGCGGGGGCTGAGGGCGAGGTGGTCGGCGATCTCGCGGTTGGTCGCGCCGTCTGCCGCCATGCGGGCGATGAGCAGTTGCTGGGCGGTGAGAAGGGCGGCGGGGTCGTCGGGGCCGCGCGGGGGTGCGGCGGGCGCTCCGAGGGCACGGAGTTCGGCGCGGGCCTGGTCGGCGCAGTGCGGGGCGCCGAAGGACTCGAAGGCCTCCAGGGCGCTGTGCAGTCGGTCGCGGGCCTCGCTGCGGTGACGCAGTCGGCGCAGGGCCGCGCCGAACAGCAGCTCCGTGCGGGCGCGTTCGTGGTCGCGGGTGCCGTGGGCGTGCAGGTCGAGGGCCGTGCGGTAGTGGTCGACGGCCTCGGCGCCGGGTGACAGCAGGGCCCGGCAGCGGGCGCTGAGGGCGAGGTCGTCGGGGCTGCGGACGGCGCGGGCCCAGCGGTCGTAGTCGGCGTGCGCGGCCCGGGCGACGCGGGTGTCGCCGGTGCGGGCGGCGGCCTCGACGTAGTGCGGGGTGGCCAGGTGACGGATGGCCCGGTGGCCGTGGCCGGGCCCGAACGCGGCGAGGGCGCGCAGGCGTGCGGCGGCCGCGGCGAACCGGCCGCCGCCGAGGTCGAGGACGGCGAGCGCCCACTGGGCGAGCGCGGCGGGCAGGCCCAGGCCGCGGGCGAGGGCGTACGAGCGGGCGGCGGCGGCACGTTCACGGCACAGGTCGGCGTCGCCGGTGATCGCCGCGAACATGGCGAGGGCGGCCTGGAGATGGCAGGCGCCGTTGTCCTGCCCGGTGGCGTACGCCTGGCGCAGGGCGTCAGCGGCGGCGGCCTCGCCCACGCGTGGGCGTCCGCTCCAGAAGTCGGCGTAGGCGCGGAACTCCATGGCCTGGGCGACGGTTCCCGGCGCGCCGCGGGTACGGGCGGATGTGGCGGCGCGCAGGGTGGCGGTGACGGCGCGGGTGTGGTCACCGAGCATCAGCGCGGCGATCCCGGCATGGATGAGGAGAGTGGGGTCCCCGCCCGGCCCACACCGCCCGGCCGTCGCCTCCAACACGTCCCGCGCATCCTCGTACCGCCCCTCCACCGCCGCCATCAGCCCCCTCAGCGTGCCCGGCACCACGACACCCGCCCGCCGTGCCACGACCACCGCCTCCCGACAGCGCCGCAGCTCACCGGTGTATACGGCGGCTTCGGTGGCGCGGGCGAGGAGGTGGGCTGCGGGGTCGGGGATGTCGGCCGAGACGGTCGTCCGGGTGCGCCCGCCATGGTCCCCGGCCACCGCCCCGGCTTCTCGCCCCACCCGGGTCGCCGCCGTCAGCAACGCGTCGAACGCCTCAGACGCGTTGCCCGTGCGGAGGGCGAGGAGACCGGTCAGGGTGTCGTCGGTGGTGTGAGGGGCGAGGTGGCGGGCCCGGTCCGCGTCGCCGGAGGTCCAGGCGTCGGTGGCGGCGTGGGTGAGGAGGCGGGACCGGTCGCGGGGGTCGGGGGAGAGTGCGGCGGCGCGTTCGGCGAGGGCGCAGGCCAGGGTGGGGTGGCCGGTGAGGCGGGCCCGTTCGGCGGACGTGTCCAGTTGGGCCGCGAGGCGGGCGCTGGGGCCGAGGGCGGTGGCGGCCCGGTGCCAGGTGCGTTGCGGAGTCTCGGTGGCGCCGCTGAGCACGCGGGCCAGCAGCCGGTGAGCCTCGCGTCGGTCCTCCGGGGGCGCCGTCTCGTACGCGGCGATTCGGGTCCAGGCGTCCCGGAAACGGACCCCGCCCGTGGTCGCGTGGGCGAGGCCCGCCGCCTCGGCGGGATCCAGCGGCCGGGTGTCGAGGCCGGCGGCCGCGACGGCGCGCAGGAAGGCGTGCGTGGCGACCGGGTACTGGTCGGCCGCGGCGAGCAGAAGCAGCAGCCGGGTGTCGTCCGGCAGCGCCCGCACCTCGGCGCGGTGCGCGCGCAGCAGCCTCGGGGCGAGTTCGGCGGGCTGCGTCGGGAGCGGGTCGAGCCCGGCCGACTGCCGTGCGGTGAGGAGCGCGGCGAGTTCGGCGGCGGCGCGCGGATCGTCGTAGACGCTGCGCAGCAGTCGGACCCGGACGCCCTCGGCCAGCGTGGCGGCGAGGTGCTGCCAGGCGTCCTCAGGCGGCGGTGGCGAAGTGCGGTCCAGAGGTGGGGGGTTCACCGGAGTCACCACGGCATCGACGTTACTCGCGGGTTAATTGACACGTAAAGACCGGCGATTACACCGATGCGGCGCGCGTAGACCCACTCCGACACTCCTGAACACCCCACATGTCAGGAGGCACCATGCAGCGCCACAAGCGTCGCATCGCCACGGCACTCTCGGCCGTGGCCGCATCGCTCCTTCTGTCCCTCTCCCTGTCCGCGCCCTCCGCTCACGCGGCGAGCCACCACCCCGTCGTGTTCGTCCACGGCATCAGCAGTTCGTCGAGCAGCTGGAACGACTGGATCGCCGACTTCAAGGCCGACGGCTACTCCTCCTCCGAGCTGTTCGCCTGGTCGTACGACTGGGGTCAGTCGAACACGACCACGGCCCGTCAGCTGGCGACCAAGGTGCAGAGCGTGCTGGCGCAGACCGGTGCGGCGAAGGTCGACATCGTGATCCATTCCATGGGCGCACTGAGCGGCCGCTACTACCTCAAGAACCTGGGCGGGACGGCGTACGTGGACGACTTCGTCTCCGTCGCCGGGACGAACCACGGCACCTCCGTCGCCTCGCTGTGCGGGTGGCTGTACACGTCGTGCAGAGAGATGAACACGGGCAGTGCGTTCCTCACCGCGCTCAACTCCGGCGACGAGACGCCGGGCAGCGTGACGTACGCCAGCTACTGGTCGAACTGCGACGCGGCGATCGACCCGGACTCGTCGGCCCTGCTGAGCGGCGCGACCAACGTCGGTGTCGGATGTGTCGAGCACCAGGACATGAACAACGACCACGGCATCTACGAGCAGGTCCGCGACTTCGTCGCATGAGAGGGCAGCGGGGGTGGGGCGGGCCCGTACGGGGGACAATCGCGGTAGAAGGCCAGACCCGTCCGGTCCGGGAGGTCGCGATGCCGTTGTCCGTCGGTGCCCGTAAGGCGTCCCGGGGGCCCGTCCACCACCCGCTGTTCGCGCGCTGCTACGCCCGGGTCAGCGTGGCCGCCGAGACCCGGGGCGGTCTGGGTGCCGTGCGGGAGCGGCTACTGGCCGGGCTCTCCGGCCGGGTGCTGGAGATCGGCGCGGGCAACGGGCTGAACTTCCGGCACTATCCGCGGGCCGTCTCGGAGGTCGTCGCGATCGAACCGGAACCACTGCTGCGGAAGTTGGCCCTGGACGCGGCCCGGCGCGCCGAGGTGCCGGTCGACGTGGTGCCGGGTGCGGCGGAGGCGCTGCCGGTGAAGAGCGAGGCGTTCGACGCGGTGGTCGTGTCGCTGGTGCTGTGCAGTGTGCGGGACGTGCCGCGGGCCCTCGGCGAGATGCGGCGGGTGCTGCGGCCCGGCGGCACGGTCCGGTTCTTCGAGCACGGCAGGGGCGGCGGGCGGGCGATGACGTTCACCCAGAGGGCCCTGGACCGCACCCTCTGGCCACCACTGAGCGGCGGCTGCCACCTGAGCCGGGACCCGGTCGCCGCGCTGCGGGACGCCGGTTTCGAGCTCGGCCCCTACCGGCGGATGCTGATGCCGGAGAAGGGGCCGAAGCTGCCCTCCTCGTACTGTGTGCTGGGCACCGCGTGGTGCCCCGACGAGGAGGCGTGATTCACACGGTCCACTGGCGCAGCTCGTGCGCGATGTCGTGGACGGACGCCTCGCCGCTCTTCACCAGTCGGGCCAGGTCACGCACCTGTTCCGGCGAGGTGGCCACCTTCAGGCCGCTGGCCACGAGGAAGGCGTAAGCGACGGCGGAGGCGAAGAGGGCGTTGGATCGCTCCAACGCCGGGACGTTGACGAGGAGTTGGAGCAGCGCTGCGGCGCGGGCGTGCGGGGAGTCATAGACGGGGACGTCGAAGATCTCGGCGCGGTGGCGTGCGACGGCGGCGACGAGGGCACCCCAGTCGGTGACCTGGGGATCCCCCGGCATCTTCTGTTCGGCGAGCATCAACAGCCAGGCGAGATCGATCTCGAGGTTGCTCAAGGGATCAGCCGCGACCCTCACGGTCGGTCTTCAGGTCGGTCTTCAGATCGGTGGTCGTGCCGAACTCCTCGGCGAACACCGTCTCGTACTGCTTCATGAAGTCGGCGGCGGCCTCCACGAAGGTGTGGCCGACCTCTCCGGTGTCCTGTCTGACCAGCTCTTCGATGTAGCGGTTGACGCTCATGCCGCGCGCGAGGGCGCGTTCACGGGCCGCGCGGGCAGTGCCCTCGTCGACGCGCACATTCAGCTGAGTCTTCGCCATACCTCGACGCTAGCGCCGGAGTGCTAGCACGGCAAGGGCCGACCGTGTTCGGTATTCGGGGGGCGAGTGTGGGCCCGGTCACACTACTCTCGGCTGGGACAGGGATTCGGCACGTCCACGCGAGCGAGGAGGCAGCCTTGTCCACACCTGCTGCGGAGCACGCCCCCGGTCTGGCCGCGGCCGACGGGATCGCGGCCCGCGCCCGCGGTCTGACCAAGGCGTACGGCTCGGGCGAGACGACGGTGCTCGCCCTGGACTCGGTCGACGTGGACGTCGCGCGCGGCCGCTTCACCGCGGTCATGGGCCCGTCGGGCTCCGGGAAGTCCACGCTCATGCACTGTCTGGCGGGGCTCGACACGGTCTCGGCGGGACAGGTGTGGCTCGGCGACACCGAGATCACCGGGCTGAAGGACCGGGAGCTGACCCGGCTGCGGCGGGACCGGATCGGGTTCATGTTCCAGTCGTTCAACCTGATCCCGACGCTGAACGCGGTGGAGAACATCACCCTGCCGATGGACATCGCGGGCCAGAAAGCCGACCAGAAGTGGCTGGACCAGGTCATCGACACGCTGGGGCTGCGCGACCGGCTCAAGCACCGGCCGTCCCAGCTCTCCGGCGGCCAGCAGCAGCGGGTCGCCTGCGCCCGGGCCCTCGCCTCGCGCCCGGAGCTGATCTTCGCGGACGAGCCGACCGGCAACCTGGACTCGCGTGCCGGTCTTGAGGTGCTGTCCTTCCTGCGGGAGGCCGTCGACCGGCTCGGGCAGACCGTCGTCATGGTCACCCACGACCCGGGCGCGGCCGCCCACTCCGACCTGGTGCTCTTCCTGGCGGACGGGCGGATCGTGGACGAGATGGAACGGCCGACGGCGGAGGCCGTGTTGGAACGCATGAAGCTGTTCGACGTGACCCGCGGCCCGTTCGACGCGTCCGGCGGAAACGGCGTGCGGCCCGCCGCCGAGGAGGCCTGACCCCGTGCTGAAGGCGACGCTGCGGAGCTTCCTCGCCCACAAGGGGCGCCTGATGCTGTCGGCGCTGGCCGTCGTGCTGTCCGTGGCGTTCGTCGCGGGCAGCCTGATCTTCTCCGACACGGTGACCCGTACCTTCGACCGGCTCTTCGCCTCCACCTCGGCCGATGTGACGGTCGAGCCGAGGCAGGACCTGAAGTCGTCCGTGCCGACCGGCGCGGTGCAGACCCTGCCCGCCTCTCTCGCCGGGCGCCTGGCGCGGGTCGACGGGGTCGCGGCGGCCCACCCGGACGTGGGCGTCGAGAACATCACCGTGGTCGACAGCGAGAACAAGTCGGTCGGGCCGACCACGGGCGCGCCCACCATCGCCACCGACTGGAACCCCACCGACCGCAGCCCGGTGAGCCTGACGTCCGGCCACGCCCCGCGCGGCGCCGGTGAGGCCCTTCTCGACGCGGACACCGCCGACAAGAAGCACCTCGGGATCGGCGACACGCTCACGGTGATGGCACAGCCCGGCTCCTTCAAGGTCGAGATCGTCGGCATCGCCACCTTCCGGACGACCAACCCGGGCGCCGCCCTCGTGTTCCTCGACCCGAAGACCGCGGGGAAGCAGCTGCTGGGCTCGGCGGAGCAGGCCACCGGCATCTCCGTGGACGCGGCGCGGGGCGTGACCGACACCGAGCTGAAAGGCCGCGTCGACGCCGCGCTCGACGGCGGCGGGACCTACGACGTGAAGACCGCCGACGAGCAGGCCAAGTCGGCCGCCGAGGACCTCGGCGGGTTCCTCGACGTCATCAAGTATGTGATGTTGGGCTTCGCCGGGATCGCCGTCCTGGTGGGCGTCTTCCTGATCGTCAACACCTTCTCGATGCTGATCGCGCAGCGCACCCGCGAGCTCGGGCTGCTCAGGGCGCTCGGCGCCGACCGGCGTCAGGTGCGGCGCTCCGTGCTCACCGAGGCGGTCCTGCTCGGGCTGGTCGGCTCGACACTGGGCCTGGCGGCCGGCATAGGGCTCGCGGCCGGGCTGATCGAGCTCATGGGTGTCTTCGGCATGAACCTGAACGCCGCCGAGATGGTCATCGGCTGGGTGACCCCGGTGTCGGCGTACGTGGTCGGCTTGGGCGTCACCTTCGTGGCCGCCTACCTGCCGGCCCGGCGCGCGGCGGGCGTGTCACCGATGGCGGCCCTCTCGGACGCCGAGGTCGCCGGCGTGGGCCGTCCGCTCAAGGTGCGCGCGGTGGTCGGCTCGGTCGTGGGGGCGGCCGGTGTGGCCGCGCTCGCGGGCTGCGCCGCCGCCTCGAAGACGGCGTCGGCCGCGTCCCTGCTGGGGCTCGGCGTCGTCCTCACGCTGATCGCGACCGTCGTCGCGGGCCCGCTGCTGGTACGTCCGGTGATCCGGGTGCTCGGCGCGGGCTTCCCCGCGCTGTTCGGCTCCGTCGGGCGGATGAGCCAGCGCAACGCCCTGCGCAACCCCCGCCGTACCGGCGCCACCGCCGCCGCGCTCATGGTGGGCCTCGCGCTGGTGGGCGGCATGTCGGTGGCGAGCGCCTCGATGTCCAGGTCCTTCGACCAGCAGATCGACAAGACGCTGGGCGCCGACTTCGTCATCCAGAACGCCAACTTCACCCCCTTCTCCCAGGAGGTCACGGACGCGGTGCGTGACACGGACGGCGTCGGCCTCGTCGTACGGCAGCGGTTCGCGCCGCTCGCCGTACGCCTGCCGGACGGCAAGCGCGTCGAGACGACGGCCTCCGGCTACGACGACCAGGTCGACGACGTCGCCCATGTCACCTACGCCGAGGGCGACTCGGCGGCGGCGCTGGCGGGCGGCGCGATCGGCATGGACGTCGACTTCGCCAGGGACCACCGCGTGCGGCTGGGCAGTGTGCTCCCGGTCGAGTTCCCCGGCGACCGCCGGACCTCGCTGAAGGTGGGCGCGCTCACCGACCAGGACGCCGCCGACGGCTTCGGCATGCAGGGCGGGCTGTTCCTCGGGCTCGCGACCGTCGAGAAGTACGTGCCGGGCGGCCAGGACTCCGCGCTGTACGTGAACGCGGCCCCCGGCACGAACGCCGACCAGCTGCGCCCCCGCCTGGAGAAGACGCTCGACCCGTATCCGCAGGTCCAGGTGCGCGACCAGGCCGACTACAAGGAGCTCGTCCACGACCAGATCGCCGTGCTGCTCTACCTCGTGTACGCGCTGCTCGGGCTGGCGATCGTCATCGCCGTGCTCGGCGTGGTCAACACCCTCGCCCTGTCGGTCGTGGAGCGCACCCGGGAAATCGGGCTGCTACGGGCCATCGGGCTCGCCCGCCGGCAACTGCGCCGGATGATCCGGCTGGAGTCGGTGGTGATCGCGGTGTTCGGCGCGGTCCTGGGACTGGCGCTGGGACTGGTGTGGGGCGTGTGCACCCAGCAGGTGCTGGCGTTGCAGGGCATGAAAGCGCTGGCGGTCCCCTGGGGCACGATCGTCGCGGTCGTCATCGGCTCGGCGGTCGTGGGCGTGGTGGCGGCACTGCTCCCGGCGTTGCGTGCATCCCGCATGAATGTGCTGGCGGCGATCGCGCACGAGTGATGGAATCGCGGCGGAGGCTCAAGTCGCTTGTCGCCGAGGAGAGTTCATGCCGCGTCCGTTCCGCTTCGGAGCCAGTCTGATCGAGCTCGCGCCCGCCGAGGAGTGGCGCGCCAAGTGCCGGCGGGTCGAGGAACTCGGCTACGACGTGCTTCTGGTCCCCGACCATCTGGGGATGCCGGCGCCGTTCCCCGCCCTGGTCGCCGCCGCCGAGGCCACCGAGCGACCGCGCCTGGGCACGTTCGTGCTCAACGCGGGTTTCTGGAACCCGGCGCTGCTGGCCCGCGAGGTGGCGACGACGAACGCGCTGACGGGTGGGCGTCTCGAACTCGGGCTGGGCACCGGGTACGTACGGGCGGAGCACGAGGCGGCAGGGCTGCCATGGGGGTCGCCGGGCGAGCGGGTGGACCATCTGCGGCGCACGGTCGAGGAGCTGGAGCGGCTGCGGCCCCGGGTGCCCCTGCTGATCGGCGCCAACGGCGACCGCATGCTGCGGCTGACCGCCGAGCACGCCGACATCGCGGCGTTCACGGGCGCGCGCCCGGCGCCGGAGAGCGCCACGGGGCTGGCGCCGATCACGGCGGACGAACTCGACGAGCGGGTGGCGCTCTACCGGCGGCTGGCCGAGGGCCGCGAGGAGGCGGCGGAACTGAACCTGCTCCTGCAGATGGTCGCCGTCACCGAGGACCGTGAGGGCGCGGTCCGGCCGCTCCTGGAGCGGGTGCCGGACCTGACGCTGGAGCAGGCGCTGGAGCTGCCCCTCCTGCTCGTCGGCACTCTGGACGAGATCGTCTCGCAGGTTCTCGCGCAGCGGGAGCGGTACGGGTTCACCTACCTCACCGTGCTGGAGCCGTACATGGAGGCGTTCGCGCCGGTGCTGGCGAAGTTGCGAGGCCTGTGAGGGGTGGGGTGGGTGGTCGTCCGGATGCTGGAATTCCGCACCCGGGCCGGCCGCCCGTGATGTGATCATCCGCATGTCTGATCTGCGGATACGGGCTGCGACGCCCGACGACCTCGACACCGTGCTGGCCTTCTGGAAGACGGCCGCGGAAGGCACGAGCATCAGCGACGACCGGGAGGGCGTGGAGCGGCTGGTCGCCCGTGACCCCGATGCGCTGATCCTCGCCGAGAGCGGTGGCGAACTGGTGGGCACGGTGATCGCGGGCTTCGACGGGTGGCGCTGCCATCTGTACCGGCTGGCGGTGCATCCGGGGCGCCGCCGCCAGGGGATCGGGTCGGCCCTGCTCGCCGCGGCGGAGGAGCGCTTCGTGGGACTGGGCGGACGCCGTGGGGACGCGATGGTGCTCACGCGGAACGAGACCGCGCATCATGCGTGGCGCGCAGCGGGGTACGCGCCAGAGGAGCGGTGGCGCCGCTGGGTGAAGCACCTGACCGACTGATCGCTTTGCCGATCCTTTACTATCGAGGGGGGAGTCCAGTCATCCAGTCACCGCGTCCGTTCCTCCCGATGAACCCGCTGAACCTGATGAAACCCGAAGAAACCCGAAGAAAGGTGTGAGCGTCCGCCCATGGGCGAGCCTCCCAGTACGCGACATCGCGCGTTCCTTCCTGCCCTGTCCGATCCTGGGACGGAGGTGACCCGATGACCGAAGTGCTGCTGCTCCTGGTGGCGATCCTGCTGTCGGTCGCCTGCGGTGCCTTCGTCGCGGCCGAGTTCTCGCTGACCACCGTCGAGCGCGGCGAACTCGAACGGGCGGTGGAGCGCGGCGAGCGCGGTGCCTCGGGCGCCCTCAAGGCCGTACGGAACCTGACCTTCCAGCTCTCCGGGGCCCAGCTCGGCATCACCGTCACCAACCTGGTCGTCGGTATGCTCGCCGAGCCGTCGATCGCCAAGCTGATCGCGGGCCCACTGGAGGCCATGGGCATCCCGGAGGGGGCCTCGTCGTCGATCGCCCTGGTGCTCGGTACGGCCCTGTCGACCGTCTTCCTGATGGTCGTCGGCGAGCTCGTGCCCAAGAACTGGGCGATCTCCGCGCCGCTGGCCATGGCCAAGCGGGTGGGCAACGCACAGCGCTGGTTCAGCGCGGCCTTCCGCCCCTTCATCACCCACCTCAACAACACGGCGAACCGCGTGGTGCGCCGCATGGGCGTAGAGCCCGCCGAGGAGTTGGCCTCCGCGCGCGGACCGCAGGAACTGGCGGCCCTGGCCCGGCACTCCGCCAAGCAGGGCGCCCTGGAGGCGGACACCGCCGAACTGTTCGTACGGACCCTGAACCTCGCCGACCTGACCGCCGGGAACGTGATGACTCCGCGCGTGCAGGTCATCGCCCTCGACGCCCAGGCGACCTGCGAGGACGTGGCGAACGCGACGCGGGCGACGGGCCTGTCCCGCTTCCCCGTCTTCCGCGGCAACCTCGACTCGGTGGTCGGCACGGCCCACGTCAAGGACGTGCTGACGGTGCCCGCGGAGCACCGGCCGCGCGTGTCGGTCGCCGAGATGATGCGCGAGCCGCTGCTCGTGCCGCAGTCGCTGACCGTGGACCGGCTCCTGGACCGGCTGTCCGGCAAGCGCACGATGGCCGTGGTCATCGACGAGTACGGCGGCACGGCCGGGGTGGCGACGCTGGAGGACATCGTCGAGGAGGTCGTCGGCGAGGTGCGCGACGAGCACGACCCGCACGAGATCTCCGACCTGGCCCCGGCCGGCACGGACGAGCACGGCCGCGCCGTGTACTCGGCCGACGGCGCCGCGCGCATGGACCAACTCGCGCGCGTGGGTCTACGGCCGCCCGAGGGGCCGTACGAGACGCTGGCCGGTCTCGTCGCCACGGAACTCGGCCGCATACCGGCCGTCGGTGACGTCCGGGAGGTCACGGGCTGGCGCATGGAGGTCGTGGACGCCTCCGGCCACCGCGCCGCGCGCGTCCTGTTGCACGCACCGCTCGACGACGCCCTCGAGACGGACGACGCCCCCACGCCGGGCGACGACAAGGAGGTCGGCCGGTGACCGCCGTACAACTGCTGATCGGCCTGGCGACCCTGGTCGTCAACGCCTTCTTCGTCGGCGCCGAGTTCGCGCTGATCTCCGTACGGCGCTCCCAGATCGAGCCGTACGCCGAACAGGGCGACCGGCGTGCCAAGAGCGTGCTGTGGGGCCTGGAGCACGTGTCCGCGTTGATGGCGGCCGCGCAGCTCGGGATCACGCTGTGCACCCTGGTGCTCGGTGTGGTCGCGGAGCCCGCGATCGCGCATCTGCTGGAGCCGGTGTTCCACGCGGTGGGCGTGCCCGCGAGCGCCGGTCACGCGGTGTCGTTCGTGATCGCCCTGGCACTGGCGACGTATCTGCACATGCTCCTCGGCGAGATGGTGCCGAAGAACATCGCGCTGGCCGAACCCGTGCGCAGCGCCCTGATGCTCGGCCCGCCGCTGGTCACGCTGTCCCGTGGCCTGCGCCCGGTGATCTTCACGATCAACGCCTTCGCCAACGGCCTGCTCAAGCTGATGCGGATCGAGACGAAGGACGAGGTCACAGCGACGTTCTCGGACGCCGAGCTGGCCCAGATCGTGAAGGACGCGGGCGAGGCCGGCCTCATCGACGACCGGGCGCAGGAGCGGCTGCGCGACGCCCTGGAGCTGGGCCGGCGCCCCGTGCGCGATGTGGTGGTTCCGCTGGCACGCGTGGTCTACGCGCGCGTGGGTGTCACACCGGAGGGGCTGGAGGGGCTGTCGGCCGAGTTCGGGTTCTCCCGCTTCCCCGTCGTGGACGAGGGGCGCCGGATCGTGGGCTACCTGCACGTGAAGGACGCCCTGGACGCCTCGCCCCGGGACATGGCGTTCCGGCTGCGGGACATGCGGCCCATCGCGCGCGTGCGGGAGACCACTCCCCTGGACGACGTCCTCACGGCGATGCGCGGCAGCCGAACGCACCTTGCGGCCGTCCTGGGCTCCGACGGCCGCCTGGCCGGCCTGGTGACCATGGAGGACGTGCTGCGGGAGCTGTTCGGGCAGCGGGCGTGAGGGGCTGAGGCGGGGCGGTGCTGAGGCCGTCGGTGCTGGGGCGGTTCGGAGAAGCGGGCCGACCGACCGATGGGTATGGGCCTCGGGATACCATCTCTGACGCCATGCAGACGAACGCCACGAACTCCACGCACCCCTCACACACCAGCCTGGTCGCCATCGGCGACTCCTTCACCGAGGGAATGTCGGACCTGCTCCCCGACGGTACCTACCGGGGCTGGGCGGATCTCCTCGCGGCCCGGATGGCCGCCCGCACGCCCGGCTTCCGGTACGCCAACCTCGCGGTGCGCGGGAAGCTGATCGGGCAGATCGTCGACGAGCAGGTGCCGGTGGCGGCCGCGATGGGCGCCGACGTGATCACCCTCGTCGGCGGCCTGAACGACACGCTGCGCCCCAAGTGCGACATGGTCCGGGTGCGGGACCTGCTGACGGAGGCCGTGGAGCGGCTCGCCCCCTCCTGCAAGCAGTTGGTGCTGATGCGCAGCCCGGGCCGGCAGGGCCCGGTCCTGGAGCGGTTCCGGCCGCGCATGGAGGAACTGTTCGCCTGCGTCGACGACCTCGCCGCCCGGCACGGCGCGCTCGTCGTCGACCTGTACGCGGCTCCCTCGCTCGGCGACCCGCGCATGTGGGACGTGGACCGGCTGCACCTGACGGCCGAGGGCCACCGGCGGGTCGCCGAGGCGGTGTGGCAGGGGCTCGGATACGACCCCGAGGACGCCGATTGGCACGCGCCCATGCCGGCCACCCTGCCGCCGGGCTGGGTCATGCGGCGCGTGGCGGACGCCCGGTTCGCCCGGCAGTACCTGCTGCCGTGGATCGTCCGCCGCCTCACGGGCCGCTCCTCCGGCGACGGGCTGCCGCCGAAGCGGCCCGAGCTGCTGCCCTACGAGGGCCCGGCGGCGTAATCCGCCATGGCCACGCGGGTGATCCACGTCGGGGGCCGCCTCCACGAGTACGGCCCCCGACTGGAAGACGCCCCCGCGGACGTCGTCTACGTCGGCCGCCGCTGGACCATGGGAGGCTGGGACCTCCCCCGGCATCCGCTGTACAACCCGTTCGCCTACGACACCCCGACGGAGCTGTGCCATGCGGGGGTGCTGGCGGAGTTGGCCGAGGCCCCCGGGTAGGCGCCTCCCGCGGGGCGTCGTAGCGGACATGCGGGAGGGCCCCACCCCCGGGGTCGCCGGGGGTGGGGTCCTTCTCGTTGTGCGTGTGGATCGCGGTCAGGTCACTCGGCCGCGGCCTTGCGGCGGCGCATCCACCACACCAGAGCCGCGCCCGCGGCGGCGAGGGCGGCGGCGGCGGAGACGATCAGGCCGACGGGGGTGTCGGAGCCGGTGTCGGCGAGGCCACCGTCCGGGTCCGGCTGGTTCGCCGGCGGCTGGGTGTTTCCGCCGGTCTGGGACGGGCCCGGGGCGGGCGTCGAAGGTGCCGGCGTCGGTGTCGGCGTCGACGGGTCGTCGCCCGGCCCGGTCGGCGTCGGGTCCGGCTCGGTCGGTGTCGGCGTCGGGTCCGGCTTGCCGTCACCGGCACGGCCCGCGGTGTTCCCGCCGAGGAACAGCAGGTTGTCGTTCTCGGCGTCGTCGGTCATGGCCTGGACGCTGATCTGCGTGGTGCGAGGCAGGTTGGGGTGCTCGGTACGGAAACGCGTGCTGGTGACGTTGCTCTTGGGCGCCTTGGAGAAGTCGACACCGCCGACGGTGATGACCCACACCTCCTGGCCCTTGGTGAGTTCGTACTTGAACTCACCCTCCTTGAAGATCTTGACGTACTTGTTGTAGACGTCGGTCTTCTTCCAGCCCTGGTGGGGAGCTCGCAGCGGCCACGACTTCACGTCGTTGCTGTTGATGATCTTGCGGTAGTCGGTGGGGGCCTGGGCGTCCTGGAGGCGCACCCACTCGGCGGCGACGCGGGCGGTGTAGACGCGGCGCAGGTCGGCGTACTCGGGGGCGGTGTTGATCCACTTCTCGACGAGCGGGACGACCGTGGCCTTCAGGACGCCCTCGTTGTGCTCGATCTCGGCCTTCGTCAGGTCGCAGCCCTCACCGCCACCCGGACCCGGAGTGTTGATGTCCATGGGCGCGGTCAGGAGCTTCAGCGGGGCGTCCAGGATGTAGATGCCGCCGTCCTGCTCGCGGACCTGCGCCGGCTTGGGCTCGATCCAGTTCCGGCCGGAGTGCAGGCAGGGCCACCCGTTGCGCTTGGCCAGGCCGTCCCATGCCCGCTTGCCCACGTCGGTCTTGGGGTCCATCGCCTTGAAGAAGTCGTGCTTGAGCTGGAGGTCGGCCTCCAGGAGAACACGCCCGGCGTCGGTGGACGCGAACTTCTCGTCCATGATCGTGTCGGGCTGGTCCGGGTTGAGGTTCACCCAGAACTTGTCCGGGGTGAGCGCGAGCCAGGTGAAGAAGGCGTCGGAGGACATGTCGGCCTTCGCCTGGCCGCCCCATCCGGGGTTGGACTCGGGGGCCTTGTTCGCGCTGAACGCGTAGTCGACGCCCTTGCCCTTGACGGGCTTTCCGACGTAGCGGAGTTCGAGGCTGGTGAAGTCGATGCCGCCCGGGGTGCGCACACGGTTGCCGCCCGGGTCGAGGGCGCGGGCCCGCTCCTGCTGCCGCTTCGCGTCCAGCGGGGTCGGGGCGGACCGGTTGACGTTGTCGGTCGCGCCGCCGCGGGACGAGGTGCCGGAGCCGGGCGGCGTGAAGGTGGTGTTCTTCTTGCTGTAATTGCCCGGGGTGTAGTCGGGCGTGCCGGTGGACACGTGCTTGTAGGTGGTCAGGCGTGCCCGGCCTCGGGAATCGCGTC
Source organism: Streptomyces sp. NPDC043427 (assembly GCF_056436655.1). Taxonomy (NCBI): domain Bacteria; kingdom Bacillati; phylum Actinomycetota; class Actinomycetes; order Kitasatosporales; family Streptomycetaceae; genus Streptomyces; species Streptomyces sp. NPDC043427. The sequence continues at coordinate 55,451 of NZ_JBWKCC010000015.1, read as the reverse complement.
CGAACTCCTCGCGGTACTGGCCCATGAGGCGCTTGGTGTCGTCCTCGAGCTGGTAGGCGCCGAAGGCGTAGCGCATCCGGAAGTCCTTGAAGCGCGGGTCCTGCATGAGGCCGCGGGTGGAGTTGTTCTGCCGGGAGTCGTGGGCGCCTCCGGCCTTGGCCTCCACGAACTCCTTGGTCTTGTAGTTGACCGCGTCCAGGCGTCGGATGACCTTCTTGCCGGTCCTGGGGTCGGTGACCTCGATCTCCTCCTCACAGATCCAGTCCGGCCCGAGCAGCTTCAGGTCCTGGACCAGCTTGCGGTGGAAGGCGTCGCCGCGCCGGTTGTTGGCGTAGGTGCCGATGTAGAAGTCGTCCAGGTACTCCTGGAACGAGGCGGCCTTGCGCTTGCCGAACTGCTGGTTGTTGTTGTACCGGGCGAACACCCGCTCGGGGGTGCCCTCCTTGTACTTCTTGTAGTCGGTGCCGATGCCGTCGAGGTACTTCTTCCGCTCGTCCGGGTCGGCGGGAAGGTGGTCGTTCAGGCCGTCCATGGCCTGACGCGGGTTGGAGTAGAGGTAGCTGTCCCAGTCCATCGCGGCCCGCACGTTGTCCCGGTCGTTCTCCCAGGGAAGGGAGCCGTCCGGTGCCGGGTCGCCGGTCAGGTCGAACAGTTCCTGGCACGGCTTGCCCTTGCGGGGCGGTCTGGCCTCGGCCTCGCCGGTCAACGAGGGCAGTCCTCCGGCGGTCATGACGCCCGCGCAGGCGAGCACGACCGCGATACGCAGCAATCTGCGCTCGCGACGCTTGGGTATGGGGTGGCTCACGTGGTTCTCCCGTGAGGGGCCCAGAAACAGATTCTGGAGTGCCGCTCGGCGGACCAGGGCCCCCGTGGTCGTTGGTCCCGCCGAGCCCACACACTAGGGGCCAACTTCACCTCCTCACACCGGAATCACGGTATGCACACGTCAACTCCGCCTGGAAGCCGGATCGTTACCGGCCCGGTGTCAGGCGTGCGTATGCTCCCGTGCCATGACCGGGAGTGAGATCAACGAGTGGACCGGCAACCCTCGCCTGCAGAACTGGCTTGCGGCGCGCCGGGCCGATTTCTCCACGTGGGAGCAGGAGACCGGCGAGCAGGAGACCGGCGGCGGATGGACCTTTCGCATGGAGTCCCTCGACCGCCTGGAACAGGCGATCCGGGACCGTTACTCCTCCTACGAGGAGGTCAAGGCCGCGGAGGCGGCGGATGAGCCGTGGCTGCAGGTGGCTTACTGGTACTTCGGTGAGGTGTTCGTTCGCTCCCACGGGTTCGAGTGGCAGCAGCGGCCCGGCGACGCCCCGGACGACAAGCCGTTCGTCATCCAGGCCGGGGGAACCGGCGGCATCGACGAGGAAGAGGGCGAGGAGCTGGCGGCCTGCAGCCCTGATGTCGAGATCCCGGCCCTGTTCCTGCGAGGCGAGGGCTTCCACCTTCGTGAAGTGCTGGCCGACTGGCTGTAGGCGCCCGGCCCCCGCGTCTGGGGATCGCGAGAACCACAGACCGTCCGCGAATCCTCTGACCTGGACGTTCTCACACTCTGTAGACGGTTATGGACCACCGTGGACGATGGGTAAACTCCGTACACGTGACTCCTGCGCCCGCCAAGCCCCGCATCCCGAACGTTCTCGCCGGACGGTACGCCTCCGCCGAGCTCGCCACGCTCTGGTCCCCCGAGCAGAAGGTGAAGCTGGAGCGGCGGCTCTGGCTCGCCGTGCTGCGGGCCCAGAAGGACCTCGGGATCGAGGTTCCCGACGACGCGCTCGCCGATTACGAACGCGTCCTCGACCAGGTCGACCTCGCCTCCATCGCCGAGCGCGAGAAGATCACCCGGCACGACGTGAAGGCGCGGATCGAGGAGTTCAACGACCTCGCCGGGCACGAGCAGGTCCACAAGGGCATGACGTCCCGCGACCTCACGGAGAACGTCGAGCAGCTGCAGATCCGCCTCTCCCTGGAGCTGGTCCGCGACCGTACGGTGGCCGTGCTCGCCCGGCTGGGCAAGCTCGCCGGTGAGTACGGCGAGCTGGTCATGGCCGGCCGCTCCCACAACGTCGCCGCGCAGGCCACCACCCTCGGCAAGCGCTTCGCGACCGCCGCCGACGAACTGCTCGTGGCGTACGGGCGGGTCGAGGAGTTGCTCGGCCGCTACCCGCTGCGCGGTATCAAGGGCCCGGTGGGCACGGCGCAGGACATGCTGGACCTGCTCGGCGGGGACGCGTCGAAGCTCTCGGAGCTGGAGCAGCGGATCGCCGACCACCTGGGCTTCTCGCAGGCGTTCACGTCGGTGGGCCAGGTCTACCCGCGCTCGCTGGACTACGAGGTCGTGACCGCGCTGGTGCAGCTGGCGGCCGCGCCGTCGTCGCTGGCGAAGACGATCCGGCTGATGGCGGGCCACGAGCTGGTCACCGAGGGCTTCAAGCCGGGCCAGGTCGGTTCCTCCGCGATGCCGCACAAGATGAACACGCGCTCCTGCGAGCGCGTCAACGGCCTGATGGTCATCCTGCGTGGGTACGCCTCGATGACGGGTGAGCTGGCGGGTGACCAGTGGAACGAGGGCGACGTGTCCTGCTCGGTGGTGCGCCGGGTCGCGCTGCCGGACGCGTTCTTCGCGCTCGACGGTCTGCTGGAGACCTTCCTGACGGTGCTCGACGAGTTCGGCGCCTTCCCGGCGGTCGTGGCCCGCGAGCTGGACCGCTACCTGCCGTTCCTCGCCACCACCAAGGTGCTGATGGGCGCGGTGCGCGCGGGTGTCGGGCGTGAGCTCGCGCACGAGGCGATCAAGGAGAACGCGGTCGCGTCCGCGCTGGCGATGCGCGAGCAGGGCGCCGAGCGCAACGAGCTGCTCGACAAGCTCGCCGCCGACGAGCGCATCCCGCTCGACCGCGCGCAGCTGGACGCCCTCATGGCCGACAAGCTGTCCTTCACGGGCGCGGCCGCCGACCAGGTCGGCGTCGTCGTCGGCCGTATCGAGGAGATCGTCAAGCGGCACCCGGAGGCCGCGGGCTACACCCCCGGAGCGATCCTCTGACGCGCTTCACCCCGGCGGAGCTGGAGGCCGCCCGCGACCGTCTCGTACCGGACGTCGTCGCGGACGGCCTCAGCGTGCTGTTCTGTGGCATCAACCCCGGCCTGATGACAGCGGCGACGGGTCACCACTTCGCCCGCCCCGGGAACCGGTTCTGGCCGGTGCTGCATCTGTCCGGCTTCACTCCGAGGCTCATGAAGCCCTCGGAGCAGCAGGAGTTGTTGTCGTACGGGCTCGGCATCACCAACGTGGTCGCGCGGGCCACGGCCCGGGCCGACGAACTCACGGCGGAGGAGTACCGGGAGGGCGGGCGGCGGCTCGCGCAGAAGGTGGCGCGGTTGCGGCCCCGTTGGCTGGCGGTCGTGGGCGTCACCGCTTACCGGGCCGCTTTCGATGACCGGAAGGCCCGTGTGGGGCCGCAGGAGCGGGTCATCGGGGGCACGCGCGTGTGGGTACTGCCCAATCCCAGTGGGCTGAACGCGCACTGGACGGCGGCGACGATGGCCGAGGAGTTCGCCCGGCTGCGGGAGTCGGCGCAGGAGTAGCCGGCTGTCAGGGCGGGTCTGTGCCGGTACCCGTCAGGGCGGGTCCATGTCGGTGACGACGAGGAGGAGTTGGATCTCGTCGTCAGGGTCGACGTCGGCCACGCCGAGAACCGCCCAACGGCCGTGCGCCCGCAGCTCCCAGAGGTAGGCGTCGGCCATGGTGAGGCTGAGCCGGGCCCAGGGTTCGGGTATCTCCTCCGTCGCCGTCCGCAGCCGTATCGTCTGCAGGCCGATGTGTTCCGGTGCGCCCCAGCCGTCGGCCAGGATCCGGGCCGCGTCCTCTCTGTCGTCGTGGAACCGCTCCGCCTCCGTGATCCGCTCCGCGGGGTCCTTGGCCGTGAGACCGACGCTCCTCGCCAGCTCGGCGGTGACGTACCTCTGCTGTGCCGGGAACGCCTGGGTGCCCAGCAGGTCGATCCCGGCGAGGTGCTGATCGGGGCTCATGCCTCCAGTAAACCGGCCACCTCTGACAATTGGTGAGGTGTCAGAAGGCCGTCGTGGTCAGGCGTCCCGGCGACGCAGGCTCCAGCCGCCGGCGAGCAGGGCGAGCGCCGTCCACAGCGCGGTCACCGCGAGGCCGGCCCACGGTCCCAGCGTTCCTTCGTGCCTCTCGTACAGGACGACCTGACCGGCCTTGTCGGGCAGGAAATCGGCGACGGTGCCGGTCGCGTCCCCGATCACGAACGAGACGACGAGGATGAACGGGATCAGCAGGGAAAGCGTGGCCGTCCCGCTGCGCAGCAGAGCCGCGAGGCCGGCCGCGAACAGTGCCATCAGCATGAGATACACCCCGCCCCCCACGACACCCCGCACCTGTTCACCGACCGTGAGTCCGCTCGCCGCCTCGCCGAGACCGGCCCGTGCCGCGATGAGGGCGGCGAGGGTGGTGGCCAGTCCCACGACGAGGGCCGGTACGGCGATGGCGGTCACCTTCGCGGCGAACCACCGTCCCCGGCGCGGCGTCGCGGCGAGCGTCAGCCGGAGCGCGCCCCCGGAGAACTCCGACGCCACGGCCATGGCACCGAACGAGACGGCGGCGATCTGGCCGGGGATGATCCCGGACAGCGCCATGAACAGCGGGTCGAAACCGGGGTCGGAGGTGTCCGAGGCTCCGGCGAGCGCGGAGAACGCCGTGGTCGCGGCGAACACCGCCAGCAGCGCGCCGCACAGGGAGCGCAAGGTACGGATCTTGATCCACTCCGAGTGGAGAGCGGGGGCGAACATCATCGTCGGGCCTCCTGGGGAAGGGCGGTGAACTCGGTTTCCGTCGTCGTCAGGTCGAGGTAGGCCTGCTCCAAGGTGCCCTCTTCGGCAGCCAGTTCGAGAAGGGGCAGGCCCGCGCCGGACGCCAGTCGGCCGATGTCGTCCACGCGCGCGTGCTGCACGGTCCAGTGGCCGTCCTCGTGTCGCTCGGCGTGCAGACCGTGCCGGGCGAGGAGGTCCTCCAGCGCGGGGACGTCCGTCGTGCGGATCCGGACGCGCGGCTGCACGCGCGCGTCGATGAAGTCCCGCATCGGCGTGTCGGCGAGCAGTCGGCCGCGACCGAGGACGACGAGGTGGTCGGCGAAGGAGGCGGTCTCGTTCATGAGATGACTGGAGACCAGGACCGTGCGGCCCTCCCCCGCGAGCCGGCGCAGCAACTGTCGGATCCAGATGATGCCTTCGGGGTCGAGGCCGTTGGAGGGCTCGTCGAGCAGGACCACCTCGGGGTCGCCGAGCAGGGCGGCGGCGATGCCCAGCCGTTGGCGCATGCCCAGGGAGTACGTCCTCACCCTGCGCCGCGCGGCCGGTGCCAGGCCGGTCTCCTCCAGCACCTCCTCGACCCGGCGGACGGGGATACGGTTGCTCGCCGCGAGGGCGCGCAGATGGTCGCGGCCGGTGCGCGAGCCGTGCGCGGCCTGTGCGTCGAGCAACGCCCCGACGTGGCGCAGGGGTTCGCTCAGGGTGGCGTAGGGGCGGCCGCCGATCGTGGCGGAGCCCGAGGTCGGCCGGTCGAGGCCGAGCACGAGCCGCATGGTGGTGGACTTTCCGGCGCCGTTCGGGCCGAGGAAGCCGGTGACGCGGCCGGGGAGGACACGGAACGTGAGGTCGTCCACGGCTCGTCGGGTGCCGTACTCCTTGGTGAGGTCCTGGACGTCGATGCTGGTCATGGCAGCAGCGTGGCCGGTGGAGCGGGAGCCGGGCCTCCCCCGCGGGTGGAGACCGCCTCCCCCGTGCGGGGGAGGTCCGTTGTCGGTGGCGGGTGCCACGATGGCGCCATGGCCCGCTTCCTGCGCCCGCTGCTTCGGGGGACGACGTACACGCGCTTGCTGCACCTGTGGGTGCCGATGCTCATCGTCAGCGTGTGGCTGTTCATCGACATGTCCAAGCCGTGGGTGCCCGCGCTCGTCCTCGTTCCGCTGGGGCTGCTGGTCCCGGGCGTGCGCAAGGGCGAGGGCGTGCAGGCACAGCTGCTGCTGACGCCCGGTGAGGAGGACTCGGGCATCTCCACGATCCCGTCGGCGACGTGGCGCGACCGGTTCCGCACCATGCTGTGGCTGGAGGCCCGCATGGCCCTGTCCGTGGCCGCCGGCTACGCCACCGTGTGGCTGCCGGTCCTCACCGTGGACCTGACCGGGGCCGCCCTGGGGCATGTCCCCGATGACAATCCGCTGCTGTCCGTCTCGGAGCCGCACTGGGCGTACGCCCTCCTCGCCCCGCTGCCACTGATCGCGCTGTACGCCACGGTCGTCGGCCTGGGCGAGTTGGTCACCACCCTCGCGCGTCGGCTGCTCGGCCCCTCCGCCGCAGAGCGCCTCGCCACGCTGGAGGAGCGCACCGAGCAGTTGCTCGAACGCACCCGCATCGCTCGCGAGTTGCACGACTCCATCGGTCACGCGCTGACCGTCGCGGTCGTGCAGGCGGGCGCCGCACGGGCGGCCGGCGACCCCGCGTTCACCGAGCGCGCCCTGGGTGCCATCGAGGAGACCGGGCGGGCGGCCCTGGAGGACCTGGAACGGGTGTTGGGCATCCTGCGCGAGTCGGAGCGGCCGGTGAGCAACCGGCCGACGCTGACGGACGCCGACCGGCTGCTGGAGTCCGCGCGGGCCTCGGGGGCGAAGGTCGACGCCGATCTCGCGGGGCCGCTGGAGACCGTCCCCGGCCCGGTGTCCAGGGAGGGCTACCGCATCCTGCAGGAATCGCTGACCAACGTGCTGCGGCACGCGGGATCCGTCCCCGTCCGGGTCCGCATCGAAGTCGCCGAGGACTCCCTCGCCCTGGAGGTCCGCAATCCGCTCACCGCCGACATACCCGGGCCCGGCCGGGGCAGCGGTCTGCGCGGGATACGGGAACGCGCGGCCCTCCTCGGCGGCCGCGCGCACACCGGCCCGCACGAGGGTGACTGGCAGGTGCATGTCGAGCTGCCGTTGGGTTGATCTAGGCTGACCGGATGCCGGTCACCGTTCTCCTCGTCGACGACGAACCCCTGGTCCGCGCGGGTCTGCGGGCCGTGCTCGAGGCGCAGCCCGACATCGAGGTCGTCGGGGAGGCCGCCGACGGGGCCGCGGTGATCCCGCTGGTCCGGCAGCTGCGGCCCGACGTGGTCGCCATGGATGTACGCATGCCGCTCCTCGACGGGATCGAGGCCACGCGCGCGGTGCTGCGGACGGTGGACGATCCGCCGAAGATCGTCGTCGTGACGACCTTCGAGAACGACGAGTACGTGTACGAGGCGCTGCGCGCGGGCGCCGACGGGTTCCTGCTGAAGCGGGCCCGGCCCGCCGAGATCGTGCACGCTGTGCGGCTGGTCGCCGAGGGCGAGTCGCTGCTGTTCCCCGCGTCCGTTCGGCGGCTGGCGGCGGAGTACGGCGACGACGGGGGCAACCGCGCGGCCCGGGACCTGCTGGAGCGGGCCCGGTTGACCGAGCGCGAGGCCGAGGTGCTGCGGCTGATGGCGCGCGGGCTGTCGAACGGGGAGATCGCGGCCCGGCTGGTCGTCGGGGCGGAGACGGTGAAGTCACATGTGAGCTCGGTCCTCGCGAAGCTGGGGGCCCGGGACCGCACACAGGCGGTGATCACGGCCTACGAGTCGGGGTTCGTGGCACCGGGCTGATCCGGCGGACGGCAGTCAGCCGCCGGCCGTGGGCGGGCTGCCATCTGCGGACAGGTGACCCATCGCACTCGCCGGGAGTTCACCGTGCCGAGTACGATCCGCCCCACACGCGCACGAGCTGGGAGGACGGACGTTGGGGCGGTTGACCGGCGGGGATCCCTCGCTGCTGCGCAGGATCAACTCCGCGGTGGTGCTGCACGCGCTGCGTGCCACGGACTGCGCCACGCTGACGGAGGTCACGCGAGTGACCGGGCTGTCCCGGCCGACCGTCGAGGGGGTCGTCGAGGACCTCATCGCGGCCGGTCTCGTGGTCGAGAAGGCGGCCGAGGAGGGTGCTGCCCGGCGCCAGGGACGGCCCGCGCGCCGGTTCCGGTTCCGTGCGGAGGCGGGGCATCTGCTGGGCCTGGAGATAGGGGCGCACCGCGTGGCCGCGCTCCTCGCCGACCTGGACGGCAGGGTGCTGGGCTCGCAGGCCAGGGACGTGGACGAGACGGCGTCGGCGGACGACCGTCTGGAGCGGCTGCGCACCACGGTCACCGAGCTGTTGCGCCGGGCCGGGGTGCCACGCGGCTCCCTGCGGGCGGTGGGCGTCGGCACGCCGGGGATCGTCGAGGCGGACGGAACGATACGGCTGGGCACCGCGCTGCCCGAGTGGACGGGGCTGCGGCTGGGCGAGCGGCTGAGTCGCTCCTTCAAGTGCCCGGTGCTCGTGGAGAACGACGCCAACGCAGCCGCCGTCGCCGAGCACTGGAAGGGCTCGGCCAGCGAGTCCGACGACATCGTGATGGTGCTGGCCGGGCTCAGCCCGGGTGCGGGTGCGCTGATCGGGGGGCGGCTGCACCGGGGGTACGGCGGGGCGGCCGGCGAGATCGGCGCGCTGCACCTGCTGGGCCGCGAGGTGACCCCGGAGACGCTGCTGTCCACCACGGACGAGCCGCTGCATCCGCTGGACGAGCAGGCGGTCGCCAAGGTCTTCGCGCAGGCCCGCGAGGGTGACCAGCGGGCCCGGGCCGCCGTCGACCGCTTCCTCCAGCGGCTCGTGCACGACGTGGCGGCGCTGGTCCTCGCCCTCGACCCGGAGCTGGTCGTCGTCGGCGGCTGGGCGGCCGGACTGGACGGCGTACTGGAGCCACTGCGGCAGGAGCTGTCGCGCTACTGCCTGCGCCCCCCGAGGGTGACCCTGTCCCTCCTCGGCGAGGCCGCGGTCGCGACGGGCGCGCTGCGGCTGGCCCTCGACCATGTCGAGGAGCAGCTGTTCGCGGTGGAGGGTACGGTCACGGCCCGCCGCTGATCCGCCACACCGCTGGGCGGTGTGGCGGTGCGGCGGTGCGTCGTTCAGGACGCCCGGCGTTCCGGACCGTGGTGGATCTCGACGCCGCCGGACGCGCCGAACGTGAGGCGGCAGGTGTCCGCGCGGTACGTGGCCACGGAGAGCGCGGCGGTGCGGCCCTCGGCGAAGAATCGGGTCGTGACGACCAGGACGGGCGCCCCGGGGAGCCGGTCGAGCTCCTTCGCGTCGTCCGCGCGGGCCGAGCCGAGCTCCACGGCGCGGTCCTGTCCTTCCAGCTCCAGGCGCTGCAGCTCGCGCAGGACGGAGCGCGCGCGGGCCGCCGCGGACGGCGCGTCGATGGCGGAGAGGTCGGGCACGGACGCCTGGGGGACGTAGAGCAGCTCGGCGGCGACGGGCTGGCCATGGCTCATCCGGGAGCGGCGCACGGTGTGCACGGCCTCCTCACGGCCGGTCTCCAGCGCTGCGGCGACGGCCGCCGGCGGGACCGCCACGGCGCAGTCGGCGGGCTGCCAAGCGTCGCCGGCCGCCCCCGGCCAGTCGTGCGACTCCGTGCCCACGGCCACGCCCATGCGCGGCGGGGCGACGGTCGTGCCGACTCCGCGACGGCGCTGGAGCCTGCCTTCCAGTTCGAGCTGTTCCAGGGCTTGGCGGAGTGTCGCGCGGGCGACGCCGAAGCGGGCGGCGAGATCGCGCTCGTTGGGCAGGATCTCGCCCACCGTGAACTCCGATTCCAGTGCCTCGCTGAGCACGGTCCTGAGATGCCAGTACTTCGGTTCCGGCACCGTCTCCAACTGCGTGGTCCCCACCCTGTCCTCCGCAATCGCCGTGATCCGGCGGCGTTTTAGCGCCCTTGTTTATTAAAGGTTGTTGCACTTATCTGCGACCATAAGGCGGCCCTCACCCTTGGTCAAGACCAATGCTTGATGGCCACGGCGCACCCCGGGAGGTGCGCGGGAAACGTTCACGAGGCGTTCGTACGGGCCGCGTCACGCGGCCAGCGACCGCAGCTTGTCGGGGTTGCGGATGATGTAGACGGACTGGATGCGGCCGTCCGCGATGTCGAGCTGGAAGACGGAGTCCGGCTTGCCCCCGGACAGGGCCAGCACGGCAGGACCGCCGTTGATCTCCAGGAAGCGCACCGACAGATCCGGGACGCCCGAGTTCGCCACGGCCGCGAGGAAGCGGCCCACCTTGTCGGCGCTCTCCAGCACCCGTAGCGGCGCCTTCGCCCGGCCACCGCTGTCGCCCACGAGCCGGGCGTCCGGGGCGAGCAGTGCCATGAGGCCTTCCAGGTCACCCTCCACGGCGGCGGCCAGGAACCGTTCGGTCAGTTCGCGACGCTGGGCGGGGTCGACGTCGTAGCGCGGGCGTCGCTCGTCGACGTGTTTGCGGGCCCGTGCACCCAGCTGGCGTACGGCGGGCTCGGCACGTTCGAGCATGGCGGCGATCTCCGCGTACGGGAATCCGAACGCCTCCCTCAGGACGAACACCGCCCGTTCGAGTGGTGACAGCGACTCGAGGACGACGAGGACGGCGAGGGAGACGGAGTCGGCGAGTACCGCGCGCTCCGCGGTGTCGGGGACGGCGTCCCCGAAGTGGGTGACGTACGGCTCGGGCAGCCAGGGGCCGACGTAGGCCTCGCCCCGCTCCTTGATCCGGCGCAGGCGGTCCAGGGCGAGGCGGGTGGTGACACGGACCAGGTAGGCGCGGGGTTCGCGGACCTCGCTCCGGTCGGCGGCGGACCAGCGCAGCCAGGCGTCCTGGATTACGTCCTCGGCGTCGGCCACGCGTCCGAGCATGCGGTAGGCGACGCCCATGAGGACGGGTCGGTGTGTTTCGAAGACATCGGTCGCGGTGTCGGCGGTCACGGCTTCATCCCATCCGACGCGCCCCGTCGTGTCCAGGCGAAGCGTGGCGTTCCGACCCAGAATGGCCGGGAAGCCGGGGTGGCCCGGGGAACAGGAGGAGACGCATGCGGTACGCGGTGCTTGGCACGGGCGAGGCCGGCCGTACGCTCGGCGGGAAACTGGTGGAGGTGGGCCACCAGGTGACGCTGGGCTCGCGCACCGGGGACAACCCCGTGGCCGTGGACTGGGCCCGCGACGCGGGCGACCGGGCGGACGCCGGGACGTTCGCGGCGGCGGCCGCGGGCGCCGAAGTGGTCGTGAACGCCGTGGGCGGCCGGGTGGCGCTCGCCGCGCTGCAGGCCGCGGGGGCGGAGAACCTCGCCGGGAAGGTCGTCGTCGACGTCTCCAACCCCCTCGCGTTCGAGGACGGGGAGCTGCGGCTGTCGCCCGTGGACTCGGACAGCGTGGGCGAGCAGATCCAGCGGGCGTTCCCGGACGCGCGCGTGGTGAAGGCCCTCAACACGGTGAACTGCCGGGTCATGGTGGCCCCGGACAAGGTGCCGGGCGACCACAACCTGTTCGTGTGTGGTGAGGACGCGGACGCCAAGGAGCAGGTGACCGCGCTCCTCGGGGAGTTCGGCTGGCCGCGCGAGCGCGTGCTCGACCTGGGTGGCATCCAGGCGGCGCGCGCCATGGAGATGGTGCTGCCGCTGTGGCTCCGCCTGTTCCAGGGCTTCGGGCACGGGGAGTTCAACTTCGAGGTGCGGCGGGCGCGGTAAGTGGGGGCTACCCGTCGGTAGCAATTGCTGACAAGCTGTCTTGCGCGCGTGCGCCGACGAGTCGGCGAAGCGGCGAACCGGCGAGTCCCATACGAGGAGCACCCATGTCCGACACCGTCTCCTTCAAGGTCCCCTCCTCCCACGGCCCGCAGGGCGTGACCGTGTCCTACGCGCGCGTGGGCACCGGCGACCCGCTGCTCCTGTTGCACGGCATCGGCCACCACCGGCAGGCCTGGGACCCGGTGGTGGACATCCTCGCCGCCGAACGCGACGTGATCGCCGTGGACCTTCCCGGGTTCGGTGCCTCGCCCGGCCTGCCGGAGGGGCTCGCCTACGACCTGCCCACGACGACCGCTGTGTTCGGCGCGTTCTGCGAGGCACTGGGGCTCGAACGGCCGCACGTGGCGGGCAACTCGCTGGGCGGCCTGCTGGCCCTGGAACTCGGCCGCGAGAGGCTCGTACGGTCCGTCACGGCCCTGTCGCCGGCCGGTTTCTGGTCCCAGGCCGAACGGCGCTACGCCTTCGGCGTCCTGCTCGCGATGCGCCACATCTCCCGACGGCTGCCGCTGCCCCTGGTGGAGCAGCTCTCGCGCTCCGCGGCCGGCCGCACGGCACTGACGAGCACGATCTACGCCCGTCCTGCGCGCCGTTCACCCGAGGCCGTGGTCGCCGAGACGCTCGCGCTGGCGCAGGCCACGGGGTTCGACCAGACCCTGCGGGCCGGCGCCACCGTCCAGTTCACCGACGCCGTCGCCGGGCTCCCCGTCACCGTGGCCTGGGGCACCAGGGACATGCTGCTCGTACGCCGCCAGGGCATCCGCGCCAAGCGGATCATCCCCCAGGCCCGCCTGGTCCGCCTCCCCGGCTGCGGCCACTGCCCCATGAACGACGACCCGGCCCTGGTCGCCCGCGTCATCCTCGACGGCAGCCGCGAGACGCTCCGCTAGTGCCGTGACCGGAAAGGTTCGCCGGGAAGCTCGCGGCGGCGGGGCCCTCCCGCGCGAGCGAAGCCGAGCGTGGGAGAGCCGTGCCGGGCGCCGGGCGCCGGTGGACCTTTCCGGTCACGGCACTGGATCGCGCGTATGGCGGATCACGTCGGAGGAAGGCAGCGGCGCCTCATCGGCGGACGTGCGCTCGGGGCACGTCGCAGGGTGCCGGAGCCACGGCTCAGGGCCGTCGCTCGGCGCCTCGCGCGGCGCCGTTGTCAGGAGTCCCGGAGCCGCGCGGGTGCTCTGCGGGTCCCCCGAGCCCGACAACCCCAGCCCCCGACGCCGGACCCCGCCGCAACACCCCCGACCCCAATGCCACCCCGGCCCCCACCAGTGCGCTGCCCGCCACCTGTGCCACCCCGTAGGAGCCCGTTCCGACGAGCGGGGCGGTGCAGGCCGCTGCGACGGGGATGAGGCCGGAGAAGAGGGTGGCGCGTTCGGCGCCGATGTGTTGCATGCCCATGTACCAGCAGACGAAGCCGATGACGGTGACGACGGCCGCCTGCCAGAGCAGCGCGGCGGTCTCGCCGGCGTCGGGGAGCCGGAGCCATCCGGCGCCGTCGATGAGGAGGCCGGTCGCCGCCGACTCGACCGCGGCGATGCCGCACACCGTGGCTGACAGCAGCCGGGGCCCGAGGGACCGCAACGCCGGCACCGCGAGGACCGCGAAGCCGACCTCGCCGGCCAGCGCGCACGCCGAGAAGGCGATGCCGGCACCGTCCGTGCGCCCCCACCCCTGGACCACACAGGCGCCGATGGCGACGACCAACGCCCCGTACAGGACGACGCGTTGAGGGTGGCGGCCGTCCAGGAGAGGCACCACCACGGCCACGATCACGGGCGCGCAGCCGACGAAGACACCCGGCACCGCCGGTTCCGCGGAGCGCTCCGCCGCGAGCACGGCAAGGTTGAAGCCGACCATGCCGACGGCCGCGAGCAGGGCCAGGCGGGCCCACTGGCGCGGCGCGAGGGTCCGCAGCCGGGCCTTCGCCTCGCCACGGACCAGCGGGAGGAGCAGGAGCCAGGCCAGACCGTAGCGCAGGGCCTGGCCGCCCGCGTAGGGGTAGTCGCCGAGGACGCTGTTGGCGGTGAAGGACGCGCCGACGAGGACGCAGGCGAGCGCGGCGAGGAGGGCTCCGCGCGTGGTGGTGGCGTTCATGATGGCGACGCTAGGAAGCGCGGCGGTCCGGTTTAAGGTCCACTCCCATGACGTCATCGGGGACCAATCCGGCCGGCGGCTCCCCCTCCGCCGCGTGGGAAGTGCTTCTGCCCGCCGCCTCGGCACCCGCACGCGCGCGTGGCCGCTCACTCCAGGCGGCCCTGCGCGAGGCGATCCGCGCGGGTCGGCTCGCTCCGGGCACCCGGCTGCCGTCGAGCCGGGACCTCGCCGCCGACCTGGGCGTGTCACGCGGCCTGGTCACGGAGGCGTACGAGCAGCTCACGGCGGAGGGGTACCTGCGCAGTGGCCGCGGCGCGGGGACCTGGGTGGGCGGTGCGGTACGGGCCGCACCCGCACGCGCGCGTGACCTTGCCCCGCGTTCCCCCGGCGCCCACGCCGACTTCGTACCCGGAACGCCGGACCTGTCGCTGTTCCCGCGCGCGGCCTGGGCCGCCGCCCAGCGGGCGGTACTGAACGGGCTGCCGCATCACGAACTGGGCTACCCCGATCCGCGCGGCCTGCCCCGGCTGCGCACCGCTCTGGCCGAACTCCTCGCCCGGCGCCGGGGCGTGGTCGCCGATCCGGAGCGGATCGTGGTCGTCTCCGGAGTGGCCCAGGCGGCCACGCTGCTCGGATTCGCCCTCCACGCGCGCGGGATCCGTACCGTCGGCGTCGAGGACCCGGGCAGCCCGCAGCACAGCGACCTGTACGCCTCGGCCGGCGTCAAGGCCGTACCGCTGCCCCTGGACGACCAGGGGGTCGCGGTCGGTCCGCTGACGGGTTCGGGCGTACGGGCGGTGGTGACGACCCCCGCGCACCAGTTCCCGACCGGCATCGCCTACTCGGCGCCGCGCCGCACCGAACTGCTCGACTGGGCGCGCTCGGTGGACGGATTCGTCTTCGAGGACGACTACGACGGCGACTTCCGCTACGACCGCGCCCCGGTCGGCGCACTCCAGGGCCTCGACCCGCAACGGGTGGCGTACGCCGGGTCGGTGAGCAAGTCCCTCGCGCCGGGACTGCGGCTGGGCTGGCTGCTGGTGCCCGAGGCGTTGGCGGACGAGGTCGTCGAGCGCAAGCGGACGATGGATCTCGGCCACCCCACTCTCGACCAGGCACTGTTCGCCCGCTTCCTGGAGCGCGGCGACTACGACCGCCAACTGCGCCGCTGCCAGCGCGCCTACCGCGAACGGCGCGACGCCCTCGTGGACGCCCTGGCGGAGTACTTCCCCGGCGCGGCGGTGTCCGGGATCGCGGCGGGACTGCATGTCATCGCCACGCTGCCGGAACGGTACGGCCCGCACGCAGGCTTTCTCCCGCGTGTGGAGGCGGCGGGGATCGCGGTGCGCCCGCTGGAGGCGTACCTGCACGCGCGTGTGCCCGACGACGGGGACGCTCCCGTACGCCTGGTCCTGGGATACGCGCACCTGTCGCCGGCACGGATACGGGACGGAGTGCGCCTGATGGCGGGGGCCGCGGGCGGCTGACGCCCCCTCGCCAGGCGCACGTTCCTCGGTCAGTTGTTCACCTTCGGTTTCCGTCCGCGCCGCGACGCCCCAGTAGGTGTGGCAGTGCACACTGGCCGGTTCCCGTCCCTGGAGGCGCACCCCATGTCACACCGTCCGATCCCGGGCCGCCGCAGCGTTCTGCGCGGCTCGCTGGCCGCGTCGGCGGCCCTCACCGTGCCCGTCGGCCTCGGCGCGGCACCGGCGTTCGCCCTCTCGGGGCGCCCCCAGGCCGGCTGGGGCGTGCAGACCGGGGACGTGACGACCGACTCCGGTCTCGTGTGGGTGCGCTCCGACCGCCCGGCCCGGATGATCGTCGAAACGTCGGCGACGGAGTCCTTCCGCAACGCGCACAGATGGCACGGCCCGCTCCTCGGCGCGGACACCGACTTCACCGGCACGACCCGGCTGCGCGGACTGCCGGCCGGCGAGCAGATCCACTACCGTGTCCTGCTCGCGGACCCGGACGACCCGCGCCGCACGGGCGAGCCGGTCACCGGCACCTTCCGGACCGCGTCCGCGAGGCGGCGCGACGGCGTGCGGTTCGTCTGGTCCGGCGACCTCGCCGGGCAGGGCTGGGGCATCAACCCCGAGATCGGCGGCTACCGGATCTACGACGCGATGGCCGCCGTGGACCCGGACTTCTTCCTGTGCAGCGGTGACAACATCTACGCCGACGGCCCTCTCACCGAGACCGTGACCCTGCCCGACGGGCGGACCTGGCGGAACATCACCACCCAGGAGAAGGCGAAGGTCGCCGAGACGCTGGCGGAGTTCCGTGGCAACTTCCGCTACAACCTGCTGGACGAGAACCTGCGGGCCTTCAACGCCCGGGTCCCCTCCATCATCCAGTGGGACGACCACGAGGTCACCAACAACTGGTTCCCGGGTGAGATCTTCGCCGACACCCGCTACACCGAGAAGAACGTCGACGTGCTCGCCGCCCGCGCCCGGCAGGCGTTCTCGGAGTACTTCCCGATCTCGACGCTGCGCCGCCCCGACGGCCGGGTCTACCGGGTGCAGAAGTACGGCCCGCTCCTCGACGTCTTCGTCCTGGACATGCGCACGTACCGCAACGCCAACTCACCCGACAACCAGACCACCGACCCGGTGGGCATCCTGGGCCGCGAGCAGCTGGAGTGGCTCAAGCGTGAGCTGGCCCGCTCCCGCGCGGTCTGGAAGGTCATCGCCTCCGACATGCCGCTCGGCCTGGTCGTGCCGGACGGCACCGACGGCAAGCCGAACATCGAGGCGGTCGCGCAGGGCGACCCCGGCGCGCCGCTCGGCCGCGAACTCCAGATCGCCGAACTGCTGCGCTTCATCAAGCACCGGCGGATCACCGGCACGGTATGGCTCACGGCGGACGTCCACCACACCTCCGCCCAGCACTACGACCCGTCGCGGGCCGCGTTCAAGGACTTCGAGCCGTTCTGGGAGTTCGTCTCCGGTCCGCTCAACGCGGGCGCCTTCCAGGCGAACGCGCTGGACGGCACCTTCGGCCCGGACCGCGTCTTCGTCAAGGCGCCGACCAAGGCCAATGTCTCGCCCGCCGAGGGGTACCAGTTCTTCGGCGAGGTCGACATCGACGGCGACAGCGGGGAGCTGACGGTCCGGCTGCGCGAGCAGGACGGCACCGTACTGTTCACGCAGGTGCTGCAGCCGGGGCGGGTCGGTCAGTAACTCCCGTAGCCTTGACGGTGCCGCGTACCGGCGTCATCCCGCGGTACGCGGCACAACCGTCAAAAGGGAAACAAAAAGGGCAGAAGCACGCTTTACCCATCAGTCACAAACCGTTCGTGATCACGCAACACCCTTCCTTCACAGTGGGCGTATGACTGAAGGCATGTCCGATGTGACCCTGCTCCTGATCTCGACCGTCGTCCTGGCCGCCACGGCGGGCTCCTTCACATGGTGGTCACGCCGCCACGGCCACGCCCCTCCGAAGAGCGATACCAGTGCCCGGCCCCCGGCCGGGGAGAGCGGACTGTGGCGGATGCGCACGACGGTGAAGGACGAACCGGGATCGCTGGCCGCGCTGTGCACGGCCCTCGCCGGCCACCGTGTCGACATCCTGAGCCTCCAGACACATCCGCTCGGCGCGGACACCGTCGACGAGTTCCTGCTGCGCGCCCCTGGCGGACTCGCGGCCGACGAGATCGCACGCACGGTGTCGCTGGCGGGCGGCACCGGCACCTGGATCGAGCGGGCCGACGCCCACGACCTGGTGGACGCGCCGACCCGGGTGCTGGGCCTTGCCACCCGAACCGCGCTGGACGCGGCGGAACTCCCGCTAGCCCTACGGCAGTTGCTCGGGCGGTGCACGATCCGCTCACTGCCCGCGCAGCCCCCGGGCGGCGGCCGCGGCACGGACGGTGTGCCGGTGGAGGGAGTCCTGGAGGACACCGTGATGCGGCTGCGGGCGCCGGAAGGCGGAGTGATCACCGTGGAGCGGCCGTATCTGCCGTTCACCCCGACCGAGTTCGCGCGGGCGCGCGCCCTGGTCGAGTTGGACGCCCGCCTCGGCCCGCGCGTCCCGCGCAGCCACGACGTGCTGACGCTGCCCGAGGGCAACGACATCACCATCCGCCGGGCCGACACCGGCGACCTCGAGGCGGCGAAGGCGATGCACGAGCGCTGCTCCGCGCGCACCCTCGGGATGCGCTACCACGGTCCCGTCGGTGACACGGACCGCTACCTCGGTCATCTGCTCAGCCCGCGTTTCGGCCGCACCCTCGCGGCGCGGACCGCCTCCGGCCGGGTCGTCGCACTCGGCCATCTGCTGTGGGACGGCGACGAGACGGAGGTCGCACTCCTCGTCGAGGACGAATGGCAGCGGCGCGGTCTCGGCGGCGAAATCCTCTCCCGGCTGGTCGCGATGGCCGTGGAGGCGAACTGCGCGAGCGTGTACGCCGTGACACAGTCGTCCAACACCGGCATGGTCGCCGCGATGCGCGGCCTCGGCCTGCCCCTCGACTACCAGATCGAAGAGGGCACCCTCGTCGTCACGGCCCGTCTGGACACCGCGGCGGTCGGCTCCGGGCAGCCGTCCGACCAGCTCTCGGAACGGTTCGTACGGGACTGAGCTCAACCGCGAGACACCGGCTGCCGCACTCCCAACGCCCCGTCCAGGTCGGCCCACAGGTCCTCGACGTCCTCCAGGCCCACCGACAGCCGCAGCAGCCGGTCGCTCACCCCGGCACTCCTGCGGTCGTCCGCGTCGACGATGCGGTGGCTGATCGAGGCCGGGTGCTGGATGAGGGTGTCGACGCTGCCGAGGCTCACGGCAGGGGTGATCAGGCGGACACCGCCGATGACCTCGTGCGGGTCGCCGGCCACCTCGAAGGCGATCATCGCGCCGCCGATGCGCGGATAGTGGACGCGGGTGACGCGCGGGTCGGCGGCGAGCCGGCGGGCGAGCTCGGCGGCGTTCGCAGAAGCGGCCCGCACCCGGACCGGCAGCGTCGAAAGGCCCCGCAGCAGCAGGTATCCGGCCAGCGGATGCAGCACCCCGCCGGTGGCGAACCGCACCTGCCGCAGCCGCCCGGCGAACTCCTCGTCGCAGGCCACCACCCCCGCCATCACGTCCCCGTGGCCCCCGAGGTACTTGGTGGCGCTGTGCAGCACCAGCCGCGCGCCCTGCTCGGCGGGACGCTGGAGCACGGGAGTGGCGAAGGTGTTGTCCGCGAGCAACGGCACGCTGCCACAGGCGTGGGCGACGGCCCTCAGGTCGACTTCGGCCAGGGTCGGGTTGGCCGGGGACTCGACCATCACCAGGCCGGTGTCCGGGCGCAGCGCGTCCGCGATCCCGGCCGGGTCGGTCCACGTCACCTCCGAGCCGAGCAGCCCGGCGGTCAGCAGGTGGTCGCTGCAGCCGTACAGCGGGCGTACGGCCACGACATGGCGCAGGCCGAGGGAGGCCCGTACGAGGAGGACCGCGGTCAGCGCGGCCATGCCGCTGGCGAACGCGACCGCGCTCTCGGTGCCCTCCAGACGGGCCAGGGCCGTCTCGAAGCGGGCGACGGTCGGGTTGCCCAGGCGGCCGTAGACCGGCGGGCCGTCCGGCTCGGCGCCGGTGGTGGCGAAGGCGTCGATGCGCGCGGCCTCGCCCCGGCTGTCGTAGGAGGGGTAGGTGGTGGACAGGTCGATCGGCGGGGCGTGCAGGCCCTGCTCGGCCAGGTCGTCCCGCCCGGCGTGCACGGCCTCGGTGGCCAGTGCGCGGGGTGCTCTCACCGTGGTGCGGCGTACCTCGTCGTACACGTGCGTGCTCGCTGAGTCCATGGTCGGAAAGGGTGAACACCGACCGGGTCACATCGGTGGAGTGACGTGTTACGTTCGGCCGATGACCGAATCCGTCGTACTGGATCCGGTGGATCTCCAGCTGCTGCGGCTGCTGCAGAACGACGCCCGGACGACCTACCGTGACCTCGCCGCCCAGATCGGGGTGGCGCCGTCGACCTGCCTGGACCGCGTGACCCGGCTGCGCCGGGCCGGCGTGATACTCGGGCATCGGCTGCGGGTCGATCCCGCCAAACTGGGCCGTGGATTGCAGGCGTTGCTGTCCGTGCAGGTCAGGCCGCATCGGCGGGAGTTGGTCGGGCCGTTCGTGGAGCGGATCCGGGCGCTGCCGGAGGCGCGGACCGTCTTCCACCTGACGGGGCCCGACGACTACCTCGTCCATGTCGCGGTCGCGGACATGGTGGACCTGCAACGGCTGGTCCTGGACGAGTTCACCGCACGGCGGGAAGTGGCCCGCGTGGAGACCCGGTTGATCTTCCAGCAGTGGGAGTGCGGACCGCTGCTGCCACCCGCTACGCCGTCGGCGCAATCCGGGTGACGGCCGCGGCCCCTCGTACGAGGATGGTCCGCATGTCAGAGACCAACAGCCCGCTGCCCCGTGAGGTCGCCGACGCCTACGTCGACGAGCTCATCGCCCTTGATCCGGTCACCGGCACCTACCTCGGCGTACGGGAGAGTTCGAGCCGTCTCCCCGACCTCTCGCCGGCCGGTCAGGAGGCCCTCGCCGAGCTGGCGCGGACGACCCTCGCGCGGCTCGACGAGGCGGAGCGCCGGCCCGGCGCGGACAGTGACATCGAGCGCCGCTGCGCGCGCCTGCTGCGCGAGCGGCTCACCGCGGAACTCGCCGTGCACGAGGCCGAGGAGAGCCTGCGCGCGGTCGGCAACATGGCCACGCCGGCCCACCACGTGCGCGAGGTGTTCACGGTGACGCCCACGCAGACGGACGAGGACTGGGCGGCGATCGCCGAGCGGCTGCGCGCGGTGCCTGCCGCGCTGGCGGGCTACCGCGCGTCCCTGGCGCTCGGCCTGGAGCGCAAGCTGTTCGCGGCGCCGCGCCCGACCGCCACGTTCGTCGAGCAGCTCTCCGAGTGGGCGGACACCGACGGGTCCGGCCGCGGCTGGTTCGAGGACTTCGCGTCCGCCGGACCCGAGTCGCTGCGTGCCGAGCTGGACGAGGCCGCCCGTACGGCGACCGCGGCCGTCGTGGAGCTGCGGGACTGGATGCGTGCGGTGTACGTGCCGGCGATCGAGGGCGCGCCGAACACGGTCGGGCGGGAGCGCTACGCCCGCTGGGCGCGCTACTTCAACGGTACGGACCTCGACCTGGACGAGGCGTACGCGTACGGCTGGGCCGAGTACCACCGCCTTCTCGGCGAGATGGAGAAGGAGGCCGAGAAGGTCCTTCCCGGCGCCGCCACGCCGTGGGTGGCGCTCGCGCACCTCGACGAGCACGGCCGGAACATCGAGGGCGTGGACGAGGTCCGGGAGTGGCTGCAGGGCCTGATGGACCAGGCCATCGAGTCCCTCGACGGCACCCACTTCGACCTCGCCGAGCGGGTGCGGAAGGTGGAGGCGTGCATCGCGCCGCCCGGTGGCGCGGCGGCCCCGTACTACTCGCCGCCGTCGGAGGACTTCTCGCGGCCCGGCCGCACTTGGCTTCCGACGATGGGCCAGACCCGGTTCCCGGTCTACGACCTCGTCTCGACCTGGTACCACGAGGGCGTCCCCGGTCACCACCTCCAGCTCGCGCAGTGGGTGCACGTGGCGGGGAACCTCTCCCGCTACCAGGCCACCGTCGGCATCGTCAGCGCCAATGCCGAGGGCTGGGCGCTGTACGCGGAGCGGCTGATGGACGAGTTGGGCTTCCTCACGGACGCGGAGCAGCGGCTCGGCTATCTGGACGCGCAGATGATGCGGGCGGTTCGCGTGATCGTCGACATCGGCATGCACCTGGAGCTGGAGATCCCGGCCGACTCCCCCTTCCACCCGGGCGAGCGCTGGACTCCGGAGCTGGCCCAGGAGTTCTTCGGCGCGCACAGCAGCCGTCCGGCGGACTTCGTGAAGAGCGAGCTGACCCGCTACCTCACGATCCCTGGCCAGGCCATCGGCTACAAGATCGGCGAGCGGGCCTGGCTGCTGGGCCGGGAGAAGGCGCGCGAGCGCCACGGCGACGCGTTCGACCTGAAGGCCTGGCACATGGCGGCGCTGTCGCAGGGCTCGCTGGGCCTGGACGACCTGGTGGACGAGCTGGCCGCGCTCTGATCGACCGGCTGTTCGGCCGATCAGCCGGTCGATCAGCCGGTCAGCGCCGGAACCCGCCCTCCGAGTCGATCACCTGCCCCGTGATCCAGCCCGCCTCGTCCGTCGCCAGCCAGGCGATGAGGCGGGCCGGGTCGTCGGGCATGCCCCACCGGCCGGCGGGGAAGCGGGCGGCGACGCCCGCATAGGTCTCGCCGGTCAGGTAGTCGGTGTCCACGGGACCGGGGTTGACCGTGTTCACCGTGATGCCGTGCTCGGCGAGCGTGGTCGACAGGGAGCGGGTGATCGAGGCGAGGGCGCCCTTCTGGAGGGCGTAGGCGATCTCGCCCGGCATGCCGCCCGCGATGTCCTGCCCGGACGTCATCATCACCACGCGCCCACCCGGCTCGGGCGCCGCGGCGGTACGCGCTTTGGCGTACGCCTGTACGAGCAGCAGCACCGAGCGGGTGTCGACGGCCCAGTGGGCGTCGAGCATCGCCGCGTCGATCTCGTCGAGGGTGCCGTCGGAGCCGCTGAGGGCGTGGTTGGCGACGAGGATGTCGAGCCGTCCGCCGAGTGCCGAGGCCGCGGTGGCGACGAGTTCGGCGGGCACCGCCGGGTCGGACAGGTCGCCGGGTCCCGCGACGACGAGCGCGTCGGGGTCGCCCTGTGCCGCGCGGACGGACGCGGTCACGTCCTCGGGCCGGTCGGCGCCCCAGGGCATCGCGGCGTCGTGCGGCACGTGGTGGTGCAGATACACACTCGCCCCGTACGCGACGAGCCGCCGCGCCACCGCGTGCCCGATCCCGGCCCGTCTGCTCGCCCCGGTGACCAGCGCGGTCCGGCCGCGCAGGGGCAGGGGTTCGCGGCGGAGGTCTTCGGGGGCGGGGGGCGGGAGGAGGGGCATGGGCACCCATGATGGGCCGCGGGCGCGGGCGACGCACTTGTTTTTCACGGCGCCCGCGCGTCGGCTCAGTCCCCGGCTCAGTCCGCCAGCTTCCTTATCTGCACCAGTCCCAGCCAAGTCTCCGGCCCCGGCTGTACGTTGGCCGCGCGGACGGCGTAGTGGCCGGGGGCCAGGGCGACTTTGACATGGTCGGCGCGGGTGGAGTCGTTGCCCGGCCAGGCGGCGTCGAACAGGAGCACCGGGCCGGGGACGCTCCAGCGCACCTCCGGCTCCCACAGTGCCGTCTCCAGCGCGGTCGGCACCTGGGCGAGGAGTTCCTCCTCGGAGTCGGCGGCGGCCCACCGCACGAACGTGCCGTGGTCCGGGAGGTACGTGGTGGAGGCCGGTTCGTCGCCGAACACGAGCGCCGCGCTGTCCCCGACGGGCAGCAGCCCGATGAAGCCGTCCACCTCGCAGGCCCGGTCGTAGTCCGAGGCCGTCTCCTCCCCGTCGGCGCCCGCCCAGAACGGCAGCACCGCCTCGGGTACCGCAATGAGCGGCCCGCCGCCCGACTCCACCCATTCCGCCGCGCCCGGTTCCGCGTATCTCACCATGGCGCAAAAACCTACAGGCGAGGGGGCCGCACATCGCAACCCGGCGGATGACGCCGGATGACGCTAGGCCCCGGTCCGCCCCGTGTCGGCGGGCCGTCGGCCGGCCTTGTCGACGACTCCGTGTTCCAGCTCGGCCGCGCTGGAGAGCAGGGTTCCGGCCTTTCCGTACGAGGTGTCCTTGGTCAGGTAGCTGCGGGAGCCGAGGAAGGTGAAGTCCTTCTCGTGGAAGACCCACTCGGTCCGGATGCCGTAGCGCGTGTCGTCGCGGGCGATGCCGAGGCCACGGCGGCCGAGCGCGTCGCGGGCCTGTGGGTCCGGGGTGACGCCGGGGATCTTCGCCGCGGCGCGGTAGAGGGCGGCGGCCGTGCGGGGCGGCATCACCCCGCCGAGCAGGGATCCGATCTGCTCGAACACCGCCTGGTCGCGTTCGCGGCCCTGCGCGGCCGGGGTCTTGGCGTACAGGTAGGCGAGCAGCTTGTCGGGGTCGGTGGGCAGGGAGCTGAGCCAGCTGTAGGTGGGCCGGTTGATGCCGGCCGGTGTGCCGTCGGTGTCGCCGAGTTCGGCGTTGACGGGGAAGGTCTCTCCGTCCTCCCGGATCAGGCCGAGCTTGCGCAGGGGTCCCGGTTCCTGCGCGGCCCACTTCTCGCGGTCCATCAGCGGGCCGAGCACGGCCTTGCCGCTGGTCAGGTCGGCCCCGCGGACCTTCTCCCGGGTGTAGACGAACTGGTCGTCCCGCACGGTGGGCGTGGCGTGCTTCTCCGCGGCCACGGAGATCCGGTCCAGCAGCGCCGCGGCGGGCCGCATGTCCGTGGCAGCCCGGTGCGAGGCGGTGTCGGAGGGCTTGCGGTCACTGCCGTTCAGGGCCACTCCCGCGGCCAGTGCGCAGGCCAGGGCCAGCGCGGTCGCCGGCGCCAGGAGCGCGGGCCGCAGCAGCCGACGGGCCGGGTGGGCGGGGCGCGCAGGGGTGGCCTGGTCGCGGTCGATGTGGTGCATCAACAAGTCCTTGTGTCGAAGGTGCTGCTCGTGCGGAAGGTCCCAGTCGGCCGGGGCCGGCAGCAGGCGGGCGATCTCCTCGCGGTCGCCGTGCCGCTCCGGGGAAGCGCCGGTGGTCCTGTCGTTCATGTGAGCTCCTCCCGTACGGGCAGGGCCGCGATCGCGGCCGCACTTGTCATCTCTCCGCGGGCGGTGGGCAGTTCCCGGTCTTCTTCCGCGAGGCGGGCGAGCTTCTTGCGGGCACGCGAGAGGCGGGAGCGTACGGTGCCGACGGCGATGCCCAGCGCCTCCGCCGTCTGCTGGTAGTCCAGGCCGGACCACACGCACAGGGCCAGCACCTCCCGCTCCTGGCGGCGCAGCCGGCCCAACGCGGCCTGCACGGCACGCAGGCGCCGTGCGTCGTCGATACGCCCGACCGTCCTGGGAGCGAAGTCCTCCTCCGCACGCGGCTGTGGCTGACGCGCCAGGAACAACTGCCGTCTGCGCAGCCCCCTGCGGGCGTTGTCCGCCTTGTGGGTGGCGATGCCCAGCAGCCACGGCAGCAGGGTGCCGCCTTCCTCCTGAACACGGGCGCGGGTCCGCCACGCGGTCAGGAACGTTTCGGACATGATCTCTTCGGCCGTCGACCAGTCGCCCGTCAACCGCAGCCCGTGGTTGTACACGGCACGGGCGAACTCCTCGTACAGCTGGGCGAACGCCTCACGGTCCCCCTCGCGCACGCGACGGCGTACATCGTTTTCTGAGTCCCTCACGACCACTTCTCTCCGCGACCCGGGAGGAGTTCCTGTGGTCTGCGTCACGCAACGATAGTGAGACCATTCAGGCGGGTCGCGCCCGTTCGACGAACTGGACGACGACTCCGTCGGGGTCGGTGACCTGGAAGAGCCGCTTGCCCCACGGCTCCTCGAGCAGCGGCATGGTGCGCACTGGCCGAGAGGGCCCATGCCTCGCCGCCGGTGCTCGCGGCGACCACCGGCACCGCCGCAGCCGACGACATCACCCCCGCGTCGTCGCCGCCCGACTCGGCGCCGCCCACCGGCTGCTGTTCCAACGCACCCAGGAACTGGCCCTCGCCAGCCACGACAACACCCACATCGCCAGGCAGTTTCCAGCCTGCCTCAACCGACGATGCGCCGCGGCACGGCCAGGTCCACGTGGGTGAACAGTCGCGTCAAAGCCTGCGGATCGTCCTTGGCGCAGGCATCGGCGACCACGTCGATCAGCTGGTCGTAATCGGGGCCGGTGCCGCCCTCGTAGGCCGCGGTCATGCGGCCCCACTCGTCCCAGTTCAGGGTCTCCTGCTTGCAGAGCGCGGCGAGGTCGCGGACGACGTTGCCGCTGATCTCGTGCGGCCCCCAGGCATGATCGGTGCCGACCACGCCGAAAGTGTGCGGATCGATCATGCCGCCTCGGTACCGGGCCCATGCCTCGCCGCCGGTGAGGAACTCGCCCGGAGCCAGATCGTCCGGGCGGGCGACGAAGTCGCTGCCGAGGTGTTCGGTGTCGACGCGCACCCATCGGTGCCGGTCTTCGTCCCAGTACTCGGTGATCCAGTGGTCGAAGCCGCGCCCCTCCTGGAAATAGGTGCCGAAACCGCACCGGGCGCGGGAGGCGACACCACGCGCCCGCAGGATCGCGCAGGCGATCGTGGCGAAGTGACGGCAGGTGCCGATCACTCGCGTTTCGGGCGTTCGGGGCCGGTGCAGTGGGGCCGGGTCCAGGGCAGTCAGCACGGCGATCAGTTCGTTGACCGGCCGGATGTTCTTCTCCGCGATCCGGTCCTCGGGAATCCCTGACGCCGCCGCGTCCGTGGGCTGGATGACCAGGCTCCGCACCGCTGCGCAGATGCCGACGGGATCGTCCGGCAGTTTCTCGATGAGCGGGAGCTGGTTCGCGTCCAGCGTCGTGAAGGGGCCGGGCAGTGCGTAGTTGAGCACGTCAGCGGTCATGACCGAGCATGGTAGGAGCTTGCTCTGACATCCCGGTCGGAGTCAGCAGCCGCAGTCCTCCGTGTCCACCGGCGCTGTCAGCGGGTCGGCGGTGCGGCGCTCGCGGCCCTGCCAGGTCTCGAACTCGAATCCCTCGCGGGCCCAGTACTCGAAGCCGCCCAGCATCTCCTTGACCTGGTAGCCGAGTTCGGCGAGGGCGAATGCTGCGCGGGTCGCGCCGTTGCAGCCGGGGCCCCAGCAGTACGTCACCACCGGCACGCTCCGGTCGAGGAGTTGCTTGGCCTGCTCGGGGATGAGCGCGGTCGGCAGATGGACCGCACCGGGGATGTGGCCCTGGTCCCAAGACTCGGTGGAGCGGGCGTCGAGGACGACGAACCCGGGGTCATCGTCGGCCGCGAGGGCGGCGGCGACGTCGGAGACGTCGGCGTGGAAGACGAGGCCGGCACGGAAGTACGCGGCGGCCTCGGCCGGGGCGGCGGGTGCGACGCGGAGAACGGGGTTGGCGGCGGTGGTCGTACCGAGGCGCATGGTCCGGCCTTTCTCTCGGGGTCTTGATGACCTGAAATCTAAGGCCGATGATCACTACCCTGAAGGCATCTTCCCCGGCACATTCCTTGATCAGCCGGTGATTCCCCTGCTATCCCCGTCCTATGACCACGTTTTCTCCGGATGCCACCGACTGGCGCATCCTCGACGTCCTCCAGCGAGAGGGCCGGGCAAGCTTCGCCGAGCTGGCCCGGGCCGTCTCGATGTCCCCGAGTGCGGTGACCGAGCGGGTGCGGCGGCTGGAGGAGGCTGGGGTGATCCAGGGATACGCGGCGGTCGTCGACCCCGAGCGGCTCGGCCTGCCGATCCTCGCGTTCGTGCGGCTGCGCTATCCGAACGGCAACTACAAGCCGTTCCACGACCTCGTCGCCGTGACGCCGGAGATCCTGGAGGCGCACCATGTGACCGGCGACGACTGCTTCGTCATCAAGGTCACCGCCCGGTCCATGCGCCACCTGGAGGAGGTGTCGGGCAAGATCGGCGCGCTGGGGTCGGTCACGACCAGCGTCGTCTACTCCTCACCGCTCCCCCGCCGCCCGCTGGGTCACTGACCGCGCTGCCGCACCACCGACCCCGAGCGGCCCTTCACGACCTCCAGTTGGGCGTGGATCCGCCGCCGCAGGTCGGCGACATGGCTGACGATACCCACGCTGCGGTCGCGTTCGCGCAGGGAGTCGAGGACGTCGAGGACCTCGTCCAGGGTCTGGTCGTCGAGGCTGCCGAAGCCCTCGTCGATGAAGAGCGTGTCCAGCTGGACCCCGCCGGCCTCGTCGGTGACGACGTCGGCCAGCCCGAGGGCGAGGGCGAGCGAGGCGAAGAAGGTCTCGCCGCCCGACAGTGTGGCCGTGTCGCGCTCACGGCCGGTCCAGGCGTCGACGACGTGCAGCCCCAGGCCGCTGCGGCCGCGGCCGGCCCGGTCGGCGGAGTGGACGAGCGTGTAGCGGCCGGACGACATGCGCTGCAGACGGACGGTCGCGGCGGCGGCCACCTGCTCCAGGCGGGCCGCCAGGACGTACGACTCCAGGCGCATCCTGCGCTCGTTGTCGGCGGAGGTGCCCGCGGTGAGGGAGGCCATGCGGGCCACGCGGTCGTACTCCTCGCGCAGCGGTGCGAGGCGTCGTACGCCGGTCTCCGCGCGCGCGGAGAGCATGTCGAGCTCCGTGCAGCGGCGGGCGGCCGCGTCCCAGGCGGAGGCGGCGGCACGCAGCCGGGCGGCCGCGTCGGTGGCGGCCCGTTCCGCCGCGGCGAGGTCGGCGGGCGGCTGCTCGGCGGCGGCCGCGGTGTCGGCCTCGGCGAGGACCGCGCGTACGGCCGTCTCCTCGGTCTGCCAGGCGTCGAGGCGCCGTTGCAGCTCGCGGTGGGCGGTGTCGTCGAGGAGCGCGGCCGCCGCGCCCTGCGGAGTCTCGAACCCGGCGCGGTAGGCGGCCTGGGCGAGCCGCCCGTCGGCCGCCTTGAGGCGCTCGGCGCTCTCCTCGGCGGCCCGTACGGCGTCGGCCGCTTCGGTGAGCCGGGACGCCTGCCGCTCCAGCTCGGCGGCCCGCGCGGCCACGCTGTCCGCGGTGCCCCGGGCCTGCGCCAACTCCTCCTCCAGGGTGGCGCGTTCGCGCTCCAGGGTGTCCCGGCGGGCGGTCCTGGTCGCCGTGGAGAGCGCGGCCTGCTGCCGGTCGGCGGTCCGCCGCTCGTGCTCCTGCTCGGCCCGCCGCAGCTCCTCGTGCGCCGCGTGGAGTCCGGAGGCGTACCGGCGCGCCTGTGCGTGGAGCCGTTCCAACTCCTCGGCCTCGTCGGCGAGCCGGTCGGTCGGGGTGTCGCCGGCCTCGGCCGTGGCGGCGGCGAGTGCTTCTCGTACGACGCCGAGGCGCCGTTCGTCCTCGGCGTGCCGTTCCTCCGCGCGCTGGTAGGCGGCGAGGGCCTGTTCCTCGGCCTCGCGGTCGACGTGCCCGGCGTCCTTGCGCGCGGGAGCGGGGTGTTCGGTGGCGCCGCAGACCGCGCAGGGCTCGCCGGGCGTGAGGTGGGCGGCGAGTTCGGCGGCGATGCCGTCGAGGCGCTGCTCCTTCAGGTCGAGCCAGTGCTCCTTGGCCCGGAGTGCCTGCTCTTCGGAGGCGAGGGCCTGTCGCTGGGTCTCCTCGGTGTCCCCGGCTAGCTGGTCCCGCAGCCGGGCCGCGCGCAGCCGCGTCTGGGCGGGCTCGCGCTGTACGGCGAGTTGTTCGGCCCGGGTGGCGGCCTCCTGGGCGGACTCGATGCGGGCCTGGAGGTCCGCGCGGGTCGCGTCCCATCCGGCGAGCCAGCCCTCGGTCTCCGCCAGGACCTCCTCGTCGGCGCGCTCCTGGCGGTCCAGGTCGGCGCGCTCGGCGACGAGTTGGGCGAGGCGCTGTTCGGCGCGGCGAGCCGACTCCAGGCCGCCCAGTTCCTCGGCGGCCCGGCGGGCCGCGGTGGCGAGTCCGCTCGCACCGGCGTCCGCGTGACTGTCCTGGAGCAGGGCACGCGCGCGTGCCTCGGCGGCGGCCGCCCTGCGGTGCTCGGCCTCCGCCGCCTCGCGCAGCTCCAGCGCCGGCGCCACCGCCTCCGCCTTGCGGGACCGCTCCATGCGCGCCTGCGCCTCACGATGGGCCTCGGCCCGCTCCTCGAGTCGCTGCGCCCGCTCCCGCGCCTCGGCGAACCGCCGCTGCAACCGGGCCACTTCGCGCACGTCGGACAGGGCACGCTCTGCGGCGGCCTGGGCGGCCTCGGCGGCGGCGCGGCCGCGGTGGGCGATGGTCAGCTGCTCCCGTGCGGTGCTGCGGGCGACGGCGGCCGCGGCTAGAACCGCCTCCGCGAGCCCCGGCTCCCCCGGTGCCAGGTCCGGCAGTTCCATGGCGTCGCCCGCGGCCTGCTGCATGCGGTGGGCGTCGGCCAGCAGCGCGGCGTCGCCCTCGCGCACCCGTGCCTCGGTGGTGCGTCGGCGTTCGGCGAGGCGTTTCTCGACCTCGGCGAAGCGCTGGGTGTCGAACAGTCGGCCGAGCAGTCGGCCGCGCGCTTCGGCGTCGGCGCGCAGGAAGCGGGCGAAGTCGCCCTGGGGCAACAGTACGACCTGGCAGAACTGCTCGCGGCTCATGCCGAGGAGCTGGGTGATCTCCTCGCCGATCTCCTGGTGGGAGCGGCTGAGGTCCTTCCAGGCGCCGGCCGTGGTGTCGTACTCGCGCAGCCAGCTCTGGGCCTTGTCCAGCGTCGTCCCCGAGCCGCGCTTCTTGGGCCGTTCCCAGGGCGGCTGCCGGGTGACCTCCAAGCGCCGCCCCGCGACGGTGAGTTCGAGCGTCACCTGGGTGCGCGTGCCGGCGGCGGCGTGGTCGCTGCGCAGAGTCAGGCCCTGGCCGCTCTGCCGTGCTCCCGGCACGGAGCCGTACAGGGCGTAGCACACGGCGTCCAGAACGGACGTCTTCCCGGCGCCCGTCGGTCCGTGCAGCAGGAAGAGCCCGGCGGCGGACAGGTCGTCGAAGTCGACGCTCTGGGAACCGCCGAAGGGCCCGAAGGCGGTGATGTCCAGCCGGTGCAGCCTCACCGCGCCACCTCCCGCACCGCGTCGTCCGCGCGGACCGTGTCGAAGGCGTCCCGCAGCACCTCCTGCTCACGCGCGTCGGGACCGGCGCCGCGCACATGGGTGACGAAGTCCTCGGCGATCTGCTGGTCGCTGCGGCCCGCCAGGCGTCGGGCGTACGACACGTCGGGGTCGTCCGGCGCCCGTTCCGGGGCGAAGACGAGGCTGAGGGTGTGCGGGAAGCGCTCCGTGAGGCGGGCCATGGGGTCGGCCGGGCGGACGACGTCGGTGAGGGTGACCTCGACCCACGCCTCCTCGTGCCGCGCCAGCTCCGGGTCGGCGAGGAGGCCCTCCAGCGTGCCGCGCAGCCGGGCCAGGGCGCGCGGCACGGGGCAGTCGATCCGCTCGGCCGTGACCGCCCCGTCGGCGTCCAGGTCGACGAGCCACATGGTCTTGCGGTGCCCGGCCTCCGAGAAGGAGTACGGCAACGGCGAGCCGGAGTAGCGCACGCGCTCGGTGATGGTCTGGCAGCCGTGCAGGTGGCCCAGGGCCGCGTAGTCGACGCCGTCGAACACCCCGGCAGGCACGGCGGCCACTCCGCCGACGGTGATGTCCCGCTCGCTGTCGCTGGCCTCGCCGCCGGTGACGAAGGCGTGGGCGAGGACGACGGAGCGGGTGCCACGCGCGCGCGTGGCGAGGTCGGCGCGGACCCGGTCCATGGCGGCGGCGAGCACGGCCTCGTGCCCCGCCTTCTCCACCCCGAACTCGTCCTTCACCAGGGCGGGTTCGAGATACGGAAGCCCGTAGAAGGCCACGTCGCCGAAGTCGTCCGCCAGCACCACCGGCGTCCCGCACGCCGACGGCTCGGTCCGCAGGTGTATGCCCGCCCGGCCGATGAGCCCGGCGCCCACCCCGAGGCGGCGCGCCGAGTCATGGTTCCCGGAGATCATCACCGTCGGCACTCCGAGGTCGGCGAGCCGGTGCAGCGCGTCGTCGAACAGCTCGACCGCCGCGAGCGGCGGCACGGCCCGGTCGTACACGTCCCCCGACACGACCACCGCGTCGACCTCACGCTCCCGCACGATCGCGACGAGATGCCCGATGAACTCGGCCTGGGCACCGAGCATGTTCACCCGGTGGAACGCCCGGCCGAGGTGCCAGTCGGAGGTGTGCAGCAATCTCATGATCCCCGAGACTAACGGCCGCGTCCGACACCACGGGCGGTTACTCCCGTATCGCCCCGTCATGAGGGCTCACGGAAACCGTCACTTATGCCCATTTCAGGCGTCCCCGTACGCCTCTCCCCCCAGTTCGAACCCCGCCGTCCCCGCGGTCGCGTCCGCGAGCCAGGCGCGGAAGGTGTCCACGTCGGCGTCCGGGAGGCCGATCTCGAGGATGACGGCCTCGCCGTAGTGCACGTCGCGTACGTCGCGGCCGGTCGTGCGGAGGTCGTTCTGGAGCTTGCCGGCGCGTTGGTGGTCGACGGTGAGCGTGGCGAGCCGGAAGCGGCGTCGGGTGAGGGTGCCGAGCGCGTCGAGGGCCTCGCCTACGGCGCCGCCGTAGGCGCGGATGAGGCCGCCCGCGCCGAGCTTGACCCCGCCGTAGTAGCGGGTGACGACGGCGACGACGTAGCGCATGTCGCGGCGCAGCAGCATCTGGAGCATGGGGACGCCGGCGGTGCCGCCGGGTTCGCCGTCGTCGCTCGCCTTCTGGACGGCCGCGTCGGCGCCGATGACGTAGGCCCAGCAGTTGTGGGAGGCGTCGGCGTGCTCCTTGCGGACGGCCGCGACGA
The DNA here is from genome assembly GCF_056436655.1 of Streptomyces sp. NPDC043427. Lineage (NCBI taxonomy): Bacteria > Bacillati > Actinomycetota > Actinomycetes > Kitasatosporales > Streptomycetaceae > Streptomyces > Streptomyces sp. NPDC043427. Next base: position 23,372 of record NZ_JBWKCC010000015.1, on the reverse strand, counting down.
AGTCCTGGGCCTCCTGTTCGGTGGCCGCCGGGGCGAGCGCGCACAGGAAGCGGGAGCGGTTGACCTCGGTCTCGTGCACACCCGCGCGGGCGACGGTGCGGTACTCGTCCTGCATCCGGCCAGCCTAGGGCCTCTCGTTCGGATCATGCCGGGCTCGCGGGGGCCGGCCTGATCCAAACGAAAGACCCTGGTGCGCCGGATCAGCCGCCCTTCTTCCCCCGGGGCACGGCCGTCCAGGTCAGCAGCGCCGTGCCGGGAGCGAGGTCGCGCCAGGTGGTGCCGCGCCAGGTGAGGACCGCGATCGCGGAGGTCGGGAACTTCAGGCGGACCTCGTCCAGCAGGTTGTCGAGGCCGTCCCCGGCCAGGTCGAGGATCAGCTCCTCCAGGCCCGGGTTGTGCCCGATCAGCAGCACTGTCGCCGCCTGTGCGGGCGCCTCCCGGACGACCTGCAGCAGCTCCGGTACGTCGGCCGCGTACAGCCGGGGGTCGTGGCGGACCGGCGGCGGGGTCCCCCACTGGGCGGAGGCGAGTTCCCAGGTCTCACGCGCACGCGTGGCCGTCGAGCACAGGGCGAGATCGGGGAGGCAGTCGATCTCGGCGAGCGCGCGTCCGGCGGCCGGGGCGTCGCGGCGCCCGCGCGGGGCGAGCGGGCGTTCGTGGTCGGGGACGCCCTCCGGCCAGGCGGACTTCGCGTGCCGCAGCACGACCAGGCGGCGCAGCGGTCCCGCTCCCGAGCGCGGCGTCACGCCGAGGCTCCCAGGTCGCGGGTGAGGTCGAGGCCGAGGAGCCGGTCGGCGTACGCGTACGTCTCGAACCGGGCGCCGTCCGGCAGCTCCGGCCCGGCCTCCTCCACCCACCGCAGGACTCCCAGGACCCCGGGTACGTCCAGATCGTCGTCCCAGGCCGTACGGAGCCGTTCCTTCACGTCCTCCGGCACCGGCTTCGAGGGCCGCCGCGCCCACTCGGCGACGGCGTGGCGCCAGCGGACGAGGGTGTCGCGGGCCGCGCCGAGCCGCTCCGCGTCGAGCGGTACGGGTTCGCGGTGATGGTGGGAGAGCAGGGCGAGGCGAAGGACGGCGGGGTCGGCGTCCGGCGCCACGGGAGCATCGGGGATCACACGCGCGACGACGACCCGGACCTCGTCGGGGAGCGCGGGCGTTACGGCGCCCCCGGCCTCCTCGGGGAGCACGGGCGCGATGGCGCCACCGGCCTCCCCGGGTGCCGGGCCGTCCTCCCCCACCACGCGCAGGGCCTGGGCCGACCCGATCCCGCCCGCGAGCTCCGGGCCCTCCTCGAACGGCCGGACACCGAGAGCAGCCCCCGCCGCCCGCAGCTCCGCCCGCTCCCGGCCACCGGCGAGCAGGGCCACCACGGGCGTGCCGCCGAGTTCCAGGGCCCGGACGAGCAGGTCGGCGACGAGCAGGACACGCAGGGCGCCGGTACCGTGCCTCGGGGCGTGGACCTCGACCCGGGCCAGGCCACGGCGGACGGGGGCGGCGGGAACGGGTTCGCCGGTTCGGGCGTCGATGATGCGCAGCACGGGGTGAGCGTAGGCGGGCGGGGGGCCGTCCGCAGTACGACGGCACGGAATCAGGACGCCTCGTACGCTGTTGACCGGGGTGGGCATCCGTTCCTACAGGTCCCTTCAGCTCCCTTCCGATCAGAGGAGGCCGCCGGTGTACGGCGACGAGGCAACGGTCCGCAGGATCCTCACCGGGTTGGGCGACACCTGGGCGGTGGTGGGCCTGTCGACGAACCCGCGGCGCGCGGCCTACGGCGTCGCGGAGGTGCTCCAGCGCTTCGGCAAGCGGATCGTGCCGGTCCACCCCAAGGCGGAGACGGTGCACGGAGAGCAGGGTTACGCCTCCCTCGCGGACATCCCCTTCCCCGTGGACGTCGTCGACGTGTTCGTCAACAGCGACCTCGCGGGAGCCGTCGCGGACGAGGCCGTCGCCAAGGGCGCGAAGGCGGTGTGGTTCCAGCTCGGCGTCATCGACCCGAACGCCTACGACCGCACACGCGCCGCCGGCCTGGAGATGGTGATGGACCGCTGCCCGGCAATCGAGATTCCACGCCTGCGCTGATTTCATGAAGAGTCACCCAGGAAACACCCGCACGCAGGTCAAGATTCCCCCTACACCCTTCAGTTGACGCTTTTACGTTCTTAATCTGAGCGCTCCGATTCACGGCAGACGACGTCCGCGTGAATTTCATGAATTTCATGAGAGGCGCCTTAAGAAATGGTAAGCGTCGACCGAATTCCAGAGTTCAAGGGAAACCCGGGCGGCCTGCGACGGGATGTCGGACTGATCGGGCTGATGTGGGCCTCGGTCGGATCCATCATCGGCTCCGGCTGGCTTTACGGCGCCGAGAAGGCGGTCGTGGTGGCCGGTCCCGCCGCGATCGTGTCATGGGTGATCGGGGCCGTAGCGATCGTGCTCCTGGCGCTGGTCCACGCGGAGCTGGGCGGGATGTTCCCGGTCGCGGGCGGCACGGCCCGCTATCCGCACTACGCGTTCGGCGGGCTGGCCGGAATGTCCTTCGGCTGGTTCTCCTGGCTCCAGGCGGCGACCGTCGCACCGATCGAGGTCGAGGCGATGATCGGCTATGCCGGCCACTGGAGTTGGGCGCACGGTTTCCAGCACACCGACGGAACCCTCACGGCCTCCGGATTCGTGGTCGCCCTTCTGCTGATGGCGGTCTTCGTGGCCGTCAATTTCCTCGGTGTCCGGGTGCTCGCGCACACGAACAGCGCGGCCACCTGGTGGAAGATCGCGGTACCGCTGGTCGCCATCTTCGTGATCGCGGCGGGCAACTTCCACCCGGCCAACTTCACTTCGGAAGGCTTCGCGCCGTTCGGCGCCAAGGGCGTGCTGAGCGCGATCAGTTCGAGCGGAATCATCTTCGCCCTGCTCGGCTTCGAGCAGGCGATCCAGCTCGCCGGCGAGAGCCGGGACCCCCGGCGGGACCTGCCCCGGGCGACCCTCGGCTCGGTCGCCGTCGGCGCGGTCGTCTACGTGCTGCTCCAGGTGGTGTTCATCGCCGCCCTCCCCCACTCCGCCTTCGCCGACGGCTGGGCCAAGCTGCACTTCGACGGCATCAGCGGCCCCTGGGCGGGCCTGGCCACCCTGGTGGGCCTCGGCTGGCTCAGCGTCGTGCTGTACGTCGACGCGGTGATCTCCCCCGGCGGCACCGGCCTGATCTACACCACCGCCACCTCCCGCGTCTCCTTCGGCCTCGCCCGCAACGGCTACGCCCCGAAGGTGTTCGCCCACACCGACAAGCGGGGCGTGCCCTGGTTCGGCCTGATCGTCTCGTTCGTGACCGGAGTGGTCTGCTTCCTGCCGTTCCCCAGCTGGCAGGAGCTGGTCGGCTTCATCACCTCGGCGAGCGTGCTGATGTACGCGGGTGCCCCGCTGGCGTACGGCGTGTTCGCCGACCGGCTGCCGCACCGCGAGCGACCGTACCGGCTGCCCGGCGGCAAGGTGGTCGCGCCGCTGTCGTTCGTGGTCGCCAACCTCATCGTGTACTGGGCCGGCTGGGAGACGCTGTGGCGGCTCGGGGTGGCCATCGTCATCGGCTACGTGCTGCTGGGTGTGTACGCCTGGTACGCCGTCAGTGCCGGGCTCCCGGACGCGCCGCGCCTCGACTGGAAGGCGGCGCGGTGGCTGCCGGTGTACCTGCTGGGCCTCGGGCTGATCTCGTGGCAGGGCGGCTTCGGCGGTCAGGGGCATCTTGGCCTGTGGTGGGACATGCTGGTCATCGCCGTGTTCTCGCTGGCGATCTACTACTGGGCGAAGGCGTCCGCGTCCCGCACGGAGGACATCGTGCGGAGCATCGAGGAGGTCACGGTCGTGGAGGCACCGGTGCACTGACGCCCCGTGAGGGGGTACCCACAATGTGGGGCCCCCACCCTCCCCTCCTCAGAGCGCGTTCCCGTCGGCGTCGTGGGCGCCGGCCCGGCCGGTCTCACCGTCGGCGCCATCCTGCGGGCCGCGCGGGTGGACTGCGTGGTGCTGGAGACGGAGACCCGCGAGTTCATCGAGAACCGGCCCCGCGCCGGGGTCGTCGAGGAATGGGCCGTACGCGAACTCCAGCAACGCGGTCTGGCCGGAAATCTGTTGGAGCGCGCTCAGCTGCACAGCGCGTGCGAGTTCCGCTTCGGCGGCGAGCGGTACCGCTTCGAGTACGGGCGGTTGACGGGACGTCATCACTTCGTCCACCCGCAGCCGTTGCTGGTGACCGACCTGGTGCGCGAGTACGTCGACGTGCGGGGCGGGGACGCCCGCTTCTCGGTGCGCGACGTCGAGCTGCACGACCTCGGCACGCTCCGGCCGAAGGTGTCGTACACGTGCCCGGTGACGGGTGAACGGCGGCTGCTGCGCTGTGACTTCGTCGTCGGCGCGGACGACTCGGAGGCGTCGTTGCGGCGCGTGTGGGACTACCAGGAGTTCTCGCAGTGGCTCTCGGAGCTGTACCACGGCAGCTCTGCGGTGACCCGTTCCGGGCCGGGACCACCCTCGCCCGGCTGCGTCGCCTGTTCACCTCACCCACCGCCGCTGCCGCTTTCGCGGAGCAGTACCTCGGCACGGCCACCCGTTTCTGACACGGCCCCGTCAGTCGTGCAGGGGCTGGTCGCCGAGCCGGTGGTCCGCCACGTTCAGCGCCTCGTCGACCAGTCGGCGCAGATGGCCGTCGCGCAGGGAGTAGATCACCCGACGGCCCTCCTTCCGCGTGTCCACCAGACCCGCGAGCCGCAGCCGCGCCAGATGCTGGCTGACGGCCGGCCGAGCCGCCGCGCACGCCTCCGTGAGGGTGGTGACGTCGGCCTCCCCGGACGTCAGCGCGTGCAGCAGAGCCAGGCGGGTGCGGTCGCCGAGCAGGGCGAGCACTTCGGCGGCGAGCGCGAACTGTTCCTCGCCGGGGCTGCGCGGGTGCGCATGGTGTGCAGCTGATAGGTGCATGCGTGCGCTCATACGCACATAATGGCCTCGTGGACATGAGTGCGTCCACCTTCGCGCGGGCAAGCACCGTCGAGCACCGAAAGGGGATCCACGTGAGCGACCGGCACGAGCACACCCACGGGCATGAGCACACGCACGGCCATGAGCACGGGCCTCACCGGCACGACCACGGCCTCTCCCCCCGTGGCCACCGCGTCCCCCACCGCATCACCCATCGCCTCGCCCACCTCTTCACCCCCCACTCCCACGAGACCGCCGACAAGCTCGACCCCGCCCTGGAGTCCTCGGCGCGCGGGATGCGCGCGCTCTGGGTCTCGCTGGGGGTGCTCGGTGTGACCGCGCTGGCGCAGGCGGTCGTGGTGGCGGTGTCCGGGTCGGTGGCACTGCTCGGGGACACGGTGCACAACACGGCGGACGCGCTGACCGCCGTACCGCTCGGGATCGCGTTCTTGCTCGGCCGGCGCGCGGCGACGCGCCGCTTCACCTACGGCTACGGGCGCGCGGAGGACCTGGCCGGGCTCGTGATCGTCCTGACGATCGCCGCGTCGGCGGCGTTCGCCGGGTGGGCCGCGTTCGACCGCATCCTCGATCCGCGTCCCGTCACACACGTCCCCGCGGTCGCGGTGGCCGCCCTCGTCGGATTCGCGGGCAACGAGTGGGTGGCCCGCTACCGCATCCGCGTGGGGCGTGCCATCGGCTCGGCCGCGCTGGTCGCGGACGGACTGCACGCCCGTACGGACGGGTTCACCTCACTCGCCGTGCTGCTGGGCGCGGGAGGCTCGGCCCTCGGCTGGCAACTCGCCGACCCGATCGTGGGGTTGGGGATCACGGCCGCGATCCTGCTGGTGCTGCGGGACGCGGCGCGCGAGGTGTTCCGGCGGGTCCTGGACGCCGTCGACCCGGCGTTGGTGGACCGGGCCGAGGGGGCCCTGCGGCAGGTCCCGGGCGTGCGGGAGGTGGGCGAGCTGCGGCTGCGCTGGATCGGGCACCGGCTGCGCGCCGAGGTGGCGGTCGTGGTGGACGGCGAGGCGACGGTACGGCAGGCCCACGCCATCGCCGTGGACGCCGAACACGCCCTGCTGCACGCGGTTCCCCGCCTCACCGCCGCCCTGGTGCACGCCGACCCGGCGCCGGTGCCGGGCGAGGCGGATCCGCATCTGGCCCTGGCCCACCACACGACGGCCTGAGGTCAGGCCACGCCCAGCCCTTCCAGGACCACCGCGCCGGGCAGCTCCGCGAACGCCTTGCCCGGCACCAGCAGCTTGCCGCGCCGGCGCCCGCTGCCCACCAGGACGTACGGCAGGTCGACGACGGCCGAGTCCACCAGCACCGGCCAGTCGCCCGGCAGTCCGAGCGCGGTGATGCCGCCGTACTCCATGCCGGTCTCCCCGGTCGCCGTGTCCATCGGGGCGAACGAGGCCTTGCGGGCGCCGAGTTGGCGGCGCACCACACCGTTCACGTCGACGCGGGTCGTGGACAGGACCAGACATGCGGCGAGCGTGGTCTCGCCGCCCCGCTTGCCGGCCACGACCACGCAGTTGGCCGACCTTTCCAGCAGATCACGCCCGTAGTGCTCCACGAAGGTCGCGGTATCCGCCCACTCCGGCTCGGTGTCGACGTAGAGGATCTCCTCGGCGGGGACGCTGCCGCGCCAGTGGCGTACGGCGTCTGCGACCGGGGTGGTCAGCTCGTCGAGGCAGTCCGGGGCGGGTGTGGCGTGGTCGAAGTCTCCGATGGGTGCGCGCATGGCCGCACGCTAACCGGTGGAGGTTCTTCAGCGCACGGGCGGGACCGAGACGGCCATCACCATCTCCGTCGGTACGTCGCCGTCGTTGCCGTACGTGTGCGGGGTGTTGGCCTCGAACGTGGCGCTCCCGCCCGCCTGGACGTGGTGTTCCACGCCGTCGACGGTGAGTGTCAGCTCCCCCGCGCTGACGTGGACGATCTCGACGGTGCCGGCCGGGTGCGGATCGGAGGCGCTGCTCTCGCCGGGCATGAGCCGCCAGTCCCACATCTCCAGCGGGCCGGGGGCCTCGGTGCCCGCGAGGAGCCGGTTGTAGCTGCCCGCCTCGGTGTGCCACAGCCGTACTGTCTGCTCGGCGGTGACGATACGGACCTTGGGGCCCTGCTCGTAGTCGAGCAGGGTGGTGATGCTGATGCCGAGGGCATCGCCGATCTTGACGACCGTGCCGAGGCTGGGGTTGGTGCGGGCCTGCTCGATCTGGATGAGCATGCCGCGGCTGACCCCGGCGCGGGCGGCGAGCGTCTCCAGTGTGAAGCCGCGCTCGGTGCGCCAGCGCTTCACGTTGCGCGCCAGGGACTGGGTCAGCAGGTCGAGGTCCGACACGTTTGAGTCCACCACTCGTTCCGACTCGTTCCGTTCAATATTCTGGATGGCCAAGTACATCGTGATGTACTACGGTGAGGTGCACCCGATCATCCACCGAACTGTACTGCGAGGCGTCCTGTGACCGCGTTCTTCGCCCTGGCCACCAGTCTGCTGTGGGGGTTGGCCGACTTCGGCGGCGGACTGCTGACGAGGCGAACGCCCGCCCTGACGGTGGTCGTCGTCTCGCAGGGCATCGCGACGGCCGTCCTCGGTGCGATCGTGGTGGCGACGGGGGGCTGGAGCGAGGCCGGGCCGCGCCTGTGGTTCGCGTTCGCCGCGGGCCTGGTGGGGCCGATCGCGCTCTTCTCCTTCTACAAGGCGCTGGCCCTCGGCCCGATGGGCGTCGTCTCCCCGCTCGCGACGCTGAGCGTGGTCGTCCCGGTCTCTCTCGGACTCCTGCTCGGTGAGCGTCCTGGGCTGCTCCAGGTCGCGGGCATCGCGGTCGCGGTCGTCGGAGTGGTCCTGGCCGGCGGGCCGCAGTTCAGGGGCGCGCCCGTGCAGCGGCAGACGATCCTTCTCACCCTGGTCTCGGCTCTCGGCTTCGGCACCGTGTTCGCGCTGATCGCCGAGGCGTCGACCACCGTCACCGGCCTCTTCCTCGCCCTCTTCGTGCAGCGCGTGACGAACGTGGCCGCGGGCGGTGCCGCCCTCTACGTCTCCGTGAAGCGCGGCGCGCCCGCCCTCCCCGTGGGCGGTTTCCGCTGGGGCTCGTTGCCGGGGCTCGCCTTCGTCGGCCTCGCGGATGTCGCCGCCAACGGCACGTACTCGGTCGCCGCCCAGCACGGCCCGGTCACCGTGGCCGCCGTACTCGCCTCTCTCTACCCGGTGGTGACCGCCCTGGCCGCACGCGGCTTCCTCAGCGAACGGCTCCGGGGCGTCCAGGCCGCGGGCGCGGGCCTGGCCCTCCTGGGCACACTCCTTCTGGCGACCGGCTGAGCCGACAGCCCCAGGGCCGACTCGACCACCGGCAACCGGCCGGCCGACGGCCCCCGGCCTGCCTCGACGCCGACACACGGTCCGAGCCGACGGTCCCGAGACCGACGCGGCCACCAGCGACCGCCGAGGCGGCACCCCGCACGACAAGCCGACAAAGCCAGCGGCTGCCCACGCAGCGCGGCCGGCGGCACGGTCGTACGGCCGCCGAGGCTCCGCCGGGCAGGCAGGGTCAGGCTTCGAGGTCCAGGCCGCGGAGCCCTGCCTCGGCCTGGACATCGAGCTCCGCCAGCTTCGCGGCGGTCTCCTCGTCCAGTTCCGACAGCGCCACCAGTTGCTCGGAGGTGACCCCCTCGGGGATCGGCACCGGTGGCGGGGTCCGCAGCGGCGGCTGCCAACCCTCGGCGGGCGTCCAGCGTCGTACGACCCGGGCGGGCGCCCCGGCCACCACGGCGTGGTCGGGCACCGTCCCCCGGACCACCGCCCCGGCCGCCACCACCACATTGCGCCCGATGCGCGCGCCGGGCAGGATCACCGCCCCGGTGCCGATCCAGCATCCCGAGCCGATCTCCACGGGCTCCATCCGCGGCCACTGCTTGCCGATCGGCTCGTGCGGATCGTCGTAGGAGTGGTTGGTCGAGGTGACGTAGACGTACGGGCCGAAGTAGCAGTCGCTGCCGATGGTGACCGTCGTGTCCGCGATGACGTGACTCCCGCGGCCCAGGACGACACCGTCGCCGATGCGCAGGATCGGGTCCGGGCCGAGGTCGAGGTCGGGCATCAGACCGGCGGTGAGGGTGACCTGTTCACCGACGATGCAGTGGGCCCCGAGGTGGATCCAGGGTTCGCCGAAGACCGTGCCGAGCGGGAAGGCGAGCCGACTGCCCGTGCCGAGCGAGCCGAACCGGAGGCGACCGGGGCGCTCGGCGGTCACCGATCCCGTGCGCTGCACCCAGGCCCAGCCCGCGTGGACGGCGCGCTGCGCGAGGCGGCGCCGCCATGATGAGAACGTGTTCTTGTCCTTGGGCACCCGCTCACCGTACTCAGCGCGTCCCCCGCCCATGTGACCGGAGCCCTGTGATCTTCACCCCACTGGTGGCGTACGGTGCCGTGTAGCACCGACCAGGAGGCGAGATGACGCAGAAGGCGCTGATCACGGGCATCGGCGGCAAGGACCCGAAGGTGGATCCGGAGGCGTTCGTGGCACCCACGTCCACGCTGATCGGGGATGTGACACTGCACGCCGGCGCCAGTGTCTGGTACGGGGCGGTGCTGCGTGGCGACGTCGAGCGGATCTCCGTCGGCGCGAGCAGCAACGTCCAGGACAACTGCACACTGCACGCGGACCCCGGCTTCCCGGTGACCGTCGGCGAGCGGGTGTCCATCGGGCACAACGCGGTGGTGCACGGGGCGACCGTCGAGGACGACTGCCTGATCGGCATGGGAGCGACGGTGCTGAACGGCGCGGTGATCGGGGCGGGGTCCCTCGTCGCCGCGCAGGCGTTGGTGCCGCAGGGGATGCGGGTACCGCCGGGATCGCTGGTCGCGGGGGTGCCGGCGAAGGTGCGGCGGGAGTTGACGCAGGAGGAGCGGCAGGGGGTGACGCTGAACGGGACGTCGTATGCGGAGTTGGCCCGGGCGCACCGGGAAGTGCACGGGGAGCAGCCGTTGTAGGCGGTCTGCGGGTTGTTCGTGGCTGGTCGCGCCCACGCGGCGGAGCCGCACGATGTGACAGTCCCGCGGGCCCAGTTCACTCCCCGGCGGGGACGGGCTCCGGTTCCTGCTCTGCGACGTGCGTCTTCTTCGCCTTGCGCTTCAGGACCAGCATCGACGTGGCGCCGATGAGTACGGCCACCACGAGGCCCACCCAGGAGAAGCGCTTCAGCCAGGACTCGGCGACGATGCCGACGTAGTAGATGACGGCGGTCGTACCGCCCGCCCAGAGGATGCCGCCGAGGACGTTGGCGATGAGGAACTTCCAGTACGGCATGCGCAGGACGCCCGCGAGGGGGCCGGCGAAGATACGGAGCAGGGCGACGAAGCGGCCGAAGAAGACGGCCCACATGCCCCACTTCTGGAAGGACCGCTCGGCGGTGGCGATGTGCCCCTCGCTGAAGTGCTTGGGGAACTTCTTGCCGAGCCAGGCGAGCAGGGGGCGACCGCCCTTGCGGCCGATGGCGTAGCCGATGGAGTCGCCGACGATGGCGCCGAAGCTGGCGCACGCGCCGAGAATCACGGGGTTGATGCCCGCGTGCTGGGAGGACAGGAGCGCCGCCGAGACCAGGATGATCTCGCCCGGGAGCGGGATGCCCAGGCTCTCCAGACCGATGACCAGCCCCACCACGGCGTAGACGGCGGCCGCGGGTACCGTGTCGAGCCATTCCTGGACGTGCACCGCCGGTTCCTCCCCATGTTGCGTCCCTGCATTCCCGGCGCGCGCCCGAGCAGGCGCACGCCGGGAAGCCTACCGGGTCACCGGGCCGCTCCGGCGTTCCACGGAACGCACGGGGGTCAGCCGCCGCGTCACCGGTCGTCCGAACCGCCCGGGACCGAACCGAGCAACGTGGTCACGTGGGCGGGAACATCGTCAGTGGCGGGGAGTCGACCTGCGGCGTCCAGGGCGTCCACGGGAGCCCGCGGCGTGTCCGGAGTGACCGGCGGCGCGGCCGGAGGAGCCGCAGCATCGGGCGTGTCACAGCAGGCCACTTGGGCGATGCGCGGCTCGTAGCCCGGTTGTGGCGGAGCGGGTCGCGCCGGGGCGGGGGCCGCGCCGGGAGGCGGTGGGGCGCTGAGCGACGGTTCCTCGGAGGGGGTCGCACGGGGTCGGTCACGCGGGTCGCGCGGCTCACCCGGTTCGTCCCGCCGACGTGATCTCGGCCCCACGTCCCGCGTCCCGTCCGCACCCGTGCCCGGCTGTAACTGCCACCGTTGCCCCGGGGACCCGTCGCGTGCGGTGACGACGACCTCCGTGGACGACCCGGCGCGCCCGGGAGCGACGAGCAGGCCCTTGGCGCGGCGGAGCAGGAGTTCGCCGCGGACGGTGAGGTCGTAGGACACGGCCCCGGAGTGGACAAGGCAACCCGCGAGGGTCACCGCCTTGTGGTCGGCGTCGGCGTCGAGGCAGAGGGTGGGGTCGGCGGCACTGCGGAGCAGTCCGTCGTCCCGGTACGACCACTGCTGTGATCCGGCGGAGGAGCACTCCACCAGCACGGCCCCCACGCCGGCCTGTGTCCGACCGCCGCGCGCGTCCAGGCACAGGCCCACGGTGAGGCTGCGCAGCCGCCCACGTGCGACCTCTTCCGACTGTCCGGTGGAGGCCGCCGAAGGGGACCCGCTCGACCCGGTCGGGGGCTGCTCGCCGGGGCTGCTCGCCCGGCCCGAGCTGCCGACCGGCGCGCCCCAGGTCATCCCTGGCCCGGGGGTGCCGCCGTCCTCGGACCAGCCCTTGGCGACGAGCACGGTCGCGAGGAGGGCGAGGGTGCTCAGACCGACCCCGACGAGGACGGCCTTCGGGTGGCGATGCGGTGCGTCGAGGATGCGGGCGTGAGCGCTGCGGTGGCGTCCGCCGCCGGGGCGCGGGGCCCCGCCGCCGACGGGACCTTCCTGTTCGGTGGCACGCCCGGGGCGTGAGTCGAGGTAGCGGCGGGCGCCCCAGCCGAGCACCGTCTCGGCGAGCAGCACTTCCAGACCACCGTCGAAACGGGAGAGCTGCTCGGCGGCCTGGCGGCAGTACCGGCACTCCGTCAGATGCCTTCGCACATCCGGCAGCAGGGTGCCGCCGCGGCGCATGGGAACGTCGAGGAGACGGTTGTAGAAGCGGCATTCCGAGGTCGGCGCGAGTTCCCGGTGGGCGCGTACGCAGGCCGAACGGAATTGCTCCCGTGCCTGTTCCAGAGCGGTCGAGGCGGTGGCGGTGTCGACGCCCAGCAGACCGGCCGGTACGGATATGGGTTCGGCCTCGACCTCCGTGTGCCACAACAGGCATTGCGAGGCTCCGGGAAGGGCGCGGAAAGCGCGCTCGGCGATCTGCAGCTTTTCGGGCGTCGCCCGCCCGGAGGCGCGCAGTCCGCGGCCGCCGACGGTTTTACGCAGTTCCGGCAGGATCGTGGATATGGCTTCGTCCCCGGCCCACTCCCGGACCGTCTCCCGTACGGCGACGAGGAGTTGGGGACGCAGGGCGCCGTCGGCGCCGCCGAACGCCGCCCGGCCGAGGACCCGGTTGAACGCGGCGGTGGACACCATCCGGGCGGCGTCCTCGGCCGAGGCGAGACAGACGACGGCGTAGTCGAGCGTCGCCCGCCAGTGCCGGGCCAGCAGCAGCGCGACGGCACAGGCGCCGGGTCCGCTTCCCGCACCGCTCGCACCCAGTTGGGCGAGGAGGTTGCGGTCGGAATCGCCGGGGCTCCAGCCGGGGCGGGGCGGGTACGGCGGTCGTGGGGGGTTGGGGGACTGCACTGAACCATTTCCTTCCCAGCCGAAGGACGGAACGCGAAAAGCGCGTCCTCGGAAAGCAGGGGCCGGATTGGTGCGTACCTATGGCCTGACCTTGTCCTTCCCGAAGGGAGGCTCACCTTCGCACATACGCCTCACAGGAAACAAGGAGTTCGAGTGACCCATGTTCAAAACGCGGGAAGTTCAGAAATGTTACCGGCGGTACCCGTACCCGCATTCGAAAATTTCCGTCGATGTCACGCCCAACTTGTGTGCATCAAAAGCCCGATGGCACACCAAATCTCCAACTTGCGCCCGGTGCACAGCGGACTCCCATGGAACTCTCGGCGCGCTCCCATCCCCGTGGGTCAGCATGCTGCGCATGATCCCCCCCGCACCTCATCCGCGTCCCCGTCCGCCCGCTCGGTCCGCAAGGCCGTCGTCCCGGCCGCCGGGCTCGGTACGCGCTTCCTGCCCGCCACGAAGGCGACGCCGAAGGAGATGCTGCCGGTCGTCGACAAGCCGGCCATCCAGTACGTCGTCGAGGAGGCCGCGGCGGCCGGTCTGGACGACATCCTGATGGTCACCGGCCGACACAAGCGGGCCATCGAGGACCACTTCGACCACGCCTTCGAGCTGGAGCAGGCGCTGGCAGCGAAGGGCGACACGGTACGACTGGACGCGGTGCGGGATCCGGCCAGGCTCGCCGACATCCACCACATCCGGCAGGGCGACCCGCTGGGCCTCGGCCACGCGGTGCTGTGCGCCCGCCAGCACGTGGGCGACCAGCCGTTCGCGGTTCTTCTCGGCGACGACCTCATCGACCCGCGCGAGACGCTGCTGAGCCGGATGCTGGAGGTGCGCGAGCTGTATACCGGGAGCGTCGTCGCTCTGATGGAGGTGCCGCCGGAGCAGATCCACCTCTACGGGTGCGCCGCGGTGGAACCGACCGCGGAGGACGGCGTCGTCCGGATCACCGGGCTCGCGGAGAAGCCCTCCCGCGAGACCGCGCCGAGCGCCTATGCGGTCATCGGCCGCTACGTCCTCGACCCGGCCGTCTTCGGCGTCCTCGACCGCACACCGCCCGGCCGCGGCGGCGAGATCCAACTCACCGACGCCCTCCAGGAACTCGCCACGACCGACACCGTCCACGGCGTCCTCTTCACCGGCCTCCGCTACGACACCGGCGACAAGGCCGACTACCTCCGCACCGTCGTCCGCCTCGCCTGCGAACGCCCCGATCTGGGCCCCGAATTCATCACCTGGCTGAAGACGTTCGTGGCGAGCTTGGAGGACAACGCCCGGAACGACCGCGGGAGGCTCGCTGCGTGATGCGGGATGAGGCGTGGGGGGCGGGTTGGGCACCTGGCGGGTGAGGCGCGCGGGGGTGGGGGCAGGCCAGGCGCGAACGGGTACGAGCGAGCACGGGGGTGCGGGTACGAGCAAGGCACGGGCGTGCGGGTGCGGACAGGCTGAAGGACGTTCAGCCCCGGGGAGGCAAGATCACTACGGACGCGCCCCTGCCGGGGAACTCCCCCCTGACGACCGCCCCTCAGCCGTTGGGGCGCAGGGTCCACACCACGGTCATCTCGCCGGTCACGGCGCCGTCGCCGCGCCGGATCTCGATCGTGACCGGGAACTCGGGGCGTTCGCCCGCGTCGAGTTGGGCGACGACCTCGGGGGCGGGGCGGCCGAGGGTGGCGGTGGCCGTGACGGCCCCCATGGCGAGCTTCTTGTAGGTGATCTCCGCGCCGACGGCGAGGGGCACCGCACGGGCGAGCTGGTCGCCGAAGGCGGCGAGCACGATCGCGCCGCTCGCGGACTCGCCGAGCGTGAACATCGCACCGGCGTGCGGCCCGCCGACGTGGTTGTGGTAGTCGCTCTGGTCCGGCAGGGCGACCACGGCCTTCTCGGGCGAGGTCTCCAGGAACTCGAGGTTCAGGGTCCGGGCCATCGGCACCGTGGCGGCGAGCATCTCGCCGATGGACATCTGGTCTGCGCTCATGGCCGTGATGTTACCCGTGAGTAGCCACGACTGGCCAGGGCGGTGTGATGATCCGCCGTATGATTTCCGCCCATGTGGCCAGGAGAGCAACCACCGGCCGGCGACCCGAATCAGCCGACCCAGCAGCCGAATCCGTACCAGCAGCCCGGTTACCAGCAGCCCGGCCCGGACGCCCAACAGCCTGCCTACGGCTACGGCTACCCCCAGCAGCCCGGCCCGGACGCCCAACAGCCCGGCTACGGCTACGGCTACCCCCAGCCCGGCTCGGACCCCCAGCAGCCCGGCTTCCAGCAGCCCGCGTACGTCCAGCGGCCACCCGCCCCGTGGGAGTCACCCGACTACGACTACGAGGACTCCGACGGCAAGAGCCGCCGTACGAAGGTGATCGCGATCACAGCGGCTGTGGTCGTCGTCGCGGCCGCTGCCGTGACCGGGGTCGTGTTCCTGGGCGGCGGTGACGACAAGAAGGCCTCGCCGGGCCCGGCCACGTCCAAGGCCTCCCCGTCCACCTCGGCGTCTCCGACCCGCGACCCCCTGAAGCCGAGCATCGCCGGCTGGAAGGTCGTGGTGAACCCGGGCCTCGGCGTCGCCTTCGACGTACCGGCCGAGTGGGCGCCACAGGCCAGGGACCATGTCACCTACGTGGCGGAGGACGACGACCCGAAGGAGAAGCCGCTGGTCGGCATGCGGGCCCCGGCCGTCCTGAAGCCCAAGTGGTGCATGCAGGACGCCAACAAGGACGGCAAGGTCGAGTACGCGGCCCTGGCCAACGCGGGCACCCGCGGCAACAACGGCGCCAAGAGCACCGAGCAGATAGCCAGGCAGGACTCGGCGAACTGGGCCTACGGCGCCTACGCCCAGCCTGAGCACAAGAACGTCAAGACGGACCCGGCGACCCCCTTCACCACCGCCTCCGGCCTCAAGGGCACGGTCGTCACCTCGCACGCGATCCTCGTCAAGGTGCGGGACAAGTGCGACACGGCCGGCAAGGCCACGACGTTCGCGTTCAAGAACAAGTACGGCAGCTTCTCGTCCTGGTCGTTCTACGGCGCCGAAGGGGTGGAGGAAGAGGTTCCGGACGCCACGGTGAAGAAGATCCTCAGCACGGTGCGGGAGTTCCCCCGGGTCCGCTCCTGATCCGTACGGCACTAAGGTTTCTCCGCATGTGGCCAGGACAGCAGCCGCCCGGGGGCGAACAGAACCCGCAGGGGCAGAACAACCCGTACCAGCAGCCGGGATACCAGCAGCCGAATCCGTATCAGCAGCCCGGATTCCAGCAGCCCAACACCTATGCGCAGCAGCAACCGCAGCAACCGCAGTGGGGCGCGCCGACGCACGCGGGCGGACCGCAGCCGCCGCAGGGCGGCGGCGGTGGCGGCAACCGGACGAAGCTGGTCGCGATCGTGGCGGCCACGGCCGTCGTCGTGGCCGCCGGTGTCACCGGCTTCCTGGTCCTGGGCGGCGACGAGGACACCCCCGCCAAGGCCGACGACAGTGCGAGCCCGTCCGTGTCCGCGTCACCGAGCGACACGGCCACCGGTTCGGGAACGGACGACAACCCGCGCGGCGGTGAGACCGAGAAGGCGACCGTCGAGGGCTGGAAGGTCGTCGTGAACCCCAAGTGGGGCATCGCCTTCGACGTGCCGGCCGACTGGGAGGTCCAGAAGGTCGGCCTCAGCCAGGGCTTCGACCTGGAGGGCGTGAAGGACGACGCGATCATCATGTCGGCCACCGCCGAGCTCAAATCGAAGTGGTGCACGTCCGACGACGACAAGGACGGCAGGACCGACAACACCCCGCTGGCCATGGTGGGCAGCAAGGGCGCCTCCGGCGCGAAGAACACCGACGAGATCGCGATCAACACCGCGCCGGTGTGGGTGTACGGCGGTTACACCCAGCCGGACAAAAAGAGCATCACCTTCCCCGAGAAGGCCACGCCGTACACGACGACCTCGGGCATCAAGGGCAGTTACGCCTGGGGCCAGTCGAACAACACGCCCCAGAAGGGCAAGTGCGACAGCGATGGCAAGGCGATCACGTTCGGCTTCAAGAACTCCGCCGGTGACTACGTCTCGTGGAACCTGTACGGCGCCAAGGGCGTGAAGGACGAGCTCTCCAACCAGACGATCATGAAGATCCTCAGCACGGTCCGGCTGTCGGGAGAACCGACGGAGTGATCCGCCGGCGGGCGGGCTGACCGGTCAAATCGTTTGGCACTTCGATGCCCGGGCGGGGATAGTCGGCCGGTGACCTCAGCCGCCGACTCCCCCCGCCGCCCGCGCAGACCCGCCTGGGCGGGGCGCAACTACAGCCTGCTGACCGCCGCGGCGGTCGTCACCAACCTCGGCAGCCACGGCTCGCTGATCGCCGCCGCGTTCGCCGTACTGGACGCGGGCGGCGACGGCGGCGACGTGGGCCTGGTGGCCGCCGCCCGCACCCTGCCGCTGGTGCTGTTCCTGCTGATCGGCGGCGCGGTCGCGGACCGTCTGCCCCGCCACCGTGTGATGGTCGCGGCCAACGCCCTCAACTGCCTCTCACAGGCCGCCTTCGCGACCCTCGTCCTGGCGGGCGAGCCGCAGCTGTGGCAGATGATGCTCCTGACCGCCCTCGGCGGCACCGGGCAGGCGTTCTTCAGTCCGGCCGCCGAGGGCATGCTGATGTCCTCGGTCGACGGGGAGCAGGCGGGCCGCGCGTTCGCCGTGTTCCGGATGGCGATGCAGGGAGCGGCCCTCGGTGGCGCGGCCCTGGGCGGCGCGATGGTCGCCGCGATAGGTCCCGGCTGGGTGCTCGCCGTGGACGCGGCTGCGTTCGCCGTCGCCGGCGCGCTGCGCTCGTTCCTCGACGTGAGCCACATCCCGGCCCGCGAGCCGGGCGGCGGGATGCTCGCCGACCTCCGGGACGGCTGGCGGGAGTTCGCGGGCCGCCCGTGGCTGTGGGGCATCGTCGTGCAGTTCTCGGTCGCCAACGCGGTCGTCGTCGCCGCCGAGGCGGTCTACGGTCCCCTCGTCGCCCGGGACCACCTGGGCGGGCCGGGCCCCTGGGGCCTGGCCCTGGCCTGCTTCGGTGCGGGCACGGTGGCCGGCGCGCTGCTGATGACCCGTTGGAAGCCCCGCCGACTGCTGCTCGCCGGCACCCTCTGCGTCTTCCCGCTGGCCCTGCCCTCCGCCGCGCTCGCCGTGCCGGTGTCCGCAGGCGTCCTGTGCGCGGTGATGTTCCTCACCGGCGTCACGGTGGAGGTGTTCGGGGTGTCCTGGATGACCGCCCTCCACCAGGAGATCCCGGAGGACAAGCTCTCCCGCGTCTCCGCCTACGACTGGTTCGGCTCCGTCGCCCTGGTGCCGCTGGCGACCGCGCTGGCGGGCCCGGCGGAGCTGGCGTTCGGGCGGACGGCGGCGCTCTGGGGCTGCGCGGTCCTGGTCGTGGTGGTCACGGCGGCGGTCCTGTGCGTGTCCGACGTACGGAACCTGACCCGGCGCACCAAGCACGTGGCCCAGGGCGCGCCGGACGCCGAGAACGGGTCAGCCGATGCCGAACGCCCCGTCGGGGGGCTCGGGTGACGGCACGGCGTCCTCGTCCCGCACCGGCCGCGCCCCGCCGATGAACTCCCGCAGCCCGGGCCCGTGGTCGACTCGGGCCGGGAAGGCGTCGGAGGCGGTACGCCGGGCCAGCGCGGCCACGTCGGCGGGACGGTGCGACGCGACGAGCACCGCGTTGCCGAAGCGGCGCCCGCGCAGCACACCGGGTTCGGCGATGAGCGCGAGCTCGGCGAACACGGTGGCGAGGGTGGCCAGTTGGGACCGCAGAAAGGCGAAGGGCGCCGAGTCGGGCAGGTTCGCCAGGTAGACGCCCCCGGGGCGCAGCACCCGCTCGGCTTCCCGCGCGTAGGCGACCGAGGTCAGATGCGCGGGAACCCGTGACCCGCCGAAGACATCGGCGACGAGAACGTCGGCGGAGTCGTCCGGCGCGGCCTCCAGCCAGGCCCGTGCGTCCGCCGCGTGCAGCGTCACGTCGACGCCGTCCGGGAGCGGCAGATGCTCCACGACGAGCTCCAGCAGCCCCCGGTCGGCCTCCACGACGTCCTGCCGCGAACCCGGCCGCGTCACGGCGACGTACCGGGGCAGCGTGAGCCCGCCCCCGCCCAAGTGCAGCACGTCCAGCGGCGCTCCCGGCTCCGCCACGACATCCAGCACATGCCCGAGCCGACGCGCGTACTCGAACTCCAGATGCGCCGGCTCATCGAGGTCCACATACGACTGCGGCGCCCCATCGACGGTGAGCAGCCAGGCCCGCTCCCGATCGACATCGGGCATGAGCTTGGCGGTGCCGTGGTCGACGGCGCGGGAGACGGGGACGGACTCGTCGTTCACTTCTCCATTGTGCCTGTGGGACAGCAGGCCCAGGGCCGCGGGACCGCGTCGACATGCGGCTCCGCCGCGTGGGCGCGACCAGCCACAACGGTCCCGCAGCCCCCCGCCCACATCAGCCCCCCTCACAGAACGGCCGTCACGGTCCCCGCCCCCACGGTCCGACCGCCTTCACGAATGGCGAACCCGAGCCCTGCCTCGATCGGCATCTCACGCCCCAGCTCCACGGTCATGACAACCGTCTCCCCGGGCCGCACCACCGCGACGTCCCCAAGATCCACATCCCCGACGACATCCGCCGTCCGAATGTAGAACTGGGGCCGGTATCCAGTGGAGACCGGCGTGGAACGTCCGCCCTCACGCGTCGACAGCACATACACCTGGGCCGTGAACCGACGACTCGGACTGACGCTCCCCGGCGCCACCACCACATGCCCCCGCCGGACGGTGTCTCGCGCCACTCCTCTCAGCAGCAGCGCCACGTTGTCCCCGGCCTGCGCCTCCTCCATCGGCTTGCCGAACGTCTCGAGCCCGGTCACCACGGTCTCGACACCCGCACCGAGCACCTCGACCTTGTCGCCGACCTGAACCGTCCCCCGCTCGACCGCGCCGGTCACGACGGTCCCGCGTCCGGTGATGGTCAGCACGTTCTCCACCGGCAACAGGAAGGGCGCGTCGAGATACCGCTCGGGCATCGGCACATACGTGTCCACCGCGTCGAGCAGCGCGTCGATCGACGCCGTCCACCGCGGGTCGCCCTCGAGGGCCTTCAGCCCGGAGACCCGTACGACGGGCGCGGAGTCACCGCCGTAGCCGTGCGCGGTGAGCAGGTCGCGCACCTCCAACTCGACGAGGTCGGTGAGTTCTTCGTCACCCGCGTCGGCCTTGTTGAGGGCGACGACGATGTGGTCGACGCCCACCTGCCGGGCGAGCAGGACGTGTTCGGCGGTCTGCGGCATGATCCCGTCGAGCGCGGAGACGACGAGGATCGCCCCGTCGAGCTGCGCGGCGCCCGTGACCATGTTCTTGACGTAGTCGGCGTGGCCCGGCATGTCGACATGCGCGTAGTGCCGGGTGTCGGTCTCGTACTCGACGTGCGCGATGTTGATGGTGATGCCGCGCGCGGCCTCCTCGGGCGCGCGGTCGATGCGCTCGAACGGCACGAAGGCGGAGGAGCCCCGCTCGGCGAGGACCTTGGTGATGGCGGCGGTCAGGGTGGTCTTGCCGTGGTCGACATGGCCCATCGTGCCGATGTTCAGGTGCGGTTTGGTGCGTACGTACGCCGTCTTGGACATGGCGGTACCTCGAAGCCTCTCAGTGCTGCTGAGTGAAGGCCCCGGCGCGATCGGACGCGGCCGGGACGGGGACCCCAAGGACTTGCCGACCCTCCCCCTGCGGGGTCCGCCGGACGATCCGGGGAGGGTCAGCTTCGGGCGCCGTCGACAGCGGCCACGGGAAAGGGAACGGCAGCCTTCGGAGCATCCGCGACCGCGGATGCTGCGAGGTGGAAGGCGTACCGGAACATGAGGTGATCCTCGCCGACGCCGTGCGCCGCGTCGAATGGTTTTCGCGGAGGTGAGAGGGCGGTCCGTGACCGGGGTGAGACGGACCATACGGCGATCACACACGTCGGTCAGTTAGTGTCACCGGATGCCCGATGCCACCACCCGCTCTGGCGGCACCGCTACGGCCACTCCCCAGGCCGTCGCCCCGCCCGTGCCCGTCGCCTCGCCCGTGCCCTCGGCTCCCGCCGGCCTCGCCGCGCGCTGCTCGAGAGCCCTGCTCTCGCCCTGGGCCCGGTTCTCGCTGCTCGTCGCGCTGCTCGCCGGGGCCGCCTCGGCCGTGTTGCTCTTCGAACCGCAGAGAGTGCTGTCGGACGGCTGGCCACCGCAGTTGGGCGGCGCCGCGGCGACGCTGGTGTTCGCGGCGGCTTACGGGCTGTGCACCGTGGCGTTCGTGCCGCGGCCGCTGCTGAACCTCGCCGGAGGTGCGCTGTTCGGCTCGCAGCTCGGGCTGGGCGCCGCGATCACGGGCACGGTGCTCGGGGCGGGGCTGGCCTTCGGTCTGGGCCGGATCCTCGGACAGGAGGCGCTGCGACCGCTGCTGCGGGGCCGGTGGCTGAAGGCCGCGGACGGGCAGCTCAGCAGGCACGGCTTCCGGTCGATGCTGGTGGCGCGGCTCTTTCCCGGTGTGCCGTTCTGGGCCGCGAACTACTGCGCCGCGGTCTCCCGGATGGGCTGGCCGGCGTTCCTGATCGCGACGGCGCTCGGGTCGATCCCGAACACCGCCGCGTACGTCGTCGCCGGCGCCCGTGCGGCCACGCCGACCTCGCCGGCCTTCCTGATCGCGATGGCCTGCATCGCCCTGCCGGCGTTGGTGGGCGCGGTCGTGGCGTGGCGCAAGCGCCACCAGCTGCGCCTGCGCTGACCGCCCGTCACACGGCTCGGACCGCCTCCAGGATCATCGCGTTGGCGAGTCCGCCCGCCTCACACATGGTCTGCAGGGCGTAGCGGGCGCCGCGTTCGCGCATCGCGTGGACGAGGGTCGTCGTCAGGCGGGTGCCGCTCGCGCCGAGCGGGTGCCCCAGGGCGATCGCGCCGCCGTGCACGTTGACCTTGGCGAGGTCGGCGCCGGTCTCCTGCTGCCAGGCCAGGACCACGCTGGAGAACGCCTCGTTGACCTCGAACAGGTCGATGTCGTCGAGGGTCAGCCGCGCCCTGCGCAGCACTTTCTCGGTCGCCGGGATCACGCCGGTGAGCATGAGGAGGGGGTCCGAGCCGGTGACGGCGAAGCTGTGCAGACGGGCCAGCGGGCGCAGACCGAGGCGGGCCGCGGTGTCGCTCGACGTGATGAGGACCGCGGAGGCACCGTCGTTGATGGGGCTGGCGTTGCCAGCGGTGACGTTCCACTCGATCTGCGGGAAGCGTTCGGCGAAACCGGGGTCGTGGTAGGCGGGCTTGAGGCCGGCGAGGATCTCGGGCGTGCTGTCCGGGCGTACGCATTCGTCGCGCGTGACGCCCTCCAGGGGCGCGACCTCGGCGTCGAAGAGGCCCGCGGCCCAGGCGGCGGCCGCCCTGTGGTGCGAGGAGACGGCGAAGGCGTCCATCCGCTCGCGTGTGAGGGACCACTTGGCGGAGATGAGCTCGGCGCTGATGCCCTGCGGGACGAGGCCCTCACGGTAGCGCTCGGCGACCCCCGGGCCGAAGGGGTCCTTGCCGGGCGGCACGTTGGACCACATCGGCACGCGGCTCATGGACTCGACCCCGCAGGCGACGACGATGTCGTACGCGCCGGAGATGACGCCCTGTGCGGCGAAGTGCACGGCCTGCTGGGAGGAGCCGCACTGGCGGTCCACGGTGGTCGCGGGGACCGTCTCGGGGAAGCCCGCCGACAGGACGGCGTAGCGGGTGGTGTTCATGGCCTGTTCGCCGACCTGGTCGACGGTGCCGCCGATGACGTCGTCGATGGACGCCGGGTCGACGCCGGAGCGTTCGACGAGGGTGCGCAGGGTGTGGGCGAGGAGCTCGACGGGGTGGACGTGCGCGAGGGAGCCGTTCGGCTTGCCCTTCCCGATGGGGGTGCGTACGGCTTCGACGATGACTGCGTCACGCATGTGCGGGCCTCCGCGACTACTGGTCAGTAGGAAATCCGAACTCACCATAGCCCGGAGAGTTGGAAAATCAAACCCATAAGTTGGAGAACCAAACCCTCCCCTAGACTGGGCCGCATGGCCGCCCCCAAGGACCCGCGCCCCTGCTCGATCGCCGACACCCTGGCGCTCGTGGGCGAGAAGTACTCCCTGCTCGTCCTGCGCGAGGTGTGCCTGGGCAACGGCCGCTTCGACCAGCTGGTGCGCAACATCGGTGCTCCGCGCGACATCCTGGCCACCCGGCTGCGCCGCCTCGTCGACGCCGGGATCCTGACGAAGCGGGCCTACAGCGAGCGTCCACAGCGCTTCGAGTACCGGCCCACGCAGGCGGGGCTCGAACTGGAGCCGGTGCTGATGACCCTCATGGCGTGGGGTGACCGCCACCTCCGCGCGGACGACGACCGCCCCATGGTGATCGAGCACGCCTGCGGCAACGAACTGACCCCGGTCGTGACCTGCGAGTCCTGCGGCACAGCCGTCCACCACGAGGACCTGACCGCCCACCCCCAGGCCCCGGGCTGGACGGTGTCGGGCCCGTCGGCGGCCTAGGGTCTTTCGTTTGGATCAGGCCGGATCAGGGAGCGGGGTCCGGTGCCGTGCATCGCAAGGCGGAGGAGGGCGGCAGGGCGGAGCCCTG
>NZ_JBWKCC010000014.1:0-217941 GCF_056436655.1 Streptomyces sp. NPDC043427 | reverse complement strand
TTTTGGCACGCTGTTGAGTTCTCAAGGAACGGACGCTTCCTTTGTACTCACCCGAGAGACTCTCTCAGGCTTTCCTCCGGGCGCTTCCCTTCGGTCTTGCGTTTCCGACTCTATCAGATCTTTTCTCGACCCGATTTCCTCGGTGCTTTCCAGGTTCCCGCTCTCGCGTTTCCCTTTCCGGCGCTTCCGACTTTATCAGAAGCTTCGAGCCGGTTTGACCGGCCGTCGGTTTCCGAATCATCGGGAGGGGCTTCTCGAAATCAGCGACCAATGATCATTGCTTCCGGAAGCAGATAGTTTACTCACTGCTGCCGACCGGTGAACCCAGTTCCAGGCAACTGTTCGAATCTACCTCCCCACAGGCGCTGTGTCAACAGCTCTTGTGGGGCGAAGGAGACAGTAGCAGTTCGATCAGCGTGTCCGCACATCAGGCAGCTGTCGGGAGGGTCGCGCTGCGTTCCGCCTCTGCGACGTCGCCGGTGTCTCCGGCGCGGACCGCACGACCGCCCAGGACCCAGACGTAGGCGAGGAAGGCCAGCTCGGCGAGGACGCCGATGCTGATGCGGGCCCAGGTCGGGAGGCCCGACGGGGTGACGAAGCCTTCGATGGCCCCCGAGACGAAGAGGACCAGGGCGAGGCCGATGGCCATACCGACGGCGGCGCGGCCCTCCTCGGCGAGGGCTGTGCGTCGGGTGCGCGGGCCCGGGTCGATGAGGGTCCAGCCGAGGCGGAGCCCGGTGCCCGCGGCGACGAAGACCGCTGTCAGTTCGAGCAGACCGTGTGGGAGGACCAGGCCGAGGAAGGTGTCGAGGCGGCCGGCGGAGGACATCAGGCCGAAGCCGACACCCAGGTTGAGCATGTTCTGGAAGAGGATCCACAGGACGGGCAGCCCCAGGAAGACGCCCAGGACCAGGCACATCGCGGCGGCCTGGGCGTTGTTCGTCCACACCTGGGCGGCGAAGGCGGCCGCGGGGTGGCTCGAGTAGTAGGTCTCGTACTCGCCGCCGGGGCGGGTGAGCTCACGCAGTTCGCTGGGGGCCGCGATGGTGGACTGCACTTCAGGGTGGGTGCCGATCCACCAGCCGAGGAGTACGGCCACGGCGGTCGAGAGCAAGGCGGTGGGCACCCACCAGCGGCGCGAACGGTAGACCGCGGCGGGAAAGCCGTGGGCGAGGAAGCGCGTCACATCGCGCCAGGAAGCGCGCCGATTGCCTGTCACAGCACTACGCGCGCGTGCCACCAGCTGACTGAGCCGACCGGTGAGCTGCGGATCAGGGGCGCTGGACTGGATCAGGGAGAGGTGGGTGGCGGTGCGTTGGTAGAGGGCGACGAGTTCGTCGGCCTCAGTGCCGGTGAGGCGGCGCTGACGTCGGAGGAGGGCCTCGAGGCGGTCCCACTCGGCGCGGTGGGCTGAGACGAAGACGTCGAGGTCCATCGGTTTTCCTGCTCCTCGGCTCTTCGTCAGCGACCTGTCTTGAGCGTCAGCTTGTCGTACTGCGGCGCGATGCGCTCTCAGCTTGGCAGACTGGCCGTTACAGGGGCAGAGCAGGGGAAGGGACGGCGGACGTGAGTGAGCTGGTGACCGGCGAGGCGGTGGCGTTGGAGCTGCGCCCCGCGAGGCTGCCCAGCAGGGCGCTGGGCATTGTGCTGGATCTCCTGGTGGCCATGTTCGCCTACGTCGTCGTGACCATGGTTCTGGTCGTCTCCGCGGCTTCCCTGGACGAGGCCGCGCAGATCGCCTTGTCCATCGCCACGTTCCTGCTCGTTCTGGTCGGTGGTCCGATCGCTGTGGAGACGCTGACCCACGGACGTTCGCTCGGGAAGCTGGCGTGCGGGCTGCGCGTGGTGCGGGACGACGGCGGGCCCATACGGTTCCGGCACGCGCTGGTGCGGGGTGCGATCGGTGTGGTCGAGATTCTGCTGACGTTCGGGGTCGTCGCCTGTATCGCGTCGCTCGTATCTGCGCGCGGGCGACGGCTCGGTGACGTGTTCGCGGGGACGCTGGTCGTGCGGGAACGGGTGCCCGTCGGGCACGCGGGTTTCGTGCCGCCTCCCCCGCCCTGGCTCGCCGGACGCTTCTCCGGGCTCGATCTGTCGGCGGTTCCAGATGCGCTGTGGCTCGAGATCCGGCAGTACCTGGGTCGCATGCAGCAGTTGGATCCGGTGGTCGGTTGGACGATGGCCGAACGACTCGCCGCCGATCTCGCGACCCGTACGGGCACTCCGATGCCGCCGGGAGTTCCGCCGGCCGCATATCTGGCGGCCGTGATGCAGGAGCGGCAGGTGCGGGAGGCCCGGCGGACCTTCGGGAACAGTGTGGCGGCCGGTCGGCACGCGGCGGAGGGTGGCGCCGCCGGGGGTCGAGCGACCGGGACCGGTGCAGCAGTAGGGGTGCCGGGCGCTTACGGGCCTCCCGGCGCCCCCGGACCTTCACCTTCTGTGGGCCAGCGACCGCCGGCGGGCGCTCCTCTGCCTTCTGCCTCGGCGCCCCTCCCCGGGTTTCACCCCGGGCAGCCTCAGGCATCGGCTTCTGTGAGCGGGCCCTCGGTCCCCGAGAACGAGCCCCCGGTCGATCGCCCGTCTACCGGGTTCGTGCCGCCGGCGTGACCCTGCCCGGGCCGCGCGGAAGGCCCGGCGGCTCAGGCGTCGCCTTTCCCCTGACGTGCGCGCCTCACCAGAACGCCGATGGCGGTGACTCAAGGTCCTCCAGCTCGATGCCGGGTGCCGCGAGGACCACGTCGCCGGCGATGTGCACGGTGTGCTGTTCGCCGGTGTCCAGGGCTGTGACCTGGTATTCGTCCACGGTCAGGGGGCCGTTGTCAGTGGGGTGTGCTTCGCTTTTCACCAGGGCCCAGGACTGGTCGACGGTGCGCGGGGCGAGGACCGGGTCCGTGAAGGCGACGAGGCGTACGCGGGTTGCGTAGGCGGAAGGGGTGAGGCGTAGGAGACGGGTGATGGCGATGAGAAATGCGGGGGATGTGCCGGTGAAGGCGTGGGCGCGGACGTTGCCTTCCGTGGCCTGAGTGCCGGTGGGGTCTGTGCGGACCCAGGTGACGCCGTCCAGTGCGGCGCCGCGCACCTGCCAGCTCCTCGCGTGGAGTTCGAGGCGGATGGGGCGGCCCAGTTCGTCGAGGGCCAGGTCGACGGAGCCGAGGTGGTCGCCCGAGGGGGTGGTCAGCTGGGAGACGTAGCGCCAGCCGGAGGGGCCGGGGGCGCAGTGGAAGTGCTCGTCTGCGAGGGGGGTGTGATCGTGCGGATCGTGGAGCGAATAACGGCCGCGGGGCATGGGGGTCCTGGATCTTGACGGGCTGACCGGGATCGGTGCGGTCGAAGGCCAAAGGGGCAGGCCCCCGGCACGGGGGTGCGGGGGCCTGCCTCGGAGGACCTGCCGCTGCGGAGCGCGTCAGTGCACGGACGCGCTCGCAGCGGGCGGGAGCGCCGCCCCGGCTCCTACCGACCCGGTACCGAGTTGGTTACCGACTCGGTGACTGCGACCGGCTCAGTAGCGGTAGTGGTCCGACTTGAAGGGGCCCTCGACCTCCACGCCGATGTACGCGGCCTGCTCGGGGCGCAGCTTGGTGAGCTTCACGCCGAGTGCGTCCAGGTGAAGGCGGGCGACCTTCTCGTCGAGGTGCTTGGGGAGCACGTAGACGCCGGTCGGGTACTCGTCGGGCTTGGTGAACAGCTCGATCTGGGCCAGGGTCTGGTCCGCGAAGGAGTTGGACATCACGAACGACGGGTGACCGGTGGCGTTGCCCAGGTTCAGCAGGCGGCCCTCGGAGAGGACGATGATCACCTTGCCGTCAGGGAACGTCCAGGTGTGGACCTGCGGCTTGACCTCGTCCTTGACGATGCCCGGGATCTTCGCGAGGCCGGCCATGTCGATCTCGTTGTCGAAGTGACCGATGTTGCCGACGATCGCCTGGTGCTTCATCTTGGCCATGTCCGAGGCCATGATGATGTCCTTGTTGCCGGTCGTGGTGACGAAGATGTCGGCCTTGTCGATGACCTCGTCGAGGGTCGTGACCTGGTAGCCGTCCATCGCCGCCTGCAGGGCGCAGATCGGGTCGATCTCGGTGACGATGACGCGGGCGCCCTGTCCGCGCAGGGATTCCGCGCAGCCCTTGCCCACGTCGCCGTAGCCGAAGACGACCGCGGTCTTGCCGCCGATGAGGACGTCGGTCGCGCGGTTGATGCCGTCGATCAGGGAGTGGCGGCAGCCGTACTTGTTGTCGAACTTCGACTTGGTGACGGCGTCGTTGACGTTGATCGCCGGGAAGAGGAGGACGCCGTCGCGCTGCATCTCGTACAGGCGGTGGACGCCGGTCGTGGTCTCCTCGGTCACGCCGCGGATCTCGGAGGACAGCTGGGTCCACTTCTGCGAACCGTCCGTGATGGTGCGGTGCAGCAGTTCGAGGATGACGCGGTGCTCGTCGGACTCGGCGGTGTCGACGGAAGGGACCTTGCCGTCCTTCTCGTACTCGACGCCCTTGTGGACGAGGAGGGTGGCGTCACCGCCGTCGTCGAGGATCATGTTCGGGCCGCCGGTGGGGCTGTCCGGCCAGGTCAGGGCCTGCTCGGTGCACCACCAGTACTCCTCCAGGGTCTCGCCCTTCCAGGCGAAGACCGGGACACCCTGGGGGTTGTCCGGGGTGCCGTTCGGGCCGACGGCGATGGCCGCGGCCGCGTGGTCCTGGGTGGAGAAGATGTTGCAGGAGGCCCAGCGGACCCGTGCGCCCAGGGCGGTCAGGGTCTCGATCAGGACGGCCGTCTGCACGGTCATGTGGAGGGAGCCGGTGATACGGGCACCGGCAAGGGGCTGCGCCTCGGCGTACTCCTTGCGGATCGCCATCAGGCCGGGCATCTCGTGCTCGGCGAGGGTGATCTCCTTGCGGCCGAACTCGGCCAGGGAGAGGTCGGCGACCTTGAAGTCCTGTCGGTTTTCGACAGTCGTCATTACGAGCTGCTCCTCGGGGTTGGGGCGAGGTTGGGTACGGCTGGTCTGCGCGGCGGCGGACACACGGGTGCCCGAAGGAGGACACAGGCATGCCCGCGTACACGCAGCGCAGTCCGTCGGAGGCCCTCTCTCCCTCGGTCGGTCCGTGGTGGGACCGCCCGACCGCCATCAGCAGCGACGTCTGGCTCCGTCCCAAGCTACACCGGTCGTCCCGGCCGCCCCAGTCCGCCTTCGTAGACATCCTGCCAAGTACGGCGATGGAGCGGTGTCCCCTGTTTGCGGGAGGGAGAGGCCCGGGAGGGGTGGAGCGGCGGGCGGCAGGCCGGGAGGACCAGGGGGTTTGGCGTCTTTGGCGGCGGGGGCAGGTGTTGGCAGGATGCGTGGAGATCGGAACAAGTGATCGATCCCGCGGGGCGTCCGGGACGGCGGCCCGTGTGACGAAGGCGTGAGGAGATCGATGTGACCAGTCCGGCCGGCCCTCCCCCCACGGGCAGCGGCGACGGCGAGCGGAAGAGGCTGAAACTGCTCGCGGTGACCGCCTGTCCGACCGGCATCGCGCACACGTACATGGCGGCGGAGAAGCTCGCGCAGGCCGCCGAGAGCCGCGGTATCGACATGAAGGTGGAGACGCAGGGATCCATCGGGGCTGAGAACGTCCTCGACGACAACGATGTCAGGACCGCCGACGGCATCATCGTCGCGGCGGACAAGGACGTGGACCTGAGCCGTTTCGTGGGCAAGCGGGTCCTGACCGTCGGGGTCGCCGAGGGGATCCGTCACCCCGAGCGGCTGATCGAGCAGGTGCGGTCCGCGCCCGTACACACGGCGGACGGCGCACCGTCGTCGGCGCCTACGGGCGGGGGCCGGGGCGGTGAGCGGAGCGTGGTGTACAAGGCGCTGATGAACGGCGTCTCGTACATGATCCCGTTCGTGGTAGTGGGTGGTCTGCTGATCGCGGTCTCGCTCGCGCTCGGGGGCGACGCGACGGCCAAGGGCTATGTGATCCCCGAGGGCAGTTTCTGGGCGGACGTGAACGAGATCGGTGTCATCGGCTTCCAGTTGATGATCCCGATCCTGTCCGGCTACATCGCGTATGCCATAGCCGACCGGCCCGCGCTCGTGCCGGGCATGATCGGCGGGTGGATCGCCAACACCGGGTCGCTGTACGACTCGGAGGCCGGGGCCGGGTTCATCGGGGCGATCGTGACCGGGTTCCTCGCCGGGTATCTGGTGCTCGGCATCAAGCAGGTGAAGGTGCCGAGGTTCGTGCAGCCGATCATGCCGATCATCGTGATCCCGATCGTGGCGACGACGGCGTTGGGCCTGTTCTTCATCTACGTCGTCGGGAAGCCGATCTCCTGGGTGTTCGAGCACCTGACCAGCTGGCTCAGCGGGATGACGGGCACGAGTGCGGTGCTGTTGGGCGCGATTCTCGGGCTGATGATCGCGTTCGACATGGGCGGGCCGGTCAACAAGACGGCGTTCCTGTTCGGCACGGGGCTCATCGCGACCGGCAACCAGACGGTCATGGGCATGTGCGCGGCCGCGATCCCGGTGATGCCGCTGGGGCAGGGCCTCGCCACGCTGATCCGCAAGCGGCTGTACACCGAGCAGGAGCGGGAGACGGGGCTCGCCGCGCTGTTCATGGGCTGCTTCGGCATTTCTGAGGGCGCGATCCCGTTCGCGGCGGCGCGGCCGGCACAGGTCATCCCCGCCAACATGCTCGGGGGCGCGGTGGCCGGCGCGGTGGCCGGGCTCGCCGGGGTGGAGGACGCGGTGCCGCACGGCGGGCCGATCGTGGCGGTGCTGGGCGCTGTGAGCGGTGTGCCGATGTTCTTCGTGGCCGTCCTGATCGGCACGGTGGTGACCGCGGTGACGACGGTTCTGCTGGTGGGCTTCGGCGAGCGCGGAGGGCCCGTTGCGCCGGGTGTGGGCGCGGGCGTGCCCGGTGCCGAGCCTGTGCTGGTCGGGGCCGGCGCGGGGGCGCTGGGCGCGGAGCAATCCGTATCGGCACAGGGTGCGAGTGTGGCCGTACCGGCGCAGGGCACGGAAGCGGCCGTATCCGGACAGGCGGCGCGCGCGGACGACGATCAACCTGAGGAGCCGGAGCAGCCGGAGGTTCTCTCCGGGTATCTCAGCGGGCAGACCGTCGAGGTCCGGCTCGAGGCGTCTGACAAGGAGGCCGCGATACGGGAGTTGGCTGGGCTGCTGGCGCGGACCGGGCGGGTCGGGGATGTGGATGAGTTGATACGGGCGGCGTTGCGGCGGGAGGAGCAGGGGACGACCGGGCTCGGTGAGGAGATCGCGATACCGCATGCCAAGACGGACGCGGTGACCGCGCCGGTCGTCGGGTTCGCGCGGTCCTGCGAGGGCGTCGAGTGGGGCTCGTTGGACGGTACGAAGGCCCGGCTGGTGTTCATGATCGCCGTACCGGAGGCGGCCGCGGGGGACGAGCATCTGCGGATCCTGGCGTTGCTGTCGCGGAAGCTGATGGACGGCGGGTTCCGGGAGCGGTTGCTGGGGGCGCCGGACGAGCGGGCCGTGCTTAGGGCGCTGGCCGAGATCCGGTAGCCGCTGGCCTGCCCTCGCCACACGGGCTGTTCATGGTCGGCCGCCACCCTCTGCGGCCGCGGACGTTCCGCGCGGGCGGGGAGCGGCAATGAGCGGTGCGCGGAAACTCGCGGTCACGGCCTGGGGGGTTGCGGTCGTTGGGGATGCTGCTGGCGATCGGGTTCTTCTGGGGTCTGCGGGCCGGCTAGTGCTGCGACCGGAAAGGTTCACCGGCTCGCGACGCCCGGCACGGCACCTCGCCGCGTTGTCGCATCACCCGAGTACATCCAGTACGCGGGTCATGCTCCGCCTTGCGAGGCACCGCACCGGACGCCGCGAGCTTCCCGGCAAACCTTTCCGGTCACAGCACTAGCAGAGCAGCACGGTCTCCAGCGACAGCATTCACCGACGAACCGGCCCGGTGACCGGGTCGCGTTCGAGCGGATCGGCGGGGACGAGGTGCGGCAGGGTGACGTGGTGCTCTCCTCCGTGCCGGAACGTTTCCAGTGCGATGGCGGTGTCATGCACCGGGTCATCGGCGTCGGCGGCGATCACGTCGTGTGCTGCACCGGTGAGGGCGCGGACGAGCACCTGACTGTCAACGGTGAGCCGCTGGACGAGCCGTATGTGAAGGACGGTGTGGTCGACGGACTGAACCGCCCGTACGAGTGAAGGTGCCGAGGGGCGGCTGTTCGTGCTCGGTGGCCATCGGGCGAGGGCGGTGGACTCGCGGCTCTTCACGGACGGCCAGGGAGGGGACGGTGCCGGTCGGTGCCGTACGGGGCCGGGCGACGGACGACGTCATGGGGCTGGGGCTGCTGGGTCTGGCCGGGCTGCTGGGGTGGCGTCGTGGCGTTGACGGGGCTGGGGTTCGGGATCGCCGCCCTGGTCGTACGACGGCGGCGGCCGGTGCCGGTGCGGCCGTCGTGGCCCACGCACGTCTGAGCGCGCGCGGACATGCGTAAGGGGCCCGCCGATCTTGCTCGGCGGGCCCCTATGGCGTGCGCGTGTGCGAGGAGTTCAGTGCTCGGTGGGGTGCTGGGAGGGGCCCCCGGGGGTCGCCTCGCGGTCGGGGCCCTTGGCGGCCTCGGCCTCGCTGTAGATGTCGGGCTCGAGGTAGATCACGCGGGCGATCGGCACGGACTCGCGGATACGGGCCTCGGCGGCGTTGATGGCGGACGCGACCTCGGCGGCCGTGTCGTCGTGCTGAACGGCGATCTTGGCGGCGACCAGCAGTTCCTCGGGGCCGAGGTGGAGCGTGCGCATGTGGATGATGCTGGTGACGGTGTCACCGTCGACGATCGCGGTCTCGATCTTCTTGACCTCTTCGACGCCCGCGGACTCGCCGAGCAGCAGGGACTTGGTCTCGGCAGCCAGGACGAGGGCGATCAGGATGAGCAGGATGCCGATGCACAGGGTGCCGATGCCGTCCCAGACGCCGTCGCCGGTGAGGAGCGCCAGGCCGACGCCGCCGAGGGCGAGGATCAGGCCGACGAGCGCGCCGAAGTCCTCCAGGAGGACGACCGGGAGCTCGGGCGCCTTGGCGCGGCGGACGAACTCCTTCCAGGAGAGGTTGCCGCGCAGGGGGTTGGACTCCCTGATGGCCGTGCGGAAGGAGAAGCCCTCGGCGATTATCGCGAAGACCAGGACGCCCACCGGCCAGTACCAGTGCTCGATCTCGTGCGGGTGCTTGATCTTCTCGTAGCCCTCGTAGATCGCGAACATGCCGCCGACCGAGAACAGGACGATCGAGACGAGGAAGGCGTAGATGTAGCGCTCGCGGCCGTAGCCGAAGGGGTGTTGCGGGGTGGCCTCGCGCTGGGCCTTCTTGCCGCCGAGCAGCAGGAGGAACTGGTTGCCGGAGTCGGCGAGCGAGTGCACCCCCTCGGCGAGCATCGACGACGAACCGCTGAACGCGAACGCCACGAACTTCGATGCCGCGATCGCGAGGTTGGCCCCGAGTGCCGCCACGATCGCCTTGGTGCCGCCTGACGCGCTCATGTGTTCGCGTGTTCCCTTCGCCTTCGTACGTACGCCGTCCAGGCCTTTGCCCGTGCTTTGCCGGTGGGCCATTGTTGCAGCCCGGTCCGGCAGCGGTGGGACGGGCCGTCGGCGGTGCGACCTCAGGCGACGACGGTGGCCCGGAAGACCGTTCCGGCTCCGGACACCTCGGCCGTTTCGCCCGCCGGGACGAAGACCGACTGGCCGGGCGTCAGTTCGTGTTCCCCCGCGCGGACGGTTCCAGCCGTGCAGAGCAGGATCTGCGGGGTCGCGCGGGTGAGGTCGTGGGCGCCGCCGCTCTCGGGGAGGACGTGGCGGGAGAGCCGGAACTCGTCGATGGGGGTCTCGTAGACCTCCTCGCCGTCCGGTGTGGCTTCCGGGCGCAGCACGCCGGGGTCGCCGGCCTCGAAGCGGACGATGCGCAGGAGTTCGGGTACGTCCACGTGTTTGGGGGTGAGGCCGCAGCGCAGGACGTTGTCGGAGTTGGCCATGATCTCTACGCCGAGGCCGCTGAGGTAGGCGTGCGGTATACCGGCTCCGAGGTACAGGGCCTCGCCGGGCTGGAGCCGGACGTGGTTGAGCAGCATCGCCGCGATGACTCCAGGGTCGCCCGGGTAGTGGTGGGCGATGCCCGCGTAGGGGGCGTAGTCGCCGCCGAGTCGGTCGCAGGCGGCCGCGGTCTCGGCGACGGTGTGGGCCATCTCCGCGGGGTCGGCGGTCAGTACGGCGGTGAGGACCTCGCGCAGCGCCGCGTCCTCGGGGTGGGCGCGCAGGACGTCGACGTACGGCTTGAGGGAGTCGACGCCGAGACCCTCGAGGAGGTCGGCCGCGCGGGCCGGGTCGCGGAAACCGCACAGCCCGTCGAACTCGCTGAGGGCGCAGATCAGCTCGGGCTTGTGGTTGGCGTCCTTGTAGTTGCGGTACGGGGCGTCGACGGGAATGTTGCGGCGCTCCTCGTCGGCGTAACCCTCCCGGGCCTGCTCCAGGTCGGGATGCACCTGAAGGGAGAGCGGGGCGCCGGCTGCGAGGATCTTGAGGAGGAACGGCAGGCGGGGGCCGAACTTGGCGACGGCCTTTTCGCCGAGCTCTCGCTTCGGGTCGGCGTCGATGACCTCGACGAGCGTGCCGCGCGCGGTGCGCGAGGGGGCGCCCGGGTGCGCACCCATCCACATCTCCGCCTGCGGTTCACCGGTCGGCTCGGTGCCGAGCAGCTTCGGGATGGCGGTGGGGGAACCCCAGGCGTAGGGGCGCACGGTGTTGTCGAGGCGGTCCATGTACGTCGTGCTTCTCTCTGCTGGTTCTCTCGTACGACTCTCGGGACGGTCCGTAGGCTCTCTCGGCTGCCCTGCGACTCCCTCGGCGTCCGTACGACGCTCAGGTAGTCGTGGTCATGATCGGGCACCCGAGGCGAGCGCCAGGTAAACGGCGGCGAAATCCGTGATGGCGATCAGTTCGGCGAGGGTCTCCAGTTCGCCGCCGGGCTCGGGCTCGAGTTCGCTGATCGGGGTGTCGTGGCTGAGGGCCAGGTCACGGGCGGCGGGGGCGGCGGTGAGGCCGCCGATCGGGCGGTCGCGGAGCAGCACCACGCGCGCGTGGAGGGCGGGCGGTTCCTCGACGCGGTCGCGGAAGAAGTCGTCGGGGTCGGCGCTGGCGGCCAGCGGGCCGGCGAGCAGGGCACTGTGCCCGGCGAGCGCCTCGGGCAGTTCGGCGACGACCGCGGGGGTGCCGGAGAGCTCGGCGAGGGCGGCGGCGAAACGGTGGCCGGCGGGGCCCGCGGAGGTGCCCTCGGTCCAGATCACGGGGAGGGAGTCGGCGAGTTCGGCGGCCAGCGTCTTGGCGGGGTTGCTGTAGGTCGCGATCGCGGGGCCGCAGCGTTCGGCGACCTGGTCGAGGCGGTCGGCGACCTTCTCGAGGGCGTCGGGCTGGGCGGAGATCAGGCCGGCGCGGTCCAGGATCGCGAGGAGCGGGGTGAACAGGGCCCACAGGACGCCGGGGGCGGAGGCGGCGACGGGCGGCTGTTCGTCCTGCTCGTATGGGGCGGTCGCCATGGGCACGAACAGGCCGTGCGAGGTGCTGACCGACTCGGTGAGCGGGGAGCCGGCGGGGGCGACGGCGACGACGGTGACGCCGCGTCGGTAGGCCTGCTCGGCGAGGAGGGCGAGGGACGGTTCGGAGCCGTCGGGGGTGGCGACGATG
The DNA here is from genome assembly GCF_056436655.1 of Streptomyces sp. NPDC043427. NCBI lineage: Bacteria > Bacillati > Actinomycetota > Actinomycetes > Kitasatosporales > Streptomycetaceae > Streptomyces > Streptomyces sp. NPDC043427. The sequence goes on along the minus strand of NZ_JBWKCC010000014.1, from coordinate 206,237 downwards.
AGCAGGTCCACGGAGCCGGCCCAGCCGGGGAGTTCCCAGCGCAGGGCGCCGGCGGCGGGGGCCACGCCGGTGGGGGTGAGGCGGATGACGGGGCAGCCGGTGCCGGCGAGGGAGCCGAGGAGGTCGGCGACGCAGGTGGCGGCGGCGCCGGGGCCCGCGATGAGGATCGCGCGCGGGCGGCCGTCGGGTTTGAGGTCGTTGACGCCGGCCTCGGTGGCGTGCCGCAGGGCCGTGCGGACGCGGGCGCCCGCTTCGGCGGCGCCGCGCAGGAGGGCGCGGTGGTCGGCCTCGGCGAGGGCCTCCGGCGTGTCGAGCAGCGATTCGTCGAGCATGGGCGGCAGTCTCCGATCGCCGGGTCGTCGTTGCGCGTTACGCGGGGCGGCGGGCCTCGTCGACGAGGAGGACGGGGATGCCGTCTCGGACGGGGTACGCCAGGCCGCAGTCCTGTCCGGTGCAGATCAGCTCGGTCTCCTGCTCCTTGAGGGGGGCGTGGCAGGCCGGGCAGGCGAGGATCTCCAGGAGGCCGGCTTCGAGCGGCATGGGGGGTCCCTTCGGGGCGGGGGTGTGCGGGTGGGTTGTGCTGGTGGTTCGGGTCCGTGCTTCACGGCTGGTGGCTCAGGTTTGTGGTTGTGCGGATGTGCCTGGTCAGGTTACCGCCGGTGGGGGTGCGGTGTGGGGGTTGGGCGGGGGTGGGGTGGGCTGGGGGGCGGATGGGGTGTGGCCGGGGCTGGGGGTGGGCTGGAGCGGGTGGCGGGGCGGGGGTGGAGCTGGAGCTGGGCGGGAACGGGTCGCGGGGCGGGGCTTGGGCTGGGCGGGGACGGGTCGCGGGGCGGGGCTTGGGCTGGGCGGGAGCGGGTCGCGGGGCGGGGCTTGGGCTGGGCGGGAGCGGGTCGCGGGGCGGAGGTGGAGCTGGGGTGAGGCTGGAGCTGGGTGAGGCTGGGGCGGGGGTCGGTCGCGTAGCCCGGCGCTTACGGGGTGCCGTCCGCGCCCACCCGTGCATCCCCAGCGGCACGACTGCCCGCGGACCAACGGCACGGCTGAGCGCCGCGGGTGCCTGCGGGAAGGAGCGGGGGCTCGGGCAGCTGGCCGAGGCCGCGCGGGACGGCATGACAAACACCTGGGCCGTACCTGGGAACGCCGTGCCTGGGGGCTATGCCCCCAGTTATCCATCGGCCTCAACGGCCTCGTCCTCAATCGCTGATGGGCTGAGACGGCCTACCGCGCAGCCCAACCACCCGCCCCTGCAGCGCGACGCCCAGCCACGCCATCCCTTCGCCGCTCAGCGACCCGTCATTTCCGGCGGCGCGGCAGTGTGAGGGGCGAGCCCCCGGGCCCTGTGCCGTCAGCTCCTGATGATGGACAGGACCTCGTCGCGGATTTCGGTGACCGTTTTCTCGTCGCGGGCCTCGGCGTTGAGGCGGAGGAGGGGTTCGGTGTTGGAGGGGCGGACGTTGAACCACCAGTCGGGGGCGGTGACGGTGAGACCGTCGAGGTCGTCGAGGGTGACGTCCTCGCGGGTCTCGAACGCGGAGCGCACCGCCGCGAGGCGGCCCGCCTGGTCGTCGACGGTGGAGTTGATCTCGCCGGAGGCGGCGTAGCGGTCGTACTGGGCGACGAGGCCCGAGAGCGGGCCGTCCTGGCCGCCGAGGGCCGCGAGGACGTGCAGGGCGGCCAGCATGCCGGTGTCGGCGTTCCAGAAGTCCTTGAAGTAGTAGTGGGCGGAGTGCTCGCCGCCGAAGATCGCGCCGGTGCGCGCCATCTCGGCCTTGATGAAGGAGTGGCCCACGCGCGTGCGGACCGGTGTACCGCCGTTCTCCTTCACGACCTCCGGGACCGACCAGGACGTGATCAGGTTGTGGATGACCGTGCCCTTGCCGCCGTGCTTGGCCAGCTCGCGCGAGGCCACCAGCGCGGTGATCGCGGACGGCGTGACCGGGTCGCCGTGCTCGTCGACGACGAAGCAGCGGTCGGCGTCGCCGTCGAAGGCGATGCCGAGGTCGGCGCCCTCCTCGCGGACCCGCTTTTGCAGGTCCACGATGTTCGCCGGGTCCAGCGGGTTCGCCTCGTGGTTGGGGAACGTGCCGTCAAGCTCGAAGTACATCGGCACGAGCTCCAGGGGCAGGCCCGAGAAGACCGTGGGGACGGTGTGTCCACCCATGCCGTTGCCCGCGTCGACGACGACCTTCAGGGGGCGGACGGAGGTCAGGTCGACGAGGGAGCGCAGGTGTGCCGCGTAGTCCTCCAACGTGTCGGTCTGCGTGATCGTTCCCGTCGTCGCCGCCGGTGCGGGGGCGCCCGTGTCCATCCACTGCTCCGCCAGCTCACGGATCTCGGCCAGGCCGGTGTCCTGCCCGACCGGCGCCGCGCCCGCCCGGCACATCTTGATGCCGTTGTACTGCGCCGGGTTGTGCGAGGCCGTGAACATGGCGCCCGGCAGGTTCAGCGCGCCCGACGCGTAGTACAGCTGGTCGGTCGAGCACAGGCCGATCTCGGTGACGTCGACGCCCTGTGCCGACGCTCCACGCCCGAAGGCCCGCGACAGTCCGGGCGACGAGGGCCGCATGTCGTGGCCGATCACGATCGCATCCGCGCCGGTCACCCGGGCGAAGGCCGCCCCGAAGAACTCGGCCAGCGACTCGTCCCACTGGTCGGGGACGACACCGCGTACGTCGTACGCCTTCACGATCTGCGACAGATCAGCAGCCACGGCGAACCTTCCTGAAAGTCCTATCGGTCATCCCAAACTACCCGTCCGAGGCTGACAGTCCGCTGTGTGGACCGTGAGTGGATTCCAAGCCGTCACCTCAGGTCAGGGCGGCGTTCGCGAACGGTCGAAGAACGACTCAGGGCAGCATCCAGTCCAGCACCGGCGAACTCCGGCCGACCACGATCAGGCACCTCACCTGCAACAGGCCCGCGTTCCACGGCAGCTTTTGCGCAGCAGTCCCCCTCGCGGCCCGTGTGGCCCACGGCCCCGCAGGCGATGGTGAGGTTCTGCGGCGAGATCATCTTGCGCGTGGCCCCGCCCGGACTGTGGGCGGCGGCGAGGACTTCGGGCGACAGCCCCGACTCGCGCGCGGCCGTCACCTGGAGGGCGCCGAGAGCGCGTTGGCGGAGGTGTGCGGCCCGGTGCCGGCGACGCCGAACCAGCCGAGGACTGGTGACAGGAAGGCGAGTGCCGCGTCGGCCGCCGCCACGAAGTGGCCGATGGTGGCGCAACCAGTCCTTGACCGCCGGTAATTGAGCGAGGGAGAAGACCGCGACGATCAGCGCGTACGGGGCGTGGGCGCGGACGACCTCACCGCGAGGGTCGGCCTCGTCGAGCTCCTCGCTGCGCGCCGGTCCGTACGGAGGCGCGGAAAGGACTCGGCGACCGGCACACACGTGTGCGGTACGGCGGCCAGGGCGCCCGCACCCGCCAGGGCGGCGCCGATGGCGGCGAGTTGCGCGGAGACTTAGTTGGAGGCGGCGAACTGGGCGAGACGAAGGCGGATCCATGCCGTAGGCGAGTCAAGCGACCAGGGCGGCCGCCAGGAGCCCTGTGAGGCCCCCCGGGGGCCTGAGGCGGACGCCGCCGAGCAGGCACCAGGACCAGGGCGAGGGGACGAGGGGCAGAGCCGCCACGAGGGCGGCGAGGCCGAGTGAGCCGGCGACGGGTTCCGGTTCCTGGACGTACGCGGACGCCTCCCCGATTCCACCGCGTGGAAAGCGATTTCTCGTTTCGGCTCGAACGCGAGACTGCCGTAAGGGGACTGCCGTAAGGAGACTCAGTTGTCCGGCGAGCGCAGTACCCGCAGATGGCCGCGGCGCGCGACCTCCATCGGGTCGGCTCCGCGCCCCCCGCCGCCACCGGCCCCGGCCTTGCGCTCCTGCGGACGGGCCGCCTCGCGCACCGCGTTGGCAAGCGCTTCCAGATCATCGCCACTGGGGCGCGCGGGAGCGGAGCCGTCGAGGAGCCGGACGACCTCCCACCCGCGCGGGGCGGTGAGGCGCTCGGAGTGCTCGGCGCACAGGTCGTAACAGTGGGGTTCGGCGTAGGTGGCGAGCGGGCCGAGGACCGCGGTCGAGTCGGCGTAGACGTACGTCAGCGTCGCGACGGCGGGTCGGCCGCAAGCGGTGCGCGAACAGCGACGTACAGGGCTCACGACGTTGGACGGTACCGCACTCTTGAGCGGGCCGCGACGACTCTGCCCCAGGTCACCTCACCGTGTCGCCCTGTGAAACGCCCCACACACCTTTCCAGGCGCACGTCGCTGACCTGCATAGACCTACTTGTCCGAGGTGTCGGACGATTCCGGATCCGGTCACCAGTCGGTACAAACGCCGTCAATTGTCTTGAGATTGACGGTCTCGGAGGGATACGGAATCGAGCCCAAGCTTGGCCGGAATGGTCATCTCGCGACATGCCGTACGAGGCCGCCGGGCGTGGCCAGCGCCGCCCGGTGGGGCCGCGTGGGGACCGGCGCGCGACCCCGGCGGGGACTACGCTTCACCAGTGATGGACAACCCCGTACCGCCCCGTGCCGCCGGCCCCGGGCCCCGCCGTCGTGATCGCCACGGCCGGGGCATGCGCGGGCCGATCGCGCCGCCGCAGGTGCCGCTCGCCGCGAGCCGTGCCGAGGTGTTCGCGGACCTGGTGCAGGACTCCGTGGAGCGCCTGGAGCGACGGTGGCCGCAGCTGGCCGACATCGATTTCCTGGTGCTCGAGGTGCCGCGCCTCGACGGGCCCGGCGGGCCCTGGAACGACGAAGCGGTGCCCTTGGGTGGCACGGCGCCCGCGCGGGACGGGCGCCGCGCCCGCGTGGTCGTCTACCGGCGGCCCGTCGAGATCCGCACGAAGGGGCGGGACGAGCGGGCGGCACTGGTGCACGAGGTGGTCGTGGAGCAGGTCGCCGAGCTGCTGGGGCTGACTCCGGAGACGGTGGACCCCCGCTACGGCGAGGACTGACCGGGGCCCGTACCCGCCACACCCGCGCGGAGGACTGACCCCAGGCCCGTCCGCCGCCCCGACGTCCCCTTACTTGTCCAGAACCGAGAGGTCTTGGTCCGCCTCCGGTACCGCCACAGTCCCCCGGTCGTCCGGCAGGGTCTGGACCGTGAAGCCCGGGACACCCTCCTCGGTGGCGGCCAGGGTGCGGGCCGCGTACACCGGGGCGCCCGAGACGGGCTCCACGGTGAGCGCGTACGTGCCCTTCAGGCCGCTGGGGACCGGCGGCTCGACGTCCATGGTCGTGCCGGACTTGATCGTGTACGTCTTCGACGCCGCCGTGCCGCCCTCGCTGCCCGCGGAGGCCGTGACCTTGACCTTGGCGGTGCCGGTCGGAGCGGTCAGGGAGAGCGTGGAGCCCTTGCCGCTGTTGTCGGCGGACGTCGCGCGCGTGCCGACGGGGTTCGTGGCGGGGATGAACGCCGTCTCCTGCTTGCCGCCCTTGCCGCGGACCACGCGGACGGCAGCCACGACCGGCACCGACCGGTCCGTCGGGGTCAGCACCAGCGAGCCGGCCTCCCCGCGCGTGACGTCGCCCAGGTCGACCGCGGTCGTCATACCGCCCTTGACGTGCAGCGTCTCGTTGCCGGCGGGCGTGATCAACCCGGAGGGCGAGGCGAGGCGCACCTTCAGGTCCGCGTCGGCGTCGCCCGGCGTGAAGGCGATCAGGCGCACGGACGTGGCGTCCTTCGGGATGCCCGGCAGGACCAGGCTCGCCGCCGGGTCGGTGGACGCGGGCAGCCAGTCGCCGCCGAGCTTCTCGTCCAGCGCCTGGACGGCGGCCCCGACGCGGCCGCTGCGGACGTTCACGTGCACGGTGAGGTCGTCCTGCTTGGCGTCGGTGAGCGTGGACAGCAGGACCGGCTCGCTGGAGTGCGGCTGGATCGTGATGCCCTCCCCCACCGTGGTCTGCAGGGCGCCGTCCTTGCCGTAGAGCTCGATGTCGACGACGGCGGCGGAGTCGTCCGGGTTGGTCAGGTGCACGTAGTCCGTGCGGTCGGTGGCCGTGCTGGCGCCCGGGAACCAGAACTCCGTATCGGGTGCGGTGCAGTTGACCCCCTGCAGGCCGCGGCCGGTGCCGGCGGCGACCTCGGTCGTCTCCTGGACGGTCCAGCCGGGGGCGAACTTCCCCTCGGCGGTGCCGACGAGCGCGGGCGAGTCGGCACCGGAGGCGTCCACGGTGACGGGCGTGCCGGGTGCCTTGGGAGTGAGGACCGACGTGCCCTCACCCTTGCCCTTCTCGCTCTTCTTGTCCTTCTCGCTCTTCTTGTCCTTCTTGTCCTCGACATCCTTGTCCTTGGCGGACGTGTCGCCCGTCCCGTCGCCCGACTGCTCCGTGGCGGACTCGAGTTCGGCCGTGCCGTCGCTCTCCGCGCCCTTGGTGACGGGCGTGAAGGAGGTGTACGACGTCTCGGCGAGGTCGGAGGTGCTGGGCGCCGGGCAGAGCAGGCTCGTACGTTCCACGGGCAGCTCTGCGGCCGCCTTCGCGCTGTCCGTGCCGGAGCCGGAGGCGTCCGGCGGGGTCAGCGCGGCGAATCCGGTGACGGCGGCGAGCGCGGCCACGCCGGCGAACAGGGAGATGGTCGTGCGGTTCACTGCTGGCTCCCGTCGGGGCGCTCACTGCCGTCGCCGTGCTGCTGCTGTTGCTGTTGCTGTTGCGCCGGGTCGTACGTGGGGTCGTACCCCTGGCCGTACGACGGGTCGTACGACGGGTCGTACGTCTCGTACGTCTGGTCGTACGGCGCCTGGCTCTGGCCGCCGTAGGCGTACGGGTCGTACTGGCCGCCCTGGTAGGGGTCGTAGGTCTGCGTCTGGTCGTACGTGCCCGCCGAGTACGGCTGTTGGGTGCCCTGGTACTGGTCGGCGCCGTAGCCGCCGTCCGCGGCGCCCGGGTAGCTCGCCGCGTCCCACTCACCGTACGGCTGCTGTTGGGGCACCGCCGCGACGGGCTGCTCCTGCGGAGGAGCCGGCGTCTCCTGGGCGGCCTCCTCGGCCTCCGCCTGGGCCCTCAGGCGGCGGGCGCGGCGGCCCTCGCCGGCGACGGGCTGGGCCGGGACGACCGGCTCCTCGGGGAGGTCGTCGTCGACGTCGCGGCGGCGGCCGGGCAGGGCCAGCACGACAAGGACGACGGCGAGCGCGCCCTGGGCCCACAGCCAGGCGGTGTGGCCGATCGGGTCGTCGTAGGTGACGTCCAGCTTTCCGCCGGAGGCGGGGAGTTCGAAGCCCTGGGCCCAGCCGTCGACCGTGGTGCGGGTGAGCGGCTTGCCGTCCAGGGTGGCCGTCCAGCCCTCGGCGGCGGTGTCGGCGAGCCGCAGGATCCGGCCGTCCGCGCCGCTGGGGATCGTGGTGTGGATGTCGACGGGCCCGGCGGCGACCGACTGCGGGGTGCCCGAGCCGGCGGCGGAGACGATGGCCGCGCGCGAGACCTGCTGGTCGACCCGCCACAGGGCGCCGCCGTTCTGCTCGCTGAGCCGGCGCAGTCCGGGCGTGGCGTCCAGGATGCGGGTCACCTCGCGGGGCGCGCCCTTGTGGACCAGGACGTAGCGCACAGCGAACTTGCCGAGCTGGTCGACCTGGTCGGCGCCGGAGCCGGCGACCAGGTTGGCCACGATCTTGTCGAGCTTGGCGTTCTCGCCGTCGGCGGCGGCGAGTTCCGCGTCGCCGAGGCGGGCGCCGGAGCCGCGGACCAGCATGTAGGCGACGTGGGCGGCGGAGTCGCTGTCGAGGACGAGGGTGCGGGCCTGGTCACGGTTGTTGCCGTCCTCGGCGACGAACGCGGGCACCTGGACCGGGTCGCGGCGCTCCAAGGGGTCGTCGGCGCCGCGGATCATCCAGCCGGCGGCGACGAGCAGCGGGCCCGCGGCCGAGGCGAAGGCGATCAGGACGGCGACGGGCTGGCGCCAGCCGAAGCTCTGCTCGGCCACGCGCGCGCGTGCCCCGTCGGCGCCGAGCGCGGCGGCGGCCAGGAGGGCGATGCCGTACACGAGGGTCGCGGGTCCGGCCCAGGTGGAGCCGTTGGAGAGGACGGCGAAGACGAGGCCCACCAGAGCGACGACCCAGGCCGCGACGATGCCGGCCTGCCGCTCGGAGCGCAGCAGGGCGGCGAGAGCGGCCAGGACGATGCCGATGAGCATCAGTCCGCTGACCGTGCCGGGGCCGCCGGGGCTCGCGCCGAGCAGGTCGAGGGCGGAGGCCGCCGAGGAGCCGTACTCCAGGCCGGCTTCCTTGGAGAAGCCGAACGGCAGCAGCGACAGCGACCAGGGCGCGAGGATCAGCAGCGGAGTGCCCAGCTGGGCCAGGAAGCGCAGTCCGTAGGCGGTGAGGTCGGCGCGGCGCACGGCCAGCACACCGATGCCCAGGATCAGCGCGATGGGCCACACGATCGGGGTGAACGCGGTGGTGACGGTCAGCAACAGCGCGTACGCCCAGGTGGCGCGCCAACTGCCGCGTGTGTCGTCGGCCTTGGTGAGGCCCGCGGCGGCGATGCCCGCGCGCGCGATGAGCGGCAGCAGGACGGCCAGGACGGCGGTGCCGATGCGGCCGCCCGCGAGGGCGCCGGTGGCCGCGGGCAGGAAGGCGTAGACGACGGCGGCCCACGCGCGCAGGAGGCGGGATTCGACGAGCGGGCGGGAGGCGAAGTACGCGGTGACGCCGGCGAGCGGGACCGAGCAGATCAGCAGGACCGTGACCGCGAGGCCGGTCGAGCCGAACAGCAGGGAGGCCAGCAGCGCGACGATGGCGAGGTAGGGCGGAGCGGACGGGGTGCCGCCGGCGCCGACGGGGTGCCAGGCGTCCAGGTAGCGCGACCACAGTTCGGAGGCGTCGGCCGGGGCGGGCAGCAGGGTGCCGCCCGCGAGCGCTCCGCCGCCGAGGAGGGCACGGCAGGCGGCCAGGGAGACGAGCAGCAGCACCAGGAAGAGCACGGGGCCCGGCTTGCGGGCGACACGCTTGAGCCGGGCGAACTGTTCGATCTCCAGGAAGTCGGCGTCATCGCCGCCGGGTCCGGACTCGATGGCGCCGCCGTGCCGGCCCGCGCCCGCGGCGGCCTCGGCGTCGGAGCGGCTGACGAGGTTGCCCGCGGCCTGTTCGACGGTGGCCCGCACGGTCGCGCCGGGCGGCGGGAACAGAGCCCGCAGTTCGTCCTTGTCGATGACCGGCTTACCACGTTTGCGTCGCCCGGCGATGATCCGCTCTGGCCGCAGGAGGGTCCCCAGAAGGCCGCGGATCTCGTCGACGGCCTGTCCGGGGACCTTGCCCACGAGGTAGGCGACGGTCCGCAGCAGGGTGCCGAGGACGAGGCGCAGCAGGACCCAGGGCAGGGCCGCGGTACGGGAGTTGACGAGGAGGGTGTAGGCGGCGCCGGCCTTGTCGACCTTGTGCGGGGAGGCGGTGGTGCGTCCGGCGCAGTCGACGGCGCGGCGTTCGCGGGAGGCCGCCTCGGCGTGCCGTACGACCGCGTCGGGGGCGACGAGGACGCGGCGGCCGGCGGCCTGGGCGCGCCAGCACAGGTCGACGTCGTCGCGCATCAGGGGCAGTCGGCGGTCGAAGCCGCCGAGCTGCTCGAAGACGTCACGGCGGATGAGCATGCCGGCGGTGGAGACGGACAGCACGGACCGGACGTGGTCGTGCTGTCCCTGGTCCTGTTCACGGCGGTCCAGGCCGGTCCAGCGGCGGCCGGAGTTGGCGATGGTGACGCCGACCTCCAGGAGCTGACGGCGGTCGTACCAGCCGCGCAGCTTGGGACCGACGACGGCCACGTCGTCGCGGCCCAGATCGAGTTCGTTCTCCACGACGCGCAGCAGCTCGGCGAGGGCGTCGGGCTCGGGGGCGCAGTCGTCGTGCAGCAGCCACAGCCACTGGACCGGCTCGCCGTGCGGGAGCTCCGGCATGTCGTAGGCGTCGTCGCGCCACGAACGCGTGACGGGGTCCCAGCCGCTGGGCCGCTTCAGGTAGGGCAGGTCGTCCGGGGTGAGGACCGGGGCGGTGCGGGCGGCCTCCTCGACGGCCTGGCCGAAACCGGTGCGCCGTGCGAGGTGCAGCACCTGGTCGGCGCCGAGGGCGTCGGAGAGCAGCTGGGCGGAGTCGTCCGCGCTGCCGGTGTCGGCGGCCAGGGCGAACTGGACCGGGCGCTCCTGGCCGAGCAGTCCGGCGAGCGCGTCGGGCAGCCAGCGGGCGCCGTCGTGGGAGACGAGGACCGCGGTCACCACATGACGCGGAAACTCAGGTGTGGCAGCGCCGTCTTGGCGGGCTGCCGTGTGGCTGTGCACGGACATCGAGGTACGGGCCCCGGTTCGATGGACTGCGGTGGACGCCTGTGCCACCAGGGGGCGGCGGGGCGTCTCGGACGAGCGACCACACTATCGGCTGGGCAGGACGACGGCCCGCCGCCTGTGGACAACCCACGGGCGACGGGCCGCTCGTCCTGTGGACAACCAGGGCCTGTCGTTTGGATCACGCCGCAGACGCGGGGTGATCCGAACGAGGCCCGAGCCGCGTGCGGACGCACGCCCTCCGTTCAGGACGCACGCCCTCCGTTCAGACGGCCGCCTTCTTCAGCCGCCGGCGCTCGCGCTCGGACAGACCGCCCCAGATACCGAAGCGCTCGTCGTTGGCGAGGGCGTATTCAAGACATTCGGAACGGACTTCGCAGGCGAGGCAGACCTTCTTGGCCTCGCGGGTCGAGCCGCCCTTCTCGGGGAAGAAGGACTCGGGGTCGGTCTGGGCGCACAGTGCGCGCTCCTGCCAGCCGAGTTCCTCGTCCGCGTCGTCGACCAGCAGTTGCTGCACCAGCTCGGTCATGTGCGCCCCTCGTCTGCTCTTTCGCGTCCCCGTGATGTTGCCGTTACCGTTTTCGGCTGAACGACACGAGTGAAATTACAGGTGTGCTGCTCCGGGCGAGTCAAGCCGAGATCTGCTATTGGGCCCCTTATTCACTCTGCGGAACCAGTCTGGCGCAGAAAGTGTTCAAATCGCCATAAACTCAGGCACGCAGATGAGCCCCCGAGGGGCGTCGGACCCGGAGCAGAGCCTGCACTGGGAAGGACGCCCACGAGTTCGACCCCGTTGCGCCCCGCACGCAGAAGCGAACCGGATCACAGTCGGATCACGGGACCGCAACGAGGCTTGCGCGACCGGATGGACCGCATGTGTCCCGAGGACCGCACGCACAAACCTTTCACCTTCGAGGTGAACCGGATGAGGTGAAACACGTCCCACAACCCGGGTGCCGAGTTGACAGTCGAGGTGTGAACCGATGTCCTTGTGGGCATGCTCGCGAACTTGGCACTCACCTCGACCCGCACCGCCGGGTCCCACGGTGCTGCCCGCGCTCGCTGTAGCTGTTGCTGTCCCAGCTGTTGAGCCCAACGCGCTCCGGCTGCTTTTGAGTCCACCGCGACTCGGCTGCTGTTCTCTCTGCCCCCACCAGGGTTTCCCTCCCGCCCGCGACCCGGGCGGACGGTACGCGTCCCCAGCCAGCCCCCACTCTTCCGCCGAGGAACCACCGCACCTCATGAACAGCGACAGCGACCTCCAGATCGCCGGCGACATCCTCGAAGTCCCGCACCTGCTCCAGGCCCCACGCGAGCACCCGGCCACCGTCGCCGAGTTCGTCGGCCTGGCCCGCTCCATCGCCGCCGACCGCTCCGAGTGGGAGCACCTCGTGCGCTACGACGCGACGACGCGCTGGTACCACCGGCTGCGCACCGGCCCCGGCTACGAGGTGTGGCTGCTGTCCTGGGTGCCCGGGCAGGGCAGCGGGCTGCACGACCACGGCCGCTCCTCCGGAGTGCTGACCGTGCTGGAAGGCACCCTGACCGAGCGCACCGAGCGCGGCACGCGCGCGTTGGGCGCGGGCGCGGAGCGGGTGTTCGCACCCGGGTACGCGCACGAGATGGTGAACGACGCGCTGGAGCCCGCGGTCAGCCTGCACGTCTACTACCCGGCTCTGACGGAGATGCCCATGCACGAGCCGCGGTGCTCGGCCGGCACGGCGCACGGCCCGGTCGACGCCGTGCCGACTGCCTGACGCGTTGTCGTACCCGCCTGCAAGACTGCTCCCATGCGCATTGTGGTTCTGGCAGGCGGCATCGGCGGTGCCCGCTTCCTGCGCGGTCTGAAGCAGGCCGTGCCGGACGCGGACATCACGGTCATCGGCAACACCGGGGACGACATTCACCTCTTCGGACTGAAGGTCTGCCCGGACCTCGACACGGTGATGTACACGCTCGGCGGCGGCATCAACGAGGAGCAGGGCTGGGGGCGGGCCGACGAGACCTTCCACCTGAAGGAGGAGCTCGCCGCGTACGGCGTCGGGCCCGAGTGGTTCGGACTGGGCGACCGGGACTTCGCCACGCACATCGTGCGGACGCAGATGATCGGCGCCGGGTATCCGCTGAGCGCGGTGACCGAGGCGCTGTGCGACCGGTGGAAGCCGGGGGTGCGGCTGATCCCGATGACCGACGACCGCGTGGAGACGCATGTCGCCGTCACGCTGCCCGACAGCGGCTCCGGCGCGGGCTCCGGCGAGCGCAAGGCCGTCCACTTCCAGGAGTACTGGGTGCGGTTGCGGGCCTCCGTGCCGGCCGAGGCCGTCGTGCCGGTCGGCGCCGAGCAGGCCAAGCCCGCGCCCGGCGTCCTGGAGGCCATCGCCGAGGCGGACGTCGTCCTCTTCCCGCCGTCCAACCCGGTCGTCTCCGTCGGCACCATCCTCGCCGTGCCCGGCATCAGGGAGGCCATCGCCGACGCCGGGGTGCCGGTGGTGGGCCTCTCCCCCATCGTCGGGGACGCGCCCGTGCGCGGCATGGCCGACAAGGTGCTCGCGGCGGTCGGCGTGGAGTCCACGGCCGCGGCGGTCGCCGAGCACTACGGCTCGGGGCTGCTCGACGGCTGGCTCGTCGACACGGTGGACGCGGGCGTGGTCGAGCGGATCGAGTCGGCCGGCATCCGCTGCCGGGCCGTACCGCTGATGATGACCGACATCGACGCGACCGCGCGGATGGCCCGCGAGGCGCTGGCGCTGGCCGAGGAGGTACGGGGGGCATGAGCGACGCATCCGCCGACGGCTACCGGGTCTGGGCCGTGCCGGGCCTGCCCGAGGTCGCGCCCGGCGACGACCTCGCCAAGCTGATCGCCGACGCCGCGCCCGGGCTGGTCGACGGGGACGTGCTCCTCGTCACCTCGAAGATCGTCTCCAAGGCGGAGGGTCGCCTGATCGAGGCGGCCGACCGGGAGGCCGCGATCGACGCCGAGACCGTGAGGGTCGTGGCGCGGCGCGGCCCGCTGCGGATCGTGGAGAACCGGCAGGGGCTTGTCATGGCCGCCGCCGGTGTGGATGCCTCCAACACCCCTTCCGGCACGGTGCTGTTGCTGCCCGAGGATCCTGACGCGTCCGCGCGCGCGATCCGGGACGGGCTGCGGGACGCCCTCGGCGTCGAGGTCGGCGTCGTCGTCACCGACACCTTCGGGCGCCCCTGGCGCGCAGGGCTCACCGATGTCGCGATCGGGGCGGCCGGCGTGCGGGTGCTCGACGATCTGCGCGGGGGCACGGACGCGTACGGCAACCCGCTCAGCGCGACGGTCGTGGCGACGGCGGACGAGCTGGCCGCCGCCGGTGATCTGGTGAAGGGCAAGGCCGCCGGGCTGCCCGTCGCCGTCGTGCGCGGACTGCCGCACATGGTCGTCGAGGGCGACGGCGAGGGGGCGCGGGCCATGGTGCGCGGCGCCCGCGACGACATGTTCCGCCTCGGGACGTCGGAGGCGGTACGGCTGGCGGTCACCCAGCGCCGTACGATCCGGGCGTTCACGGACGAGCCAGTCGACCCCGGAGCCGTACGACGGGCGGTCGCCGCGGCCGTGACGGCGCCGGCACCGCACCACACGACGCCATGGCGGTTCGTGCTGTTGGAGTCGGCCGGGGCGAGGACGCGGCTGCTGGACGCGATGCGGGACGCGTGGATCGCGGACCTGCGGCGGGACGGCAAGACGGAGGAGTCCATCGCCAAGCGGGTGCGGCGCGGGGACGTCCTGCGGAACGCGCCCTGTCTGGTGGTGCCGTGTCTCGTCATGGACGGGTCGCACACCTACGGGGACGCGCGGCGGGACGCGGCCGAGCGCGAGATGTTCGTGGTCGCGACGGGCGCCGGCGTGCAGAACCTCCTGGTGGCGCTGGCCGGGGAGCGGCTGGGGTCGGCGTGGGTGTCGTCGACGATGTTCTGCCGGGATGTCGTGCGGGAAGTGCTGGAGCTGCCGGAGGACTGGGATCCGATGGGCGCGGTGGCGGTCGGGCATCCGGCGGAGGAGCCGAGGGCTCGGGGGGAGCGGGATGCGGGAGCGTTCATCGCGGTGCGGTGAGAGGACATACGGTCGCTTCGTCGGCGTACGGCTGACGGGGACCGCCTAGTCTCAGTCTCGTACGGCACCCTTCGACATCCCGGGACTCACTCGTGGCAGGACGTTTCGCTCCCCGGCCCACTCGTACGACCGTGCGCGGCGGGCAGGCCGCTGTGCCCCCGGTGGTGCCGCGGCAGGCCGGTGCGCCGGAGCGGGCGCGCGGGCTGGTGCGGACGTGGGTGCCGGACGGGCCGCTCGATCTGGGGCTGGTGCTCGGGCCGCTGCGGCGTGGGCCCGGGGATCCGACGTTCCGGGCGACGCCGGACGGGTCCGTGTGGCGGACCTGCCTCACCCCTACCGGTCCCGGGACGCTGCGGGTCGTCGCGCTCGGCGGTGGGGTGCGGGGGGAGGCGTGGGGGCCCGGTGCGCAGTGGCTGCTGGAGCAGTTGCCGGAGCTGCTCGGGGCCGCCGACGATCCGTCCGTGTTCGTGCCCCGGCACCGGATCGTCGCGCTCGCTCGGCATCGGCGGCCGGGGCTGCGGTTGACGCGGAGCAGGCGGGTGCTGGAGTCGTTGATCCCGTCGATTCTTGAGCAGAAGGTCACGACCGACGAGGCGTATCGGGCGTGGCGGCTGCTCGTACGGAAGTACGGGGAACCGGCGCCCGGGCCCGCGCCCGAGCGGATGTCCGTCATGCCGGCGCCTCGGACGTGGGCGCTGATTCCGTCGTGGGAGTGGCATCGCGCCGGGGTCGACAACAAGCGGGCCTCGACGATTCTGCGGGCGGTTCGGGTGGCCGGGCGGTTGGAGGAGGCGGCCGGGATGGAGCCGGCGGCGGCTCGGGCGCGGCTGGAGCTGGTCTCCGGGATCGGGCCGTGGACGTCGGCGGAGACGGTGCAGCGCAGTCATGGGGCGGCGGACGAGGTGACCGTCGGGGATCTGCATCTGCCGGGAATCGTGGGATGGGCGTTGGCCGGGGACCGGGATGCGGATGACGCGGTGATGTTGTCGTTGCTGGAGCCGTATGCGGGGCAGCGGCATCGGGCGGCTCGGTTGGTGTTGTTGAGCGGGGTCACGCCGGCGAGGCGAGCGCCGAAGATGCGGCGGGTTGATATCGGGCAGTGGTGAGTGGGTCCGCGGTGCGGAAGGGTGTGCGCGGCCGGGGTGCATGCGGGGCGGCGTGCTGCGGCTGCCGTCGGGGCCCGCGGCGGAGTCGCTGATGGATGCGGTCGCCCCCTCCGCCCCTGCCCTTCCCGTCCCTGGGGGCTGCGCCCCCAGCCCCCTGCTTCGGCCCTGAACGGGCCTTGTCCTCAAACGCCGGACGGGCTGGGGTGCCGTGACCGGCACTGAGATGGCGGGCCGCGAGCGTGTGCCCGTCCGGCGTTCGGCCAGTGGCGGCTACTCGTCGGAGGAGAAGCGCACTGCACCCGCTGGGATTTGCGCGTCGCACCAGACTCGGGCGCCGTCCCGGAGTTCGTTGTCGGGGCCGACGACGGCGCCGTCGCCGATGACGGTGCCGGTGAGGACGGAGCGTTCGCCCACGCGGGCGCGGGTGCCGATGAGCGAGTCGGTGATGACGGCGCCGGGTTCGATGACGGCGCCGGGGAGGATCGTCGAGCCGAACACGCGCGCGCCCTCGGCGACGAACGCGCCCTCGCCGACGACCGTACCGCCCGTCAGCTTCGCGTCGGGCGCGACGGTCGCCGTAGGCAGGACCAGGCGGTCGCCGCAGCGGCCGGGAACCGCGGGGGACGGGGCGCGGCCGAGGACGAGGTCGGCGGAGCCGCGCACGAAGGCCGCCGGGGTGCCGAGGTCGAGCCAGTACGTCGAGTCGACCATGCCCTGCAGGTGCGCTCCGGCTGCCAGGAGGTCGGGGAACGTCTCGCGTTCCACCGAGACCGGGCGGCCGAGCGGGATCGTGTCGATGACAGAGCGGCGGAAGACGTAGGCGCCCGCGTTGATCTGGTCGGTGACGATCTCCTCGGGCGTCTGGGGCTTCTCCAGGAAGGCGAGGACGCGGCCGGTGTCGTCGGTGGGGACGAGGCCGTAGGCGCGCGGGTCCGTCACCTGGGTCAGGTGCAGGGAGACGTCCGCGCCCGTCGTCTCGTGGGTGTCGACGAGTCTGCGGATGTCCAGTCCCGTCAGAATGTCACCGTTGAAGATCAGGACCGGGTCGTCGGGGCCCGAGTGCAGACGGGACGCGACGTTGCGGATCGCGCCGCCCGTGCCCAGGGGCTCCTCCTCCGTGACGTACTCGATGTGGAGTCCGAGCGACGCGCCGTCGCCGAAGTACGGTTCGAAGACCTCCGCCAGATAGCTCGTCGCGAGCACGATGTGTTCCACGCCCGCCGCTCTCGCCCGCGCCAACTGGTGCGTGAGGAACGGCACCCCCGCCGCCCTGACCATGGGTTTGGGCGTGTGCACCGTGAGCGGGCGCAGCCGGGTGCCCTTGCCGCCGACCAGGAGGATCGCTTCTGTCACCTTCGTCTCTGCTTCCTGCCGGGACCGGCCGAACTGTCTTTCGACCGGCCAGTGTATGCAGACCGTTGTGTGGCGCCTTCGATGGCCGTGCGTTGTTGGTTGTCCCCCGCTGCCCGTGCCCCCGAGTCAGCGCCCCTGGTAGCGCGCCGCCGTCGAACGGGCCGCGCCGAGCTTGCCGTAGAGCTGCCTCCCTGGGCATTCCGTGGCAAAGCCGTCCCGGTGTCCGGAGATCACATGCAGTCGTACGTTCTTACCTTTTGCGTAGAGATTGCCACCGCCGGACTTCAGGTATGTCTTTCCGTTCGGATTGGCCCCGAACAGGCCCAGCTTCCACGCCGTCAGCCGGGCGACGCCCTTGACCGCTGAGGAGGACGGTTTGGAGGATCCGAACGTTCCGAGGACGGCGATGCCCATGCTGTTCGTGTTGAACCCGAGGGTGTGGGCGCCCTGGACCGGCTTCGCCACGCCCCCCGCGCGGCCCTCGTAGATGTTTCCGCACTTGTCGACGAGGAAGTTGTAGCCGATGTCGCGCCAGCCCATGCTCTTGACGTGGTAGCGGTAGATACCACGGATGAGCGAGGGCGACTGCGAACACTTGTACTTGTTGCCGGACGCCGTGTGGTGCACGAAGGCGGCCTTCACCTTCTTCGTGTAGACGAACGACCGCTCGCGCAGTGACTCGTCGGCGCCCCAGCCGCGCCGGGTGACGATGTGCGGGCGCGGGCCGATGTACGGCTTCGCGCGCTGCTGCTCCGTCAGTTCGCCGCCGGCCAGGGTGGACAGCTCCTGCTCGGTCTCCGCCTGGGTCAGCGCGGGGATGTCGGTGGCGCCGAGCGGCACGCGCAGAAGGTCGGTGTTGGTGGCGGAGGCCGCGGAGGCCTCCGCGGTCAGGGCGGCCGGGTCGTAGGGGTTGCGCAGGGGGCCGGTGCGCGGGACGTACACCGGGGCGTGGAGCGGCGGGGCGGCGGCGGCTCGCTCGCCGGTGTCGTCGGCGCCCGGGTCGACGAGTTCTAGGCGCAGGCCCGAGGGGAGGGGGGAGGCGGGGCCGGTGGCCGTGCGGGGCCCGCGGGTGTCGGTGGGCGTCTCGGTCGCGGTGGCGGTGGCGCTGTCCGCGCGGACGCGTACCTCCACGCCGTCGGAATCGCCCACCCACAGCGGTGCGGTGGCTCCGCGCACGCGGCCCGAGGTACGTTCCGCGGTGTCGGGGTCGGCGCCGTGGTCGGCGTTGTGCGTCTCCACGTCCTGCCAGTCGGACCAGGTGCCGGTGCCGGCGGCTCGGGTGCGGACCTGGACGCTGCCGTGGAGTTCCGTGGCCGGGTCGTCCCAGACGACGCCGACGAGGGAGAAGTGCCGTACGTCACGACGGGTCAGGCCCTGTTCGGTGGCGGGGCCTCGGGGGCGGGTGAGGGGGGCGAGGGGCAGCGACTGGGTGCTACCGGAGAGGTCCGGGAGCTCGGGAGCCTGGGCACGGGTGTCGGGTGCGGCGGGCGCGCCGGGGACGGTTGCCGCGTCCGCGGCCGGCGCCGCGGGGGTCGCGGCGGCGGGCGGGGTCAGCGGCAGGGCGAGGGCGGCCGCGCAGGTGACACCGATCGAAGAAGCAAGCAATCCATGCATGCTCCCGATCCTGGACATATCTAATTATTTCTGTCCATTGGGGAGCTGACGGGCTGTCGGGGGCCGTTCGTCCGATCCGGTGGTGGAGTGGTGGGGTGGTGGTGGGCCCGGCGGTGGGTGGGAAGGTGTGTCGGCGCGTACGCTTGCGCGGGTGAACGCCACTGATCGCACCCCTGCCGACCTGCTGCGTTCCGCGCTCGCCGCGGACCCCGCGCGGCCCTTGGTGACCTTCTACGACGACGCCACGGGCGAACGGGTCGAATTGTCCGTGGCCACCTTCGCCAATTGGGTGGCCAAGACCGCGAACCTCCTTCAGGACGAGCTGTCCGCGGAACCCGGCGACCGGGTCGCGCTGTTGCTGCCCGCGCACTGGCAGACGGCGGTGTGGTTGCTGGCGTGTTCGTCGGTGGGGGTCGTCGCGGATGTGGGCGGGGACGCCGGGCGGGCCGACTTCGTCGTCGCCGGGCCCGGGGAGTTCGAGGCGGGGCTGGCGTGCGGGGGTGAGCGGTACGCGCTGTCCCTGGCGCCCTTGGGGCGGCGGTTCGTGCCGGCTCCTCCCGAGGGGTACGCCGACTATGCCGTGGACGTGCCGAGCCACGGGGACCGGTTCGCGCCGTACGCGCCGGTGGATCCGGAGGCTCCCGCGCTGATCGTGGCCGGGCGGGAGTTCAGCGGGGCGGAGATCGTGGAGCGGGCGTCCGCGGAGGCGCCGGGGGTCGGGCTCACCGGGCCGGGGGCCCGGGTGCTGTCGGCGCTGCCGTACGACACGTGGGAGGGGCTGGCCGCGGGGTTGTACGCACCGTTGGCGACCGGGGGGTCCGTGGTGTTGTGCCGGCATCTGGAGATGCTGGACGAGGAGGCGGTGGCCAAGCGGATCGAGAGCGAGAGGGTTACGGCCACGGCGCGGTAGCCCTTCGGGGGGCGGGGCCTACGGGGGTGCCGGCGCCGTTTCGCTGTCCGGCGCCCGGTGCCGATGCGTTCGTCGGGGTGGGTCGCGCAGCCCGGCGCTGACGGGGCACCGCCCGCGCCCACCCGTGCCGCCCCAGCGGCACGACTGCCCGCGGGAGGAACGGCGCGGTGAGGCGCGGCGCGCCCACGGGAGGGACGACATCTCAAGCGGCCCAGCACCCAGCCGACCTCCTCCGCCCGCCCCAGCGGCGCGACTGACCACGCGAGGGAAGCCCGGTTGAGCGCCGCACACGCCCGCAGGCGCGACCACATCGCAAGCGCCCCAGCCTCCACCCGGCCCCCTCCACCCCGCCCCAGCGGCGCGACTGACCACGAGAGGGAAGCCCGGTTGAGCGCCGCGCGCCCGCGGGCGGGACGGCGTGGGCTGGCGCCGCGCATGACCGCGGGCGGGGCGGCGCCGTTGAGCGCCGTGCGTGCCGGGGGATGGACAGCGCCTCAAAGCGGCCCAGCGTCCATGCGACCGACCCGCCCCGCGCCCACAGCCGCCCCCGCCCCTCCCCCGTTCGGCCCACCCCCACCCCCCACCGCCGCCTCTCCCGCGTCACCCTCGTAAGTGCAGGTGGGCAGGACGGCCCGTACGTGAGGGGTGGAGGCGGACGTGGGTGATGGCGTGGGCGGTGGGCCGGGGGTGGTGGGGCCCGGGCCTGGGTGTTCCGCGCTGGGGTTGGGGCTCGCGCGGCGGAGGCGGCGGCGTTGGGTGCGGTGGGGAGCGGGTGGGGTCGGCGGGGTCGTGGTGGTGGTCGTGGGAGTGGGGTGGGGGGTCTATCTCAAGCTGGACGGCAACATCACCGCCGACGAAGCGGCCGCGGCCGAACTCAGGCGGTACGAGAAGGAGCGGCCGACCTCGCTTGTGCGGGGCGCGCAGAACATTCTGCTGATCGGGTCGGACTCGCGCTCGGGGGAGGAGAACCGCAAGTACGGGCGGGACAGCGGGACCGAGCGGTCGGACACGACGATCCTGTTGCACCTCGCGGCGAACAGGGACAGCGCGACCGCGATCTCGGTGCCGCGCGACCTGATGGTGGACGTGCCGAGCTGCCGGCGACCCGACGGCACCCGCACCGGCCCCATGTTCGCGATGTTCAACCACGCCTTCCAGATGGGCGGCTCCGCCTGCACCATCCGTACCGTCGAAAAGCTGACCGACATCCGGATCGACCATCACGTCGTCGTCGACTTCCACGGGTTCAAGGAGATGGTGGACGCCGTGGACGGGGTCGAGGTCTGCCTGAAGGAACCCGTCAACGACAAGGCCGCCAAGCTGCGCCTGCCCGCGGGGCGGGTGACGCTCAACGGTGAGCAGGCGCTCGGGTACGTCCGGGCCCGTAAGTCGCTGGGCGACGGGAGCGACACCGACCGCATCGACCGGCAGCAGCGTTTCCTCGGCGCGCTCGTCAACAAGGTGCAGAGCAATGACGTGCTGCTGAATCCGGCGAAGCTGTATCCCGTGCTGGACGCGGCCACTTCTTCCCTCACCATCGACCCGGGCCTGGCCAGTCTGCGCGGTTTGTACCAACTCGTACGCGGAGTGCGAGACATCCCCACCGAACATGTGCGTTTCCTGACCGTTCCGAGGGAGGCTTACATCTACAACGCCAATCGCGACCAGCTCGTGGAGCCCGAGGCGGAGAGGTTGTTCGAGCGAGTACGTCGGGACGCCCCCGTGGAAGTCGCCCCGGGAGGCGGTTCGGGCGTCGAAAAGGCGCGCGGAAACGGCTCGCGGGAGCCCGACGAGCCCACTTCCCCCGCCCCCACGTTCCGCGGAAACACGGCGGCCGAGGACACCTGTGGGTAAAGCGCTTGCCAAGTCGACGAACTCGAGTTCAAAGAAATGGGTGAATTGCCCGCTTGTAGGGACGTGGAATTTGTCACCGTCGTCGCTTGACGCTGAACTGGGCGGATAGTGTGAGCGATCCGGTGCACCCGGCCCAGAGGACCGTCCTGGGGGTCGCGCACTGTTTGTACGAGACCCGAGCGCCTTGGAGGGGGAAAGGCGCCGCGTGGCCCCGACGGAGGATTCGAGACAACCGTGGACGCGCAAGGCCGTGGGCGGGCGGACAACATCGACCCCGCAGACCAGTGGGTGCTCAATCCGAACACCGGTGAATACGAACTGCGACTGAGCGCTTCCGCACCGCAGTCGGCGGTACCCGGACCCCGTAGATCCGCCTCGCGCGGAGCGGGAGCCGGTGCCAACGGCACGGTGCGCAGCCGCACGGCCGCGCCCGGCCGTGACGCGCCGGGCCGGAACGTGCCGGGGCCGCGTCGGCGGCGCGGCGCGCCCGCGCCCGAGGACCCGCTTCCCGGGCGGCGCGGGCGACGGCAGCCGCCGAAGAAGTCGAAGGCGAAGAAGGCGTTGGCCTGGACCGGCGGCACGCTGGCGTTCATCGTGCTCGCCGCGGCCGGAGCGGCGTACCTCTACATCGAGCATCTCAACAACAACATCGCGTCCTCGCCGGACGACGGCGCGAGCACCGGCGGCTTCCAGAAGGACAGGGCCATCAACGTCCTGTTGATCGGCACCGACAAGCGCACCGGCGCGGGCAACGAGGGCTACGGCGACGCCGGCAGCGTCGGCCACGCCGACACCACGCTGCTGGTGCACGTCTCCAAGGACCGTACGAACGGCACCGTGCTCAGCATCCCGCGCGACCTCATCGTGAACGTCCCGGACTGCCCGACCACGCAGGAGGACGGCTCAACCAAGGTCATCCCGGGCACACAGGGCGTCCGCTTCAACACCAGCCTCGGCCAGGACGACCGCACACCCAGCTGCACCATGCGCACGGTCACCGAGCTGACCGGGATCACCCCGGACAACTTCATGGTCGCCGACTTCAACGCGGTCAAGACGCTGACCACGGCGGTCGACGGCGTGGACGTGTGCCTGGCCAAGGACCTCAAGGACCCGGACTCGCACCTGGACCTGAAGAAGGGCACGCGGCACATCGAGGGTGAGACGGCGCTCGCCTTCGTCCGCACCCGGCACGCCGTCGGCTTCGGCGGCGACCTGAGCCGGATCGGGCTGCAACAGCAGTTCCTCAGCGCGCTGATGCGCAAGCTGAAGTCCAACGACACGCTCACCAGCCCGACCAAGATGATCAAGCTGGCCGAGGCCGGCACCAAGGCGCTGACCGTCGACTCCAAGCTGGACAGCATCGGCAAGCTCAAGGACCTCGGTCTGGAGCTGGGCAAGCTCGACACCAAGAACCTGACCTTCGTCACCGTGCCGGTGGTCGACAACCCGGCGGAGAAGGTCAAGGCGACGGTCGTCCTGAACCAGACGCAGGCGCCCCAGGTCTTCCAGGCGATCCAGGACGACGTCTCCTTCACCGCGGTGAAGCAGAAGGAGAAGGAGAAGAAGGACGCGGCGGCCCAGGCCGCGGCCGCCCGTCTGCAGGGCACCAAGTCCGAGGCCTCCGAGGTGCGGGTGCGCGTGCTCAACGGCGGGGCTCCGCCCGGCAGCGCGCAGGAGACTCTCAACTGGCTGCAGAACACCGAGGGCGTGGAGAAGTCCGAGAACGGCGGCAACGCGCCGGCGGAACTGAGCAAGACAACGCTCGAGTACGCGCCCGACCAGGCCGACCAGGCACGCAAGCTGGCCGAGCTCATGGGGCTCTCCGGAGCGGCGATGAAGCCGGGCAAGAGCGTGACCAACTCCCAGGGCCTGCCGGCGATCACGCTGACCCTGGGCAAGGACTTCAAGGGCGCGGGTGTCTCGCTCACCGCTCCGACGAAGGCTCCGGACGTGGAGAAGTCGACTGCGGACAAGGTCGAGTGCGCCAAGTGACCCGACAAGTACGCCAAGTGATCCAAAAAGCAGGTCAAGTCACCTGACTGAGACATCAGGCGACCTAACCAAACGGGTCCGTCGCGCGTCTAACGAGGCGCGGGGCGGACCCGTGTCATGCGCAGGGTGGGGAGGGGCTGGAGTTGGCGGGCAGCAGTGTGCGGGGGGAGGCGCCCGCGGCCGGGGGCAAGACGTCTCCCGAGTCGCGGAGCGAAGAGGCACCGGGCAGGCGTGGCCGGCACGGCGGCGGTGGGGGCCGGCGCCATGGCGGCGGACGCGGAACCGACCGGGGGCCGCGCAAACGCCGTGCGCTGCGCTGGTCGGCGTCGGTGCTGGCGGTGGTGATACTGGGCACCGCGGGCGCCGGTTACCTCTACTACCAGCACCTCAACAACAACATCAAAAAAGACGCCCTGAACATCGGCGACGAAAAGGACCGGGCGGCCAAGACCGAGGCCAACGCGGCCGGTCAGACGCCGCTGAACATCCTCCTCATCGGTTCGGACGCGCGGAACACCAAGGAGAACCAGAAGCTCGGCGGGGCCAAGGACACCTTCGACGGTCCTCCGCTCGCGGACGTCCAGATGCTGCTGCACGTGTCGGCCGACCGCTCCAACATGTCGGTCGTCAGCATGCCGCGCGACACGCTGGTGGACATCCCCAAGTGCACCGACCCGGAGAGCGGCGAGGAGTTCGAGGCGCTCACCCGGAGGATCACGAACCGCTCGCTGAGCCGTGGCGGTCCGGGCTGCACGGTGGCGACCTGGGAGAAGCTCACCGACATCCACATCGACCACTTCATGATGATCGACTTCTCGGGTGTGGTGTCGATGGCGGACGCGATCGGCGGTGTCCCGGTCTGTGTGCGGGCCAACGTGTACTCGCACACCCGCGACGGCAAGGGCTCGGGCCTCAGGCTCAAGGAGGGCACCACCTCCATCAAGGGCAAGCAGGCCCTGCAGTGGCTGCGCACCCGCTACGGCTTCGAGGACAACACCGACCTCGCGCGCGCCAAGGCCCAGCACCAGTACATGAACTCGATGGTCCGCGAGCTGCGTGAGAACGCCACGCTCAGCAATCCGAACAAGCTGCGCAAGCTCGCCGAGGCCGCCACGAAGGCGATCACGGTGGACCCGGACCTGGGCAGCCTCAAGAAGATGTACGACCTGGCCAACGAGCTGAAGAAGGTGCCGACCGAGCGCATCACCATGACGACGATGCCGAACCGGTACGCCGGCGAGCGGGTGGAGCCCACCGAGGACGCCGGCAAACTGTTCCGGCTGGTGCGCGAGGACATCGCCCTCGACGGCAAGGACAAGGACAAGAAGAAGGCCCCCGAGACGCCGGCCACCGAGGACAAGGCCGCCGCGGACGGCGAGATCGCGGTCCAGGTCCACAACGGCACCGCCGACGCCACGCTGGGCGCCGCCCGCGGGCGCGCGACGGCCGTGAAGGAACTGCTGGTCGGCAAGGGCTTCACGCAGGCCGTGGCGGATCCGTCGGCGGCGACGTCCGAGAAGACCACAGTGATCCGCTACCCGAGCGCCGACCTCCAGGGCGACGCGGAGCGGGTGGCCGAGGCCCTCGGCCTCCCCGCGAGCGCGGTGAAGAAGTCCACGGACGTCTCCGGCATCACCCTCGTCGTCGGCGCGGACTGGCGGTCGGGTACGGCCTACAAGGCGCCGAAGGAGGACGACACGACGCCCGATTCGGCGAACGCCCTCAACGCCTCCGACAAGTCGGCGTGCATGGAGATCGCCCCGGGCTTCACCTGGTAGGCCGGGCGCGCGGGCCGGTTCGTCCGGCGGGACTCATCGCGAGGTGAGGACCGCCGGGCGGCGGGAGGCGATGACCTTCCTGGCCAGCGCGCGCGGGCTGGTGAGGAAGCCCCAGCCCCACGACATGTGCATGGTGGCGAGGGCCACGGGGATCTGCAGCCGCGCCTTCAGCGGCAGCCCCTTGCCGGCGGGCAGCGACCCGGCGACGATCGCCGCGAGGTAGCCGCCCGGGACCACGAAGCCCCACGGGGTGAGCAGTCCGCCCACCAGGACCCCGGCGGCGATCGCGCACACGGCGGTCGGCGGGGCGAGGTAGCGCAGGTTGATGGAGCCCTCGTGGTAGCGGGCGACGACGTGCCGCCAACGCCCGTAGTCCTTGTACTGCTTGGCGAGCGCCTTCACGCTGGGCCGCGGCCGGTACGACACCCTCAGCTCCGGCGAGAACCAGATCAGCCCGCCGGCCTCCCGTATGCGGAAGTTGAGCTCCCAGTCCTGGGCGCGGATGAACTCCTCGTTGTAGCCGCCCTGTTGCTCCAGCGCCTCGCGCCGGAACACTCCGAGGTAGACCGTCTCGGCCGGGGCCGCCTGGCCACCCGTGTGGAAGGCGGCGTTGCCGACCCCGATCTTGGAGGTCATCGCGGCCGCGACGGCGTGCTCCCAGTCGTTCTCGCCCTCGGCGTGCATGATGCCGCCGACGTTCTGCGCGCCGGTCTCCTCCAGGAGCCGTACGGCGGTGGCGATGTAGTTCGGCGAGAGCATGCCGTGCCCGTCGACGCGGACGACGATCGGATGGCGGGATGCCTTGATCGCGGCGTTCAGCGCGGCCGGCGTACGGCCGGTGGGGTTGGGCACGGTGTGTACCCGCGCGTCTTCGGCCACGAGCTGGGCGGCGATCTCGTCCGTGCGGTCCGTGGACGGACCGAGGGCGATGACGACCTCCATCTCGCCGGCGTACTCCTGCGCGAGGATCGCTTGGACGGCTCCGCGCAGATGCCGCTCCTCGTTGAGGACGGGCATGATGACGGACACGGCGGGGAGCTGCACGTCGGGGTTGGCGTTCATAGGGGGCTCACGTTACCGCGAACGGGGGACAGCCCCGCGCCCCGCCGGGTGCGCTGCTCCGGGCGACAGATCGTATGGGCCTACGGTGTTCACGGATCCCCCACGTACGGCCGACGCCCGGAGGTGTCCCCTTGCCCACGCCGCCCCGGTCCCCCGCCCGGCCGCAGCGCCCCCCGCACCCGTCCCGCCGCCCGACCCGGCGTCCGCCGCGGCCGCCCGTACGGCGCAGGCGGCCGCGCTGGGCCGTGCGGGCGGCGACGACGCTGTCCGTGGTGGTCCTCGCGGCAGCCGGGATCGGGCACTCGCTGGTCACCAGCCTCGACTCGGACATCGACCGGGTGGATCCCTTCAAGGACATGAAGAACCGGCCCCGCGCGGGTCACGGCATGAACGTCCTGTTGGTCGGCACCGACGGCCGCGAGAAGATCTCGCGGGCGGAGCGGCGCAGATACCGGCTGGGCGGCGCCCCCTGCCACTGCACCGACACGATCATGATCGTGCACATCTCGGCGGACCGGGAGCGGGCGAGCGTGGTGAGCCTGCCGCGCGACTCGTTCGTGGAGACGCCCCCGCACGTCGACCGGACCACCGGCGAGCGGCACGCCGGACATCCGCTGAAGATCAACGCGGCGTACGCGGAGGGCGGGCCGCAGCTGACCGTGCGGACGATCGAGCACATGACCCACGTGAAGATCGACCACTATCTGGAGGTCGACTTCACCAGCTTCATGAAGACGGTGGATGTGCTCGGCGGGGTGAGGATCTGCACCGCCGAGCCGCTGAAGGACACCTACACCGGGCTCGACCTCCCGGCCGGCAAGCACACCCTCACGGGCGGCGCGGCGCTTCAGTACGTGCGCTCCCGGCACGTCGACGCCACCGCCGACCTCAGCCGGATGAAGCGCCAGCAACGTTTCCTGGCGGCCCTGGTGGACCGTGCGAGCTCCTCCGGTGTCCTGCTGAACCCGCTGCGGTTCCGGGACGTGGCGCGGGCGGTGCTGGGGTCGGTGCGGGCGGACCGGGGCTTCGGCACGAACGAACTGCTGGACCTGGGGCGGGCGATGCGGAACTTCTCACCGTCGTCGTCGGAGTTCACGACCGTGCCGATCAGGGACATGGGCTACGCCGTGAAAGGCATCGGCTCGACCCTGAAGTGGGACCCCGTCCGTTCTGAGCGCCTCTTCAGGGCCCTGCGCGACGACAGGCCGCTGTCCGCCGGGCCCCGGCCGCGCAGCCCGTTCCCGCACGTGGAGGTGGCCCCACAGCGGATCCGCGTCCAGGTGGAGAACGGCACGGCGACGAACGGACTCGGCCGGCGGGTCGACGCGGCGCTGGTCGCGGCCGGATTCCGTACGACGGGGCGGCCGGTGACGGCGGACCACACGGTGAAGCGGACGGTCGTCACCCACGACCCGCGCTGGGACCGCTCGGCGCGGTCCCTGGCGGCCGCGCTGCCCGGCAGCGAACTGCGGGCGGTGCCGGGGCTCGGGCCGACACTGAAGGTGATCGCGGGGCCGGACTTCCGCGAGGTGCGTAAGGTGCGGGCGCAGGATCCGGACCGGGCGGAGTCGGGGGTTGTGCGGGGTGACGAGGTGGGGTGCGCGTAGGGCTCCGGCGGTCGGGGGAGGGCGCGCTCAGCAGGCCGTCGAGAGCCGGGGCCGTCTCGGCGTCCTGCCGCCGCGCAGACGGGCCGTCGGGTGGTGCGGCGGGCGTGCGGAGGGGCCATCGGGACCGTGCGAGTCGCCTGCCATGTCATCCGTGGTGGACGGGGCGAGCCTGGTGCCCATGCGTGCCGTGTCGACCGTTCCCCCCCCCACACCCAAGGCGGTGAACAGCAGCGCGGCGAACCGTACCGCCCTCCGGCGGGGCGCATCGCGCGGTCAGTCCTCGTACCCGTCCGCCGCCCGCCTCTCGCGCAGTTCCTTGATGGCGCGGCGGCGGGCCAGGCGGTGGGTGCGGCGGATCTGGGCCTCCTGGTAGCGCCGCTTGTCGCGCTCCGTCTCGGGGATGACGTGCGGCACCCGGCGCGGCTTGCCGTCGGCGTCGACGGCGGCGAAGACCAGGTAGGCCGAGCCGACCTGGGTGGCCGGGGCGGACTCGTTCCAGCGCTCGGCCAGGACCCGCACGCCGACCTCCATGGACGTCCGGCCGGTCCAGTTGACCTGAGCCTTCACATGGACGAGGTCGCCGACGCGAACCGGCTCCAGGAAGACCATCTCGTCCATGGAGGCGGTGACGGCGGGTCCGCCGGAGTGGCGTCCGGCCACCGCGCCCGCCGCGTCGTCGACGAGCTTCATGATCACGCCACCGTGCACGGTCCCCAGCAGGTTCGTGTCGTTGTGGGTCATGATGTGGCTGAGGGTCGTCCGGGAGGCCGCGGTCGGCTTGCCCGGGATATCCGGAGTTTCCGATTCCGCGACGGGGGCCTGTTCTGTCATGGCCTCAACCTTATGCCGAGGTGACATCTGCGGAATTTGTGTCAGCTTCGCAACAGCCGGGCCCTTATTTTCCGACGAACCTTGTAAGGCACATGCCCCTGCCCTGCACACTGGGGCGCATGAACGATTGGCCCGAGGGATGGTCCGACGACAACCGCGGCTCCCGGTACGGAGGCGGCAGCGCGAGCGCACAGCCTGAGAGCGCTCGCGTCATGCGGCAGGTCCGCCGGCCCGCCCCGGGCGCGTACGGCGGCCCCGCCCCCGCGTCGCCGCCGTACGCGGGCGGAGTCCCGCAGCAGCCGTCGTACGTGGACGGCAGCGAGGCCTACGACAGCGGCTACAACACCGGGCAGGTGTACGGCTCCCCCGGCGGCGGAGGGGGCGATCTGCCCGGCTCGCGCATGCGGGAGCCCGGCAGACCCGCGCCGGACTGGCGGCGCCGGATCAAGTGGACGGCGATCACCGTCGTGACCGTGCTGGTGGTGACCACCGTAGGCACGTACTTCTGGGCCGACTCCAAACTCAAGCGCGAGGTCGACCTGTCGACGGTCATCGACCGGCCGGAGGCAGGCGACGGCACCAACTACCTGATCGTCGGCTCCGACAGCCGTGAGGGCATGACCGCCGAGCAGAAGAAGGATCTGCACACCGGGTCCGCCGACGGCAAGCGGACGGACTCGATGATGATCCTGCACGTCGGTGACAGCGGCGACACACTGATCTCACTCCCCCGCGACTCCGACGTGGAGATCCCGTCGTACGTGGGCTCGGAGTCCGGCAAGACCTTCAAGGGCTCGGGCCGGCACACCAAGCTGAACGCCGCGTACGCGGAGGACGGCCCGACGCTGCTGGTCCGCGCGATCGAGTACAACACCGGTCTGCACATCGACCACTACGTCGAGATCGGCTTCAACGGCTTCGCGAACATCGTGGACGCGGTCGGTGGCGTCGACATCACCATCGACAAGGGCTTCAAGGACAAGTACTCGGGCGCCGACTTCAAGGCGGGCAAGCAGACCCTGAACGGCGAGCAGGCGCTCGCCTTCGTCCGCACCCGGCACGCCTTCGCCACGTCCGACCTCCAGCGCACGAAGAACCAGCAGAAGTTCCTGTCCGCCCTCGCCCACCAGGTGGCGACCCCCTCAACCATCCTGAACCCCTTCAAGCTCTACCCGACCATGGGCGCGGGCCTGGACTCCCTGATCGTCGACAAGGACATGGGCCTGTGGGACCTGGCGTCGATGTTCTGGGCAATGAAGGGTGTCAGCGGCGGCGACGGAAAGTCCCTCAACATGCCCATCTCGGGCAATACCCCCAACGGCAACCTTCAGTGGGACAAGACGAAGGTGAAGACGCTGGTGAACGAGCTGAACAGCGGCGAGAAGGTGACGGTTTCCAGCAACTGAGCGCGCGCACGCTGTTCGAGGGGCACCCCTTCCCGGAGTGCCCCTCGACCGCGTTCAGGGGGACGTCACATCGCGGCGCCCGCCATCGTGCGGCACGTCTCGGCGCAGCGGCGACAGGCCTCGGCGCAGCGCATCATCATGGGGTCGTCCGGCATGGACATACACGCCTCGGCGCACATGTCACAGGCCTTGGCGCACATCGCGCACATCTCGGCCGACATCGGCGAGCGGCGCATCATCATGTCCGCGCACATACGGGTCGTCTCGGAGCAGTCCATCAGCGCGCGCATGATGGGCATACGGTCCGGGCCGCCCGCCTGCAGGCAGGAGCTCATGGTCTCCTCGCAGGCGGTGTGGCAGGACATGCATGCCTCGACGCAGGCCTGCATCTCCCTGCTCATGGCGGTCATGCCGGTGGACTGCGTACCGCGCCTCATTCCGGACTGGGTCATGGCTCCTCCTGCGGGTGAGTGTGCCTCGGGCTCTCGTGGGCCCGGGTGCCCTTCCGGCATACGCCTCCCGGCGGCGACGCGCCATCCGGCGGACGTGAATAATCCGCTTCGTGTGCGAAGGGGCCGGTGGAGTTACGGCTTGCGGCCCACCCCGGCGAAGTGCGTGACGTCGACGATGTCGGCCTCCGCCGTGTCGGGGCGCCAGCGCGAGCAGGTGACGACGCCCGGGTCGAGGAGTTCCAGGCCCTCGAAGAAGCGGAGGAGGTCGGTACGGCCGCGCAGGGTCATCGGCGCCGACCCCTGGCTGTTCCAGTACTCCACGGCGCCCGTCATCGCCTCCCCGTCGACCTCGGTGGTGGGGTGGGAGACGACGAGGTGACTGCCGGCGGGAAGGGCGTCCATCAGGCGGCGCACGACGGCGACGGCCTCCTCGGTGTCCATCACGAAGTTGAGGACACCCAGCAGGGTGACGGCCACGGGCCGGTCGAGGTCGAGGGTGCGGGCCGCCTCCCGCAGGATCGCCTCCGGGTCGTGCGCGTCGGCCTGCACATAGGCGGTGGCGCCCTCGACCGTGCTGGTCAGCAGCGCGTGGGCGTGGCTGAGCACGAGGGGGTCGTTGTCGACGTACACGATCCGCGCCTCGGGCGCGACCCGCTGGGCCACCTCGTGCGTGTTGTCGGCGGTCGGCAGACCCGAGCCGATGTCCAGGAACTGCCGTATCCCCGCCTCCCCCGCCAGGTACCGCACCGCCCGAGCCAGGAAGCGGCGGTCGGCGACGGCCGAGCGGGGCAGCGCCGGCACGAAGGAGAGAATCTGGTCCCCGACCTCCTTGTCGACGGGGTAGTGATCCGTCCCGCCCAGCCAGTAGTTCCAGATCCGAGCCGAGTGGGACACATCTGTACGCAGGTCGGACATCGGGTCGGTCTCCTTCGGGCATCAGCGATCGGGGTGTACACCAACGTAATGAGGGAGGCCGCGGACCATAACTGCTTTTGCCTGAACCTGAGTTCCGGGCCCGTGCGAGGATTCCCCGATGATCCCCAGCACTCCCGTACCGGCCGCCGTCCCCGCGGGCCGGATGTCCGCCGACGCCCAGCCGGTGCTGCCCCTGCCGGGCTCCGGCCTGGAACTGCGCCCCTGGGAACCGTCCGACGCCGACGCCCTGGTGGCCGCCGGCCGGGACCCGGCGATCCGGCAGTGGAACCTCCTGGTCGTGGAGACACCCGAGGAGGCACGTCGACGCATCACGCGTATGCACGAGCGCTGGCGGGCCGAGACCGGCGCCGTCTGGGCCGTCGCTCGGCCGGACGGCGGCGAGGTCGTGGGGCTCATCGGGTTCAACGACGTGGACCTCGCGGGCGGCGGCGCCGAGATCGTCTACTGGGTGCTGCCCCCGGCCCGCGGCAACGGGGTCGTGGTCGAGGCGACCCGGCGCGTCAGCCGGTGGGCCCTGGACGACCTCGGCCTGCACCGGCTGCGGCTGTGCCACTCCGTGATGAACGAGGCGTCCTGCCGGGTGGCCGCCAAGGCGGGGTACGCCTTCGAGGGCACGATGCGGGGTGCGCTGCTGCACGCCGACGGGTGGCACGACCAGCATTTGCATGCGCTGGTCCAAGGGGACGTATGAGAAAGGGGCGCCCGGAGATCCGGACGCCCCTCTGTCGTCGACTCGCCTGTGGTTACGGCAGGTTGCGCGCCATCACGATCCGCTGGACCTGGTTCGTGCCCTCGTAGATCTGGGTGATCTTGGCGTCGCGCATCATGCGCTCGACCGGGTAGTCGCGGGTGTATCCGTAGCCGCCCAGCAACTGCACCGCGTCGGTGGTGACCTCCATGGCGACGTCGGAGGCGAAGCACTTGGCCGCCGCGCCCTGGAAGGTGAGGTCGGAATCGCCGCGCTCGGACTTGGCCGCCGCCGCGTACGTCAGCTGGCGGGCCGCCTCGATCTTCATGGCCATGTCGGCGAGCATGAACTGGATGCCCTGGAAGTCGGCGATCGGCTTGCCGAACTGCTTGCGCTCGCGGACGTAGCCCTTGGCGTAGTCGAGGGCGCCCTGGGCGACACCGAGGGCCTGGGCGGCGATGGTGATGCGGGTGTGGTCGAGGGTCTTCATCGCCGTGGCGAAGCCGGTGCCCTCCTCGCCGATCATGCGGTCGGCCGGGATGCGCACGTTGTCGAGGTAGACCTCGCGGGTCGGGGAGCCCTTGATGCCGAGCTTCTTCTCCGGGGCGCCGAAGGAGACACCCGGGTCCGCCTTCTCGACGACGAACGCGGAGATGCCCTTGGAGCGCTTCTCGGGGTCGGTGACCGCCATCACCGTGTAGTAGTCGGACACGCCCGCGTTGGTGATCCAGCGCTTCACGCCGTTGAGGACGTAGTGGTCGCCGTCGCGGACCGCCTTCGTCTTCATGCCGGCCGCGTCGGAGCCCGCGTCGGGCTCGGACAGCGCGTACGAGAACATCGCGTCGCCCTTGGCCAGCGGGGTCAGGTACCTCTTCTTCAGATCCTCCGAGCCGGACAGGATCACCGGGAGGGAGCCCAACTTGTTCACCGCGGGGATCAGGGAGGAGGAGACACAGGCGCGCGCCACCTCCTCGATCACGATCACCGTCGCCAGCGCGTCCGCTCCCGCGCCGCCGTACTCCTCGGGTACGTGCACGGCGTGCAGGTCGTTGGCCACGAGCGCGTCCAGCGCCTCCTGCGGGAAGCGCGCCTCCTCGTCCACCGCTGCGGCGTACGGCGCGATCTTCGCCTCGGCCAGTGAACGGATCGCGTCCCGGAGCATGTCGTGCTCCTCGGACGGGCGGTACAGGTCGAAGTCAGCCGATCCGGCCAAGGTCTCTCACGCTCCAAAAACGCTGGGGTGATGCTGAGGTGATCTCGCTAATTACCGTTAAGTAACTCAAATTTTAGAGCGCCGCCCACGCGACTGATACGTGACCTTGGCGACAGAGGAAAATCTGCCCGGTGAAAGGCTCCGGCACGCCCCGACTATGCTCGCTCCCGCACCGACGACATCCAGACCAGGAGCACCCATGGCCCTCAAGATCACCGTGATCGGCACCGGTTATCTCGGCGCCACGCACGCCGCGGCCATGGCCGAGCTCGGCTTCGAGGTGCTCGCCCTGGACGTCGTCCGCGAGAAGATCGAGAAACTGGAGCGGGGCGAGGCCCCGATGTACGAGCCCGGCCTGGAGGAGCTGCTGCGCCGGCATGTCGCCGGATTCCAGGGTACGACCGGACGGCTGCGCTTCACCCAGGACTGGGCGGAGATCGGCGCGTTCGGCGACGTCCACTTCGTCTGCGTGAACACCCCGCAGAAGCACGGCGAGTACGCCTGCGACATGTCGTACGTCGAGTCCGCCATCGCCTCGCTCGCTCCGCATCTGCACGGGCCCGCTCTCGTCGTCGGCAAGTCGACCGTGCCCGTCGGTTCCGCCGACCGTCTGGCCGCCTACCTGGCCGAGAACGCCCCGGCCGGCGACGACGCCGAGCTGGCCTGGAACCCGGAGTTCCTGCGCGAGGGCTTCGCCGTCGACGACACCCTGCACCCCGACCGGATCGTGGTCGGCGTGCGCAGCGAGCGCGCCGAGAAGCTGCTGCGCGAGGTGTACGCCACCCCGGTCGAGGAAGGGTCGCCGTTCGTCGTGACGGACTTCCCGACCGCCGAGCTGGTGAAGACGTCCGCGAACTCCTTCCTCGCCACCAAGATCTCCTTCATCAACGCGATGGCGGAGGTCTGCGAGGCCGCCGGCGGCGACGTCGCCAAGCTCGCCGAGGCGATCGGCTACGACGACCGGATCGGCAAGAAGTTCCTGCGGGCCGGGATCGGCTTCGGCGGCGGCTGCCTGCCGAAGGACATCCGCGCCTTCATGGCGCGCGCCGGTGAGCTCGGTGCCGACCAGGCGCTGACCTTCCTGCGCGAGATCGACTCCATCAACATGCGCCAGCGCGGCCAGATGGTGGAGCTGGCCCGGCAGGTGCTGGGCGGCGGCCCGTTCCTGGGCAAGCGGGTCGCGGTGCTCGGCGCCACCTTCAAGCCCGACTCCGACGACGTACGGGACTCGCCCGCGCTGAACGTCGCCGGGCAGATCCACCTCCAGGGCGGCCAGGTGACCGTCTACGACCCCAAGGGCATGGAGAACGCCCGCCGGGTCTTCCCCACCCTGGGCTACGCCGACTCGGCGCTGGAAGCGGTCCGGGGCGCCGACGTCGTACTGCACCTGACCGAGTGGCGGGAGTTCCGCGAGCTGGACGCGGCCGCACTCGGCGAGGTCGCGGCGGCCCGGGTGATCCTCGACGGGCGCAACGCCCTCGACCCGGAGCTGTGGCGCAAGGCCGGCTGGACGTACCGGGCGATGGGCCGGCCGACCGCGTAGTACAGCTCCTGGACATGACAGCGACGTCGGTTCGGCCGGGGCTCAGCCGGCCGAACCGACGTCTGTCTGCATTCTGCCTCACGGGACGGCCGCATGGCCGGTGAACTCCCTGTGGGTCACCCCTCCTTGGCGCGGTACCGGCGCATCTTCGCGCGGGCCCCGCACACCTGCATCGAGCACCAACGGCTGCGCCCGGCCGGACTGCGGTCGTAGTACGCCCAGTGGCAGGTGACCGCCTCGCAGGCCTTCAGCCGGGTCCAGGTACCCGCGACGAGCGACTCGGCGACGGCCGCGGCGACGCGGGAGAGCAGCGGGCCGTCGTCGCCGGGTGAGAGGTGGGCCGAGCCGTCCCGCGCGTCGACCGTCACGAGCAGCGGGGCCGCCGCGAGCAGGTCGCCGAGCGGGGTGACCGCGCGGTGCGGGGGGTGGCCGGCGTGGGCGAGCAGGGTCGCGCGCAGCGACTCGCGGAGCTCGCGGGCGTACGGCAGGTCGTCCTCGGCGAGACCGAAGCGCTCGCGCGCGTCGGCCGTGTCGAGGGCGTCCGTGCCCGTCTCGACGTCCAGCGTGTTCACCAGGGACTCGATCAGAGCCAGGCCGCCCGGCGCGGGCGATCTTCCACTCATGGCTGCACGCTACCTCCCGCATTTCCCCTTGCGAGGTTACCGGCTATGCGCAAGCATGCAGTAACGGTTACTGGTTACCCCCTCCTAGGGGTAACCTTCGCCTTCGAGGAGGAGTCATGGCACTCGCCAAGCTGGGACAGGTCGTCCTGGACTGTCCCGACCCGTACGCGCTGGCCGGTTTCTACGCCGAGGTGCTCGGCGGCACCGTCGAGGGAGAGGGGGACTGGGTCGACCTGCAGGTGCCCGGAGGACAGTCGCTGGCCTTCCAGGCCGCCCCCGGTTTCGTACCGCCGGCGTGGCCTGCGGCCGACCACTCGCAGCAGTTCCACCTGGACCTCACCGTCGACGACCTGGACACGGCCGAGAAGGGCGTGCTCGCGCTTGGCGCGAAAGCGCTGGACGCGGCGGACCGCTCGCGCTCGTTCCGTGTGTACGCGGACCCGGCGGGGCACCCGTTCTGCCTCTGCGCCTGCTGAGAACTGCGCGCCGCTGAGAACTGGAGGCCCCATGCCGCCCGTGGCACATCTCCGCTCTGTCGTGATCGACTGCCCCGACCCGCCCGCGCTCGCCGACTTCTACGCCCGGGTCGGCGGCGGCACACCCCAGGCGGAGGACGACGACTGGGTCGTCCTGCAGGTCCCCGGAGGGCCGCGGCTCGCCTTCCAGCGGGCCAAGGGCCTCGCCCCGCCCGAGTGGCCGCGCGCCGACCGCAACGCCCAGCAGTTCCACCTGGACTTCGACGCCGGGGCCACGTGGGAGGAGATCGACGCGGCCCACGAGAAGGTGCTGGCACTGGGCGCGCGGCCGCTGGACCTGGAGGACCGGGAGAAGAAGGACTTCCAGGTGTACGCCGACCCGGCCGGGCACCCGTTCTGCCTGTGCCGGATCGAGCACCCGGAGGGGCTGGACTAGAAGCCCACTGGGGCGTGTTCAGCCGTCCAGCTCGGCGATTTTCGCCGTGGACGGCTCCCTGCGCTGCTGGGCGGCCTTCGCGGTGAAGTCGGCCGTGCGCAGGGCGCGCTGGACGTTGCCCCAGGCGAGGAGGGCGACGTCCGGCTCGGACCAGCCGCGGCGGAGCAGTTCGGCGATGAGGCGCGGGTAGCAGGAGGCGTCGGCGAGGTCCTGGGGGTGCGCCGCGCCGGAGTCGTAGGTGCCCGACAGGCCGACGCTCTGCGGCCCGGCGACCTCGCGGACGTGGTCCAGGTGGTCGGCGACGTCACGGACCGTCGGTCCGGTCTGCTCGGCGGTCAGCGGCACCAGGCACACGCCCTTGGCGGCGCCCAGGTCGGCGAGCAGGTCGTCGGGGAGGTTGACCGGGTGGGGGCGCAGGGCGCGGGCAGCGGAGCGAGTGAACAGCACCGGCGCCTTGGACAGGGCGAGCGTGCGCCGGATCGTGGCCTCGGAGGCGCCGGAGAGGTCGGGGAGCACCCCGAGCCGGTTCATCTCGCGCACGACCTCCTCGCCGAACCGGGTCAGGCCCGCCTCGCTCGCCCAGGACGTGCCGGAGAGGGTGAGCACGCGCAGGCCGAGCGAGTGCAGGACGCGCAGGATGCTCACGGAGTCGTCGACCGCGGCGGCCGCGGCGGGCCCCAGCAGGACGGCGACCCGGCCGCAGTTGCGGGCGTCGATGACCTGCCCGGCACTGCCGGCCAGCCGCAGCCCCTCGGGATGCGCGCCGATCACCGACCGCACCAGGTCCAGCTGCTCCAGGGTCGCCCCCACGGCCCGGTCGACGGCCAGCCCCTCCGGCAGGTGCAGCGACCACAGCAGCGCGCCGACATGCCCGGCGCGCAACCGTGGCACGTCCGTGTCGACGGCGCGCTCGCCGTCCTCCAGGTCGTACCAGGGCAGGTGCCGCAGCGCCCAGGGCAGCCCGCTGTAGCCGTCGGCGACGGGGTGCGCGGCCAGGATGGTGTGGGCGCGCTCCAGAGGGGCGGCATCCGGGTCGGAGACGAGCGTGTACGCGTCGAAGGGATCAGACAGCTCGTCGAGCTCGCCGACCTCGGGAGGGGTGTGCAGTTCGTCCTGGAGGTCTGCCATGGAGGTCTCCGTACGTCGTGATCGGCGTCCTGATCAGCAGTACGGTCACCGTCCCACGGAGGCGAGGGGGCTTCCTGGTGGGTGGGGCGTTCGGGGGTACTCCTCGCGCTTCGGCGGACCGGTCAGCGGCCCTGCGCCACCTGGATGACCTCGTCCAGGGTGTCGCGGGAGCGGATCAGGTCGCGGATCATGCCGTCGATGCCGTCGCGTTCGGCGGTGAGGTTCTCGACCAGCTTGGGGATGGCGACGGTGGAGGGGCCGCCGTCGGTGTCCCGCATTCAAGGGAGCAGTTCCGCGATCTTCGCGCTGTGGAGCCCGGCCGCGAAGAGTTCCTGGACGTGGACGACCCGGTCGCGGCCGCGTCCGGGTGCTCCCAGTGTCCGCCGGGCGTGCGCTCGGGGCGTGAGCCGGCGCCGATCTCGTCGCGCTCGGCCGGCCCTTCCTCGCCCAACCCGACCTCGTGGCGCGGCTGCGGCTGGGGGCGCCGCTCAGCGAGGTGCGGGACCGGTACCTGACGTACGTGGGCGGGGCGACCGGATACACCGACTGCCCCGCCCTCTCACAGGAGGCCCAGGAGTGTCCCAGGAGTCCCAGGAGTCCCGGGGCCCAGGAATCCGACGAGTCCGGTCAGCCGTCGAGCGACTCGATCGTCGCGTTGGACGGCGAGCGCGTGGCCTGAAGGTCGCGGGCCACGTCCTCCGCCGCGCCCAGCACCCGTACCGCGTTCTGCCAGGTCAGCTTGGCCAGGTCGGTCTTCGACCAGCCGCGGTCCAGGAGTTCCGCGATCAGGTTGGGGTAGCCGGAGACGTCGTCGAGGCCGTCGGGTGTGAAGGCCGTGCCGTCGTAGTCGCCGCCGATGCCGAGATGGTCGATGCCGGCGACCTCGCGCATGTGGTCGAGGTGGTCGGCGACCGTGGACGCCGTGGCGATCGGACGGGGGGTGCGCTCCTCGAAGGCGCGGTGGACCTTCATCGCCTCGGCGGTCGTGTCGAGGTGGTGAAAGCCGTGGGCGCGCATGTTCGCGTCGGCCTCGGCCGTCCAGTCGACGGCCGCCTGGAGCACGAACTTCGGCACGAACGTCACCATCGCGACACCGCCGTTGGCGGGCAGCCGCTCCAGCACGTCGTCCGGGATGTTGCGCGGGTGGTCGCACACGGCCCGCGACGAGGAGTGCGAGAAGATCACCGGGGCGCTCGTCGCGTCCAGCGCGTCCCGCATGGTCGTCGCCGCCACGTGGGAGAGGTCGACGAGCATGCCGAGACGATTCATCTCCCGGACCACCTCGCGCCCGAACGCCGAAAGACCGCCGACCGCCGGCTCGTCAGTCGCAGAGTCCGCCCACGCCACGTTGTCGTTGTGCGTGAGGGTCATGTAGCGCACGCCGAGGCCGTACAACCCCCGCAGGGTGCCGAGGGAGTTGGCGATGGAGTGGCCGCCCTCCGCGCCCATGAGCGAGGCGATACGGCCGTCCGCGCGCGCCTCCTCCATGTCGGCGGCCGTCAGCGCGGCGCGCAGGTCCGCCGGATGGCGTGCGATCAACTGCCGTACGCAGTCGATCTGTTCCAGCGTCGCCGGGACGGCGTCGGGCAGATCCGAGCGGACGTACACCGACCAGTACTGCGCGCCGACACCGCCCTCGCGCAGGCGGGGGAGGTCGGTGTGCAGGTGCGCGCTCTGGGAGGTGGCGATGTCGCGGGCGTCGAGGTCGTAGCGGACCTGTTCGCGCAGCGCCCACGGGAGGTCGTTGTGCCCGTCGACGACGGGGAACTCCCGCAGCAGCTGCCGGGCTTGCGCCAGCGAGGTCATCCGCGTCACTTCCCGAAGCCGAAGCCGCTGCCCGAGCCCTCGACCTTGGAGCGCAGGCGCTTGCCCTTCTCGGTGGCCTGGTCGTTCAGTTCCTGCTGGAACTCCCGCATACGGCCGAGGAGTTCCTCGTCGTGCGCGGCAAGGATGCGCGCCGCGAGCAGACCCGCGTTGCGCGCGCCGGCGACCGAGACGGTGGCGACCGGGACACCGGCCGGCATCTGCACGATCGACAGCAGGGAGTCCATGCCGTCCAGGTACTTCAGCGGTACGGGCACGCCGATCACCGGCAGCGGGGTCACCGAGGCGAGCATGCCGGGCAGATGGGCGGCGCCGCCCGCACCCGCGATGATCACCTTGAGCCCCCGGTCCGCGGCCTGCTCGCCGTACGCGATCATCTCGCGCGGCATGCGGTGCGCGGAGACGACGTCGACCTCGTACGCGATCTCGAACTCGTCGAGCGCCTGGGCCGCGGCCTCCATGACGGGCCAGTCGGAGTCCGAACCCATGACGATGCCTACAACGGGGCTCATTCGGTGATCGTGCCTCTCAGGTAGCCGGCTGCGTGACGGGCGCGCTCCAGCACGTCGTCGAGGTCGTCGCCGTAGGTGTTGACGTGGCCGACCTTGCGGCCGGGCTTCACGTCCTTGCCGTACATGTGGATCTTGAGCTGGGGGTCGCGGGCCATGCAGTGCAGGTACGCCGAGTACATGTCCGGGTAGTCGCCGCCCAGGACGTTGACCATGACCGTCCACTTCGCGCGCGAGCGCGGGTCGCCGAGCGGGAGGTCGAGGACCGCGCGGACGTGGTTGGCGAACTGTGAGGTGACCGCGCCGTCCATCGACCAGTGGCCCGAGTTGTGCGGGCGCATCGCCAGCTCGTTGACGAGGATGCGGCCGTCGCGGGTCTGGAACAGCTCGACGGCGAGGTGGCCGACGACACCGAGCTCCTGGGCTATCCGCAGCGCCATCTCCTCGGCGCGCAGGGCGAGGCCCTCGTCGAGGTCGGGGGCGGGCGCGATCACCGTGTCGCAGACGCCGTTGACCTGCTGCGACTCGACGACCGGGTAGGCCACGGCCTGGCCGTGCGGGGAGCGTACGACGTTCGCGGCGAGCTCGCGGACGAAGTCGACCTTCTCCTCGGCGAGCACGGGGACGCCGGCACGGAAGGGGTCGGCGGCCTCCTCGACGGAGTCCACCACCCACACGCCCTTGCCGTCGTAGCCGCCGCGGACGGTTTTGAGGACGACGGGGAAACCGTCGCCCTCCGCGGCGAACGCGGCCACGTCCTGCGGGTCGCTGACGAGACGGTGGCGTGGACACGGCACGCCGATCGCGTCGAGTCTCGCGCGCATCACGCCCTTGTCCTGGGCGTGCACGAGCGCGTCGGGGCCGGGGCGCACGGGGATGCCGTCCGCCTCCAGGGCCCTGAGGTGCTCGGTCGGCACGTGCTCGTGATCGAAGGTGATCACGTCACAGCCGCGCGCGAACTCGCGCAGCGTCTCCAGGTCGCGATAGTCGCCGATGACGACATCGCTGACGACCTGCGCCGCGGAATCCTGAGGAGTGTCACTGAGGAGCTTGAACCTGATGCCCAACGGGATGCCCGCTTCGTGTGTCATACGCGCGAGCTGGCCCCCGCCGACCATGCCGACTACCGGGAACGTCACGCCCCCAGGGTATCGGCCAGGCCACGCGGGCCGGATCCCGCGCCTCTCACCCGCCCCTTTCCGGACTCATAACGGGTGTTTTCCGACCTCTTTCCGAGCTGTGGCCCACCCGTGAGCGGGTCCACAGGAAAACCCTCCGGGGGGTGGTTAGCATGACTGAGTTGACGAAATCCGACCGGACGGGGGCCTGTACGACCATGGAACGTGGTTCCGCAAGGCTTCGACGGCTCGTGCACGAAGTGGCCAAGTTCGGCGCCGTGGGCGGTGCCGGGCTTCTCGTCAACCTGGGCGTGTTCAACCTGGTACGCCACGTCACCGATCTCCAGGTGGTGCGGGCCAGCGTCATCGCGACCGTCGTCGCGATCGTCTTCAACTACGTCGGCTTCCGCTACTTCACGTACCGGGACCGTGACAAGAGCCGCCGCAGCAAGGAACTCACGCTGTTCCTGCTGTTCAGCGTGGTCGGCCTGGTCATCGAGAACGGCATCCTGTACGCGGCGACGTACGGCTTCGGCTGGGACAGCCCGCTGCAGAGCAACGTCTTCAAGTTCCTCGGCATCGGCGTCGCGACGCTCTTCCGCTTCTGGTCCTACCGCAGCTGGGTGTTCCGCACGCTGCCGGCGCGCGAGGCCGTCGCGGACGCGGAATCGTTCCTCGAGGCGGAGGCGAAGGAGAAGCCGAGGACGCGGGTCAGCTGACGCTCGCCGTACGGCGCCGTCTCAGCGGACCGTCGGCTCCTCGTCGTCCGGGGTCAGCGCCCGCTTCACAGGCGTACGGGACAGGAACAGGCCGAAGACCGGCGGCTGGGCCTGGAGCATCTCCAGGCGGCCTCCGTCGGCCTCCGCGAGGTCGCGGGCGACGGCCAGGCCGATGCCCGTGGAGTTGCGTCCGCTGATCGTCCGTTCGAAGATCCGCGCGCCGAGGTCGGCGGGGACGCCGGGGCCCTCGTCGGTCACCTCGACGACCGCCTGGTTGCCGATGACGCGGGTGCGCATCGCGACCGTGCCGCCACCGTGCATCAGCGAGTTCTCGATCAGCGCCGCCAGGACCTGCGCCACGGCGCCGGGCGTGCCGACGGCCTGGAGGTGGCGCTTGCCCGAGCTGACGATCGCGCGGCCCGCGCTGCGGTACGCCGGGCGCCACTCCGCGAGCTGCTGCTGGATGACCTCGTCGAGGTCGAAGGAGACGGCGGAGCCCGTGCGCGGGTCGCGGGAGTTGGTCAGGAGGCGTTCGACGACGTCCGTCAGGCGTTCCACCTGGGTGAGCGCGATGGTCGCCTCCTCCTTCACCGTGTCCGGGTCGTCGGTGAGGGTGATCTCCTCCAGCCGCATGGACAGCGCGGTGAGCGGCGTACGCAGCTGGTGGGAGGCGTCGGCGGCGAGGCGGCGCTCGGCGGTGAGCATACGGGCGATGCGCTCGGCGGAGGAGTCGAGGACGTCCGCGACCCGGTCCAGCTCATGGACGCCGTACCGCTTGTGACGGGGGCGCGGGTCACCCGACCCGAGGCGCTCGGCGGTCTCCGCGAGGTCGGTCAGCGGGGAGGCCAGGCGGTTGGCCTGACGGATCGCGAGGAGGACGGCGGCGATCACCGCGAGCAGCGCCACCGCGCCGATGATCAGCAGCGTGCGGCCGACCTCGCGGGTCACGGTGGAGCGCGGCTCCTCGACCCGGACGAGCTCGCCCTCCTCGCCCCGCTCCTCGGCGTGGATGACGTCTCCAGCCGGTTTGTCGCCGATCTCGATGTCCGGCCGCCCGGGGATATGGATCACGGCGTAACGGTCCTGCGTGACCTGGTCGTGCAGGATGTCCGAGGTGACGTCCTCCTTGCCGAGCAGTCGGCTGTCCACGATGCCGACCAGCCGGACCGCCTCGGAGTCCACGCGTTCCTGGGCGCTGCTGGTGATCGTGCGGCTCTCGACGATCACCAGGGACACGCCGAAGACCGCGATGACGACGAGCACCACGGCGAGCGTGGACTGGATCAGTCGGCGACGCATGTCCTCTTATCCCACACAGCCCGTTGTCCCGAGGGGTGCCCGCGGGCTCAGCTCTTCTCGAAACGGAAGCCCACGCCGCGCACGGTCGCGATGTAGCGGGGGTTCGCCGCGTCGTCGCCGAGCTTCTTGCGCAGCCAGGAGATGTGCATGTCGAGGGTCTTGGTCGACGACCACCAGGTGGTGTCCCAGACCTCGCGCATCAGCTGGTCGCGGGTGACGACCCGGCCCGCGTCCCGCACCAGGACCCGCAGCAGGTCGAACTCCTTGGCGGTGAGCTGGAGCTCCTCGTCGCCCATCCACGCGCGATGCGACTCGACGTCGATGCGCACGCCGTGGGTGGCGGGCGGCTGCTGCGGCTCGGCGGCACCGCGCCGCAGCAGGGCCCGGACACGGGCGAGCAGCTCGGCGAGCCGGAAGGGCTTGGTGACGTAGTCGTCGGCGCCCGCGTCGAGGCCGACCACGGTGTCCACCTCGTCGGCACGCGCGGTCAGGATGAGGATGGGGATGGTGTGCCCCTCGGCGCGCAGTCGGCGGGCCACCTCGAGACCGTCCATGCCGGGCAGGCCGAGGTCCAGCACGACCAGGTCGATGCCGCCCTGGATGCCGGCGTCGAGCGCCGTCGGGCCGTCCTCGCGGACCTCGACCTCGTAACCTTCCCGGCGCAGTGCGCGGGCCAGCGGCTCCGAGATGGACGCATCGTCCTCGGCGAGCAGTACACGGGTCATGAGCTGATGGTAGTCCGCCCGGTGGTCACTCAGAGGTGTGATCGGCGCCTCTGTTTCTTACCGAGGGACATGCCGGACACACCTGCACACAGATCCCTCACGGACCCCCCGCATCACCTGCCGCGATCTTGATGCTGACCTGTGGTCGCGGGGTGTCATCCTGGGATGGACCTTCAAAACAGCGTTCACGGTTCCTTGATCCCCTGTGATACCTGTCTCAAGTCCTTTCATATCCGGCACTGTCCTGCCGTATGGTGAATCTACGCCTGTAGCACCGTGGGGACCTTTGGCGCTCATTTGACGCTGAAGGTCTCTTTTGTGTGCGGGCCGGCAACCGTCGGCCTTGAAAGGAAAGACCCCCAGCAAGGAACGACCATGGCGTCCAGCCTGACGACGGTCCGCCCGGGTACCCCCGGCTCCGGGAAGACCTTCTTCGGCCACCCTCGAGGACTGGCCACTCTCTTCATGACCGAGATGTGGGAGCGCTTCTCCTACTACGGCATGAAGGCCCTGCTCCCGCTGTACCTGGTGGCACCGGGCGGGCTGCACATGAGCGCGGCCACCGCGACCGCGATCTACTCGGTGTACCTGTCCCTGGTGTACCTGCTCACCCTCCCCGGCGGCTGGTTCGCCGACCGCGTCCTCGGCCCCCGCAAGACGGTCGCCGTCGCGGGCGCGGTCATCATGCTGGGCCACCTGACTCTGGCCCTGCCGAGCTCCGGCACCTTCTACGCGGGCCTCGGCCTGGTCGCGATCGGTTCCGGTCTGCTGAAGGCCAACATCTCCACGATGGTCGGCCACCTCTACGACGGCCCGCAGGACCCGCGCCGCGACGGTGGCTTCACGATCTTCTACATCGGCATCAACCTCGGCGCCTTCGCGGCCCCGCTGGTCATCGGCACCGTCGGTGAGAACGTCAACTGGCACCTGGGCTTCGCGCTCGCCGCGCTCGGCATGGCACTGGGTCTCGCCCAGTTCCTGCTCGGCAGCCGCCACCTGAGCGCGCACTCGAGCGTCGTCCCGACGCCGCTCACGGCCGAGCAGAAGACGGCCACGCTGCGCAAGTCGGCGCTGTGGGCGGGTGTCGCGGCCGTCTTCTACGCGATCGTCGGCTTCTCCGGCCACTACACGCTGAACTGGCTGCTGGTCCCGATCACCCTCGCCGGTCTGATCATCCCGGTCCTGGTCATCGCCCGCATCAAGCGGGACAAGGAGCTGGACCGCGCCGAGCAGTCGAAGATGTCCGCGTACATCTGGTTCTTCGTCGCCGCGGCCGTGTTCTGGATGATCTACGACCAGGGTGGCTCGACGGTGTCGCTGTTCGCCGAGTCGTCGGCCAAGAACACCGTCTTCGGCTGGGAGTTCCCGGTCTCCTGGTACCAGTCGGTCAAC
This sequence comes from Streptomyces sp. NPDC043427, assembly GCF_056436655.1. Lineage (NCBI taxonomy): Bacteria > Bacillati > Actinomycetota > Actinomycetes > Kitasatosporales > Streptomycetaceae > Streptomyces > Streptomyces sp. NPDC043427. The sequence goes on along the minus strand of NZ_JBWKCC010000014.1, from coordinate 161,302 downwards.
CCGGTCATGATCATGGCGCTGGCTCCGGTCTTCGCCTGGGCGTGGCTGGCGCTGGCGCGGCGTGACAAGGAGCCGAGCACCGCTGTGAAGTTCACGATGGGCCTGGTCCTGATCGGCGCCTCGTTCTTCCTTTTCCTCGCGCCGCTGTCGATCGCCGAGGGCGGTCACAAGGCGGCCGCGCTGTGGCTGGTGGCGATCTACTTCGTCCAGACCGTCGGTGAGCTGACCATCTCCCCGGTGGGTCTGTCCGTCACGACGAAGATGGCTCCCGCGAAGTACGCCTCCCAGATGATGGGCGTCTGGTTCCTCGCCGTCACCGCCGGTGACGCCACGACCGGCCTGCTCTCCATCGCGGGCGTCAACCTCAACAGGTCGGGCATCGTGGCCCTGGAGGCGGTCCTCGCCGTCATCGCCGGTACGGCGGTGTGGATGTACCGCAAGCGGGTCAAGGAGCTCATGGGCGACGTCAACTGACGTACGTCCGGCTGTCCCGCGCAGGGCGGAGGGCCACCGCGTCTTCGGACGCGGTGGCCCTCCGGGCGTTCGTACGGGGTGGCCTTCCGGCGTTCGTACGGGGTGTGTCAGCGCGTGCGCCTGCCCGGCAGGAACGTGAAGATGCCGCCGCCCAGAAGGACCGCCGTCCCCGCGACCAGGGCCAGGGCCTTGAGGGCGCCGTGGTCGCCGGCGCCGGTCTCGGCGAGGCCGCCCGAGGTGGACGTACCGCCGGAGGACGAGCCGCCGGAGGACGAGCCGCCGGAGGAACCGCCCGAGGACGACGAGCCGCCCGAGGCTCCGCCGGGCTGCTGGGTGGTGTCGAGGGTCAGGGAGACCACCGACGTCTCGGGGGTGCAGGTCGTGGTCGTGCCGAGGGCCTTGATCGTCAGGACACCGGGCGACAACGTCGACTTGCCGTTCGCGCCCGGCTTGTACGTGCCGGTCAGGTCCGGGATCTCGATCGGGTCGCCCGCCTTGATGTCCGACGTGTTGGCCGGGCCCGCCACCTGCACCGTCCCGGTGTCGGCGCCGCCCAGGACGACCTGCATCGACGGCTCGACCGAACCCTTGGGGATGTTCGCCGGGCTGTCCATCACCGACTTCCCGAACCGCACGCTGAGGTCGTAACTCCCGCCGTTCTTCTTGGCGTTGATCTGCACCGGCGACGTCGCCTCCTTGTCGCCGATGGGCGTCTTGCAGGCGTAGGGAACCTGGACCTCCTTGCCCGTGAAGTCGGTCTGCCCGTCGTCGCCGCTCGGGCTCGAACTCGGCGACGCGCTCGGGGACCCGCTGGGCGTGCCGGACGGCGTCGGCGAGGTCGACGGCGAGCCCGTCGGATCGGGCGTGGTGCTCGGCGAACCGCCGCTCCCGGAGGTCACCGTGATGGTCGCCGCCGGCTGCACGGCCTGCGTCGGCGCGCACTTGGTGTCGGTCCCCATGGCGTTGACCACGTACGCGTCCGGCGTCAGCGTCACCTGCCCCGCCGCCGTCAGCTTCAGAGTGCCCTTCATGTCGGACAGCACCATGGCGCCGCCCTTGGGGATCGCCGGGTTCTCACGCGGCCCCTGCATCGCGACGTCGGCGCTCTGCGCGCCGGCCGCCTTGAGGGTGCCGGACGGCTGGACCGAGTTCGCGGGCAGGTCGATGATGTCGGGGTTCTTCGAAGCGGCCTGCGTGAACTTCCAGACGATGTCGACGGTGTCGCCGACCTTCGCCGTCGCCGGGGCGGTGATCTCGACCTTGGTGGTGCCCTCGACGTCGGGCAGGCCTACGCCCGCCGGCGGGATGCACTTGGTCGCGTACGACACCTCGGCGGCCTGCGCGGGGGCGGCCACCGCCAACCCCAGCAGGACGCTCGCCCCGCCGCAGACCAGCGCGACGCCCGCCGCGCCCGCTCTCCTTCGCGTTCTCACATGGGTCCCTTCCTGGTGGGAGTCCTAGGACTCGCCGGGCTGTCGTCGTGCGGGTTGTCGTCGTGTTGTGCGGGGAGCCGGCCGGTCGTGCCCGGGTCGGAGTCCGGGGAGAACCACGGCAGGGTCGCGGCCGTCGGGGACGCGCTCTCGGCGACCCCGAACCTGGGCAGGCGCAGGGTGCGTTCGGGCAGGCTCGGGGCGCGAGGCCGGCTGCGGCCGGGCCGCCGCTGGTGCCCACCGGCCGACCCCGGGTGTCGAGGCCGGACCCGGTCCACCACGGCCAACCCGATACGGAACAAGGCCGTCGGCACGACCACGCAGAGCAGGATCCAGAACAGGGTCACGCCCCAAGGGCGGCCGACGCCCCACGGCTGCTCGGCGAGCACCTTCCCGCCGTACTTCAAGGACACCGTGTAGTCGCCGTGGGCCCCGGCCGCGAGCTCGACCGGCAGTCTGATGCGCGCCTTCTTGCCGGGCGCGAGGGTGCCGCGCCACTGCTGTTCCTGCCACTGCGGGGCGAACACGCCGTGTGAGGTGCCGATCTGGAAGACGGGGTCCTTCACCGGGCCTGAGCCGACGTTTCCGACCGTGAGGACGAGTGTGCGGGACGGGGGCGCCCCGAACCACGTCAGCAGCCCGCTGGAGCCCTCGAGCCGGGTGTCGGTGAGCACGGAGAGGCGTCCGCCGTCGGTCTCCTTCGGCAACGGCTCGACCGGATGCCCGGCGACCTGGAAGACGGCGTCCGCCTCCGCCTTCGCGCCCGTCACGGTCGCCACGTGCACCACACAGGGGCACGGCACGGGTGGTTCGGTCACCGGCAGCTGCCTGCTGAAGCGTCCGTCGGCGTCGGTGGTGACGGCCCGGCCGTCCGCGTTGGCGCAGGAGTTGGTGCCGCCGGGTACACCGCGCGAGGGTACGGACTGGCCGCAGATCAGCATCATCAGCAGGGCACGCGGACGCCAGTCGGTGCCGGTGACGGTGAGGGAACCTCCGGTGCCGGCTTGCGACGTGGAGAGCTTCACGGTGGGCGTGTCCGCCATGGCCGTCCCGGCCAGGGGCAGCAGGAGCATGACGAGCAGCGCGAGCGCCGCCGCCGACGCGGTCGCGATCCGCGCCCTGCCGGTCATGTCAGCGCTCCCGTCAACTCGGGGCTCCGGGTCGGGGATTCGGCGGCTTCGGCGGCTTCGGAGGCTTCGGCGGCTTCGGCAGCTTCGGCAGCTTCGGCAGCTTCGGAGGCTTCATCCTCGGGCCCACGGCGCCTGCGCCGCCGTACGACCGCGGTGGTGACAAGGAGCAGCGCGCCGGCCGCGGCGCCCGCCACCGCGTCCCACGGCACGAACCGTGCGGAGGCATGGGCCGTGTCGTGCGCGCCGCCCGCCGCGGTCACCGTCAGCCGGACGTCGACGGCGTCCAGGGCGGGCGGGTCGGGCCATGGCTCGGTCAGCTTCAGGCGGCTGCCCGGGGCAAGTTCGACTGGCAGGGTACGTGGAGCGCGGTCGAGAACCCGTCCGAGGACGCCGTCCGCGCGCACCGCGAGCCTCGGCACGAGGGCCGTGGTGCCCCGGTTGACCAGCTCGTACGTGATTCGGTCGCCGCGTACGGCCACGTGCTCCACGGTCAGCGCGGCGAGCTCGGGCCCGCCGGTCCGCAGCAGCAGCCGCACGGCGCCCTGCCGGCCGTCGGCGTCCCGCACGACGATCGCGCCGGTACGGTCCCCGGGCGCGCTCCCTGCCGGGACGCGCACGGTGAACGGGACGTCGGCACGGGTGCGGGCGGGGATCCTCACGGCGGTCTCGGCGAAGGCCACGGGCACGCCGGTGCCGGTCAACCGTACGGTGACCGGTCCCGCGCCCCGGTTGGTCACGGACACCGTGTCCCGCAGGGCCGTCCCGGGCACGCCCTCCACGTAGAAGGACGGCCGCCCGGTGCCGGAGGGCGCGACCGACCAGCCATCGGCCGCGGCAGCGGTGGAGGTCATGCCCAGAACGCACAGCGCGGCCAGGAGCAGGACACGGGCGACGTGGCACATCGGCGGCTCCAGCGGTGGTGGCGAGGGCGGCGGGCTTGACGGTGTCGGCGGGCTCGGCGGCGCGGGTGGCTTCGGGGGGCTTGGCGGCCCGGTGGCTGCACTGGTCTCGGCGGGCTCGGCGGCTTCGGCGGGGCTGGGGGCTCGGCGGTCGTATCGGCTACAGCGGTCTCGGGGGCTCCGGCGGTCTTGGGCTCCGAGAGCTCTCGGCGGCGACGAGAGGCTTGGGGCTCGGCGGTTGTACCGACTTCAGCGGGCGGGTCGGCGGAGGTCAGCGGCGGGCGCGTGCCGGCTGGTTCCGGCGGGTCAGCCAGAGGGTGCCGGCGGCGCCGGCGAGGAGGACGGTGCCGCCGAGTGTGGCGAGGGCGACGGCGGAGTCCTCGGGGCCGGTCTGTGGAAGCTCGGCGCCGGAGTCGCCGCCGTTCTGGGTGCCGCCGTTCTGGGAAGCGCCTCCCGACGCCACCGTCACGTCGAGGGTGAGGGACGGCCCGGGGGTGTTGGTGGGGGTGCACGTCGTGGTCGTACCGAGGGCCTTGATGGTGAGCGTGCCGGCCGTGAAGGTGACCTTGCCGCTCTTCTTCGGGGTGTACGTGCCCGACAGGTCGCTGATCTTGATCGGGGTGTCAGCAGGGATGGCGGCCTGGTTGGCGGGGCCGCTGACGGCGAGGATGCCGCTGTCGGCGCCGCCGAGCTTGATGGTGGCGCTCGGGTTCATCGCGCCCTTGCCCAGTTCGACGGGGCTGGACGAGACGCCCTTCTGCCAGGACATGGTGATCTTGTAGCCGGAGCCGCTCTTGACGCCCTTGATGTCGATGGGCGAGACGGCGCTCTTGTCGCCGATGGGTGTCTTGCAGGCGTAGTTGACGTCGACGACGTCGGCCCGGGCCATCGGGGCGGCCCCCCACACCGCCGAGCCGGCCAGGGCCGCGACAGTCGCGAGCGCCGCGGTTCGCTTCTGATACGACACGGTCCCTCATTCCTGACGGCACATCAGATCGGTCCGTCAAGGTACGCCCGGGTACGTGAGGAAGGAAGACACGGGGCGGGCCGGAGTTGTGGGGATCCGTGGCGAGCGCGGGAAGGGCCCGGGGACGGCGCGATGCGGGGCCGGGGTGGGTACGGGAGGGATCCGGAGGCGGCGCGATGCGGGGCCGGGGCGGGCACAGGACGGGGCCGGGCCGCGTGCCGCCCGGGCGGGCGTCCTGGCCGAGCGTGCCGGGCGGTGCGGGGTGACTGGAGGTCGGGCAAGCCACCGAAAGCCGTACGGACGCCGGGCGCCGCTGGAGCCCGGGCCCGCGTAAGCGCTGCTCGGACGGCCGCACGAGGCGTCCCGCAGCGCAGCCTGCGTAAGACGGCGCGGGGCGCGAAAAAACGCGGCACGGCGAGCGCAAGGCCCGGGCGCGTGAGGCGGCGCAGCCTGCGAAACGCTCAACCTGCGCAAGGCGGCGCAGCCTGCCGGGCACGTCAACCCGACGCCCGGCCGTGCAAGGCGGCGCAGCCTGCGTAACGCTCAGCCTGCGTAGCGCTCAGCCTGCGTAACGCGGCGCGTCGCGCAAATCACGGCACGGAGTGCGCAAGGCGGCTCAGCCTGTCCAAGGTCGTGTGGTCCCCTGAAGCGCCGCAGGCGTGTGTGCCGGTCAGGCCGGAGCGCCCAGTTCCGCCCAGACCTTCTTGCCCGTCAGGCCGGGGGTGCGGACGACGCCCCAGTCCAGGCAGAGGCGCTGCACGATGAACATGCCGTGGCCGCCGGGGCGGCCGGCGCGGTGGGGGGTGCGGGGGGCCGGCTGGCCGGTGCCGCGGTCGGAGACCTCGACGCGGATGACCTTGTTGTCGCAGCTGATCTGCAGCTCGTCCGGCCCCTCGGCGTGCAGGCACGCGTTGGTGACCAGCTCGGACACCACGAGCAGCACATCCTCGGCGGCGGCCCGCTGGTCGGCGGTGGCGGCGGGCAGCCAGCCCCACGCGTACAGCGCCTGGCGGGCGAAGTCGCGGGCGAGCGGTACGACGCCGCTCGCGTCGTCGAAGCTCAGCCGTCGGACCTGCCGGCTCGACGGCACCGCTTCGGTCGAGCCCGGCACCGCTTCGGTCGAGCCCGGCGCCGCGGGCCCTCTGGGCGCACCTGACATCTCCACCGCCCCCGGCGCTCCCGTCGAGGCGGGCGGCACGGCCGTACCGCCCCCGGACGCACCGCCCCCCGGCGCGCTCCCCGAGGTCGCCCCGGACCCCGGCGCGCCGCCTCCCTGGAACGCCCCGGAAGCGCCGCTGGGCTCAGGGGAGCCCGGCGAGTAAGGCCGGGTGGTGCTCATCAGCGCTTCACCTCACCGATTCACCAGTTCACGATTCAAAAGTCATTCTGTCCGGTCAGTCAGTACACACGACTCTTGCAGTACACACGGTTCCGGCTCGGTCCGCCGCCGTTCCTTACGGATTCACGGCCGGTCGTCCTCGATTCTGGCGCAGGAACGCCGGTTCCCCGTCCTCCCGTGACCATGTGCCACCGACATGTTCAGGAGGTCTCCTGCCCGACCGAACCGGCAGAACACCCCTCTTTTCGGCGCGGATGGTGTGACGTAGGGGACGCGTCCGCGCACGGGTGCCAGGGGCGCGGCGATGAGCAGGCACGACGGCCAGGCGTCTCACCGGTCCCGTCCGCCGGGTCAGCCGGCGTCGCCGGCCAGGGCCGCCTCGACCGTGTCGTGCACGGTGAAGACCGCGTCCGCGCCGGTGATCTCGAAGACCCGGGCCACCACGGGCAGCATCCCCGCGAGATGCACCCCGCCTCCGGCGGCCTCCGCCTTGAGCCGGGCACCGAGCAGTACGTTCAACCCGGTGGAGTCGCAGAACTCCAGCCGTGAGCAGTCGACGACCAGTCGACTGAAGCCCTTGTCGAGGCAGTCCTCGAGTGGCTCACGCAACAAATCGGCCGTGTGGTGATCCAATTCACCTGCCGGAGTCACGACGGCACTGGAGCCTTCTTGCCGCACCTCCACCAGAAGCCGGCCCGACTGCGCGCTGCCGACCGTCCCGTGGTCCATGCCGTCTCTCTCCCGAGGTCGTGGCTGCTGACTGACGCCCTCGAACACTACGCCTTCCTCACACACTCCGACACCCGAACAACCACCCACAAACGGACATTTACCAACGAAACGCACTTGCGAGGGGCTCGGGAAAGCGGGTAGGGCTAGTAAGGACACGTACCCGACACGGCCGGCTTTGGAGGCGCCGCACACCGCAGTGCACGAACTGGCTCCGGCAGCCATATGCCGAGAACGATGGAGGACATCATGTCACCCCGGCTCGACGCCTCGCATACCCAGACGGCGACGTCGACACCCCCTCCGGAACATCTGGATCCCATCGAACAGGACCACGGCGCTCACGCCGAGCACGACGACTTCCTGTCCGGACTTCCGGAGATACCCCCGTACGACGAGGTGGGTCCCGTCGACGCACGGGCGCTGTCCAAGACGCTCTTCGAGCGGCTGGAGTCCCTCGAGGAGGGCACCCACGAGTACTCGTACGTTCGCAACACCCTCGTCGAACTCAACCTCGCCCTGGTCAAGTTCGCCGCCTCCCGCTTCCGCTCCCGCAGTGAACCGCTCGAGGACATCATCCAGGTCGGCACCATCGGCCTGATCAAGGCGATCGACCGCTTCGAGCTCTCCCGTGGGGTCGAGTTCCCCACGTTCGCGATGCCAACCATCGTCGGCGAGATCAAGCGTTTCTTCCGCGACACCTCGTGGTCCGTGCGCGTCCCGCGCCGGCTTCAGGAACTCCGGCTCGACCTGGCCAAGGCCGGTGACGAGCTCGCCCAGCAACTGGACCGAGCCCCCACGGTCCAGGAGCTCGCGGAGCGCCTCGGCCTGTCCAGGGACGAGGTCGTCGAGGGCATGGCGGCGTCGAACGCGTACACCGCCTCCTCCCTGGACGCCCAGCCCGAGGAGGACGACTCCGAGGGCGCGCTCGCGAACCGGATCGGCTACGAGGACCACGGACTCGAAGGCATCGAGTACGTCGAGTCGTTGAAGCCGCTCATCGCCGAACTCCCGCAGCGGGACAGAAAGATCCTTTCCCTGCGTTTCGTCGCCAACATGACCCAGTCGGAGATCGGCGACGAGCTCGGCATCTCCCAGATGCACGTCTCGCGACTGCTGTCGCGGACGCTCGTACGCCTGCGGAAGGGACTCACGGTCGAGGAGTAACCCGACACGGAGCAACAAAACCCCACAGCCTTGCCGACCTGCCTCGGCGCTCACCCGTAGCGCTCGTGGGCAGGCGGATCAGGCGACCCGTACGCCCCTGCGCCACACCTCCGACACCAGCGGAACGCCCGGGCGGTAGGCCAGGTGGACGTGGCTCGGGGCGTCCAGCAGGGTCAGGTCGGCGCGGGCGCCGGGGCTGAGGCGGCCGATGTCGTCGCGCCGCAGGGCCGCCGCGCCGCCCGCCGTGGCCGACCAGACGGCCTCGTCCGGGGTCATGCGCATGTCCCGGACGGCGAGCGCGATACAGAACGGCACGGACGAGGTGAAGGACGAGCCAGGGTTGCAGTCCGTGGAGAGGGCGACCGTGGCACCCGCGTCCAGGAGACGACGGGCGTCCGGCCACTCGGCGCGGGTGGAGAACTCGGCGCCGGGGAGGAGCGTGGCGACCGTGCCGCTGTTGGCCAGGGCGTCGACGTCGGCGTCCGTCAGGTGGGTGCAGTGGTCGGCGCTGGCCGCGTCGAGTTCCACGGCGAGCTGGACGCCGGGGCCGTAGGACAGCTGGTTGGCGTGGATGCGGGGGTGCAGGCCCTTCTCCTTGCCCGCGGTGAGGATCGCGCGGGCCTGGTCGCCGTCGAAGGCGCCCTTCTCGCAGAAGACGTCGATCCACCGGGCGTACGGGGCGCAGGCGTCGAGCATCTCTCCGGTGACCAGCGCCACATAGGCGGCCGGGTCGTCGGCGTGGTCCGGGGAGACGATGTGGGCGCCGAGGTAGGTGACCTCGTCGGTGTGGGCGGCGGCGATACGCAGGGCGCGGGCCTCGTCCTCGACGGTCAGGCCGTAGCCGGACTTGGTCTCGAAGGTGGTCGTGCCCTGGCGGAGGGCCTCGGCGAGGTAGCGGGTGAGGTTCGTCTCCAGCTCGGCGTCCGTCGCGGCGCGGGTGGCTGCGACGGTCGTACGGATGCCGCCCGCGCTGTAGGGCCGACCGGACATGCGGGCGTTGAACTCCTGCGTACGGTCCCCGGCGAAGACAAGGTGGGAGTGGGAGTCCACGAAGCCCGGGAGGACGGCCCGGCCGCCCGCGTCGACCCGATTGTCAGTGGCGGGTGCTTTGCTTGATTCACCGGTCCACACGACACGGTCGCCGTCGATGACGACGGCCGCGTCCTGGATCAGGCCGAGGGGGGATCCGTCACCGAGGGAAGGGTCGTTGGTGACCAGCGTGGCGATGTTGGTGATGACAGTGGCGCTGCTCATGGTGTCCTCGTGGGTCGTCGTCAGGCGCGCAGGGCTTCGACTGCCTGTGCGAGGGCTCGGGGCACATCCGGCACGAGGGCGTGGACCCCGTCTCGTACGACGTGGCGTCCCCCCACGACCGTGTGCCGTACGTCCGCTGCCGTCGCCGCGAATACGGCCGTCTCGGCGCCGAGCCTGGGCAGCGGCCCCGCTGTCCTGACCGAGTCGAGCGCGATCGTCGTGAGGTCGGCGAGCGCCCCGGCCTCGATGGTGCCCGCGCCCTCCCAGCCAAGGGCGGCGTGGCCGTCGGCGGAGGCGGCCCTCAGCAGGGCTGCGGCCGTCCAGTGGCCCCGGGTGCGGGTGCGCAGGCGCTCGTTCAGCTCCATCGCGCGAGCCTCTTCGAGCAGGTCGATCACGGCGTGGCTGTCGGAGCCGAGGGAGAGGGGGGAGCCGGCCTTCTGAAGGGCGGCGGCCGGGCCGATGCCGTCCGCCAGGTCCCGCTCCGTCGTCGGGCACATGCAGGTGCCGGTCCCGCTGCCACCGATCAGCGCGATGTCCGTGTCCGTGAGGTGCGTGTTGTGGACGCCGGTGGTGCGCGGCCCGAGGACGCCGTGCTCGGCGAGCAGCTGTGTCGGGGTGCAGCCGTGTGCCTCGCGGCAGGCGTCGTTCTCGGCGGTCTGCTCGGAGAGGTGCACATGGAGCGGGGCCCGCCGCTCCTCGGCCCACCGTGCGACGGTCGCCAGCTGCCGGGCGGGCACGGCCCGTACGGAGTGGATGGCCGCCCCGATCCGTGCGTGATCCCGTTCCTTGAGAACTGAACAGCGTTCGGCCCAGGCGTCCGCGCTGCCGTCGGAGAAGCGGATCTGGTGGGTGTTGGGCGGCTGTCCGAAGCCGGAGGAGAGGTAGACGGTGTCGAGGAGGGTGATGCGGACACCGGCGTCGGCGGCGGCCGCGATGAGGGCCTCGCCCATCGCGTTGGGGTCGGCGTAGGGGGTGCCGCCGGGGGCGTGGTGCACGTAGTGGAACTCGCCGACGGCCGTGACTCCGGCCAGCGCCATCTCGGCGTACACGGCCCGCGCGAGCGCGTGGTAGTTCTCCGGGGTGAGCCGGTCGGCCGTGGTGTACATGACCTCGCGCCAGGTCCAGAAGGTGCCGGAGCCGACCTGGACGGTGCCGCGCAGGGCGCGGTGGAAGGCGTGGCTGTGTGCGTTGGCGAGGCCGGGGAGGGTGAGTCCGCGCAGGGTCTCGGCGCCGGGGGGCGGGGTGCCGGTGCCCGTGCGGACGTCGGTGATGCGGCCGTCGCTGATCTCCAGGGTCACCCCCGGCTCGACGTGGGTGTCGAGCCAGGCGTGCTCCAGCCAGTACGTCTGCGTCACGTGCAGGCCAGTCCTTCCAGTACGTCGGCGAGTGCGAGCACCCCGGCCACGCAGTCGTCCTCGGCCGCGAACTCGGCCGGGGAGTGCGAGACGCCCGTGGGGTTGCGCACGAACAGCATGGCGGTCGGGATGCTCCCGGAGAGGATCCCGGCGTCGTGTCCGGCACCTGTACCCAGGACCGGCACCTTGAGTGCCGTCTCCTTGCCGAGAATCCGGGCGAGTTCATCGCGCAGGACGTGGTCGAACTCGACGACGGGCGTGAAGGACTCACGGACCACGTCGAGGTCGACGCCCTGGGCCTCGGCGTACTCCCGGGCGGCCTTCTCGACGCCGGCGACCACCTGGTCGAGGCTCTCCTGGTCGGCGGCGCGGGAATCGAGCCAGCCGCGGACCAGGGAGGGAATCGCGTTGACGCCGTTCGGCTCGACGGCGATCTTCCCGAAGGTGGCGACGGCACCGGCGAGTTGGGCCTCACGGCGGGCGGCGAGCACCGTCTCGGCGTACGACAGCATCGGGTCGCGCCGGTCGACGAGCCGGGTCGTACCGGCGTGGTTGGCCTCGCCCCGGAAGTCGAACCGCCAGCGCCCGTGCGGCCAAATTGCACTCGCGATGCCGACCCGGTCGCCGGACAGGTCGAGGGCGCGCCCCTGCTCGACGTGCAGTTCGACGAACGCACCGATACGGGCCAGTCGCTCGGGGTCCGGCCCGATGCCGTCGGGGTCGTATCCGGCGGCTTCCATGGCCCGGGGCAGCGTGATCCCGTCCCCGTCGGTCAGCCTGTGCGCCTGCTCGACGGTGAGCTGACCCGCGGCCAGCCGGGACCCCACGCAGGCAAGCCCGAACCGGGCCCCCTCCTCGTCACCGAAGTTGACGATGGCAAGGGGCTTGCTGAACGCGACGTCCCGCGCGCGGAGTTCATCAAGCGCGGCGAAGGACGACACGACGCCGAGCGGTCCGTCGAAGGCCCCACCGTCGGGCACGGAGTCGAGATGCGACCCGGTGACGACGGCATCCCCGGTGGCCGGATCCCCGAGCCAGGCCCACTGGTTCCCGTTCCGGTCCACCTCGTAGGCCAGCCCGCGGGCCTCGGCCTGCCCCTGGAACCAGGCCCGGCAGTCGGCGTCGGCGGGGGTCCAGGCGAAACGCCGGTAGCCGTGGGAGTCGGGGTGCCGTCCGAGGGGGTGCAGTTCGCGCCACATCTGGTGAAAGGAGGACCCAGCCGCTGCAGGCCGTGGGCCGGGGGCCGCATCCGCTCCAGGCCGTGGGGCGTCGGCCGCAGCCGCAGCCGCAGCCGCTACAGGTTGTGGGCAGTCGTTCCGCAGGGCGATGGGGGTCCCCCCGGTCGAGCGAAGCCGAGACTGGGGGCGGGTGGGCACAGCCGGACCCGCACCCGGCGACGAGGCATCGGCCCCCACCGGACGGTCGCCGCGCCCGGCGTCCCTGGGGCTCACGTCCCCTCACCCTCACGCATGGGCACCCGCACACCCCGCTCGTCCGCCACCGACTCCGCGATGTCGTACCCGGCATCCACATGCCGGATCACACCCATCCCGGGATCATTCGTCAGCACCCGCCGGATCTTCTCCCCACCCAGCTTCGTGCCGTCGGCCACCGTCACCTGCCCGGCATGGATGGACCGCCCCATCCCGACGCCGCCCCCGTGGTGGAGGGAGACCCAAGACGCCCCCGACGCCACGTTCACCATCGCGTTCAGCAGCGGCCAGTCGGCGATCGCGTCGGACCCGTCGAGCATCGCCTCGGTCTCGCGGTAGGGAGAGGCGACGGACCCGCAGTCCAGGTGGTCCCGTCCGATGGCCAGCGGAGCGGCCAGCTCCCCGCTCGCGATCATGTCGTTGAACCGCTCACCGGCCTTGTCCCGCTCGCCGTAGCCGAGCCAGCAGATGCGCGCGGGCAGGCCCTGGAAGTGGACCCGCTCCCCCGCCAGCTTGATCCAGCGCGCGAGGGACTCGTTCTCGGGGAAGAGGTCCAGGATCGCCTTGTCGGTCTTGGCGATGTCGGACGCCTCACCCGACAGCGCGGCCCAGCGGAACGGTCCCTTGCCCTCGCAGAACAGTGGCCGGATGTAGGCGGGCACGAAGCCGGGGAAGGCGAACGCGCGGTCGTATCCGGCGAGCTGTGCCTCGCCCCGGATGGAGTTGCCGTAGTCGAAGACCTCCGCACCGGCGTCCAGGAAGCCGACCATCGCCTCGACGTGCCGGGCCATCGACTCGCGGGCGCGGGTGGTGAAGCCGGCCGGGTCCTTCGCGGCGGAGGCGGCCATGTCCTCGAAGGCGACGCCGGTAGGCAGGTAGGCCAGCGGGTCGTGGGCCGAGGTCTGGTCGGTGACGATGTCGATGGGGGCGCCCATGGCGAGGAGCTGCGGGAGGAGGTCAGCCGCGTTGCCGAGGACGCCGATGGAGAGCGGCCTGCGCTGGTCACGCGCCTCGACGGCCAGCTGGAGCGCGTGGTCGAGGGAGTCGGCGCGCACGTCGAGGTAGCGGTGCTCGATGCGCCGCTCGATCGCCCGGGGGTCGCAGTCGATGCAGAGGGCGACGCCGTCGTTCATGGTGACGGCGAGCGGCTGGGCGCCGCCCATGCCGCCGAGGCCGGCGGTGAGGGTGATCGTCCCGGCGAGGGTGCCTCCGAACTTCTTCGCGGCGACGGCGGCGAAGGTCTCGTAGGTGCCCTGGAGGATGCCCTGGGTGCCGATGTAGATCCAGGAGCCGGCGGTCATCTGGCCGTACATGGTCAGACCCAGCTGTTCCAGCCGCCGGAACTCCTCCCAGTTGGCCCAGTCGCCGACGAGGTTGGAGTTGGCGATGAGGACGCGCGGGGCCCACTCGTGGGTCTGCATGACGCCGACGGGGCGGCCCGACTGGACGAGCATGGTCTCGTCCTGCTTGAGGGTGCGCAGCGTGCGGACCATGGCGTCGAAGGAGCGCCAGTCGCGGGCCGCCTTGCCGGTGCCGCCGTAGACGACGAGCTTGTCGGGGTGTTCGGCGACCTCGGGGTCGAGGTTGTTCTGCAGCATGCGCAGGGCGGCTTCCTGCTGCCATCCCAGGGCGCTCAGTTCCGTACCGCGCGGCGCTCGGACGGGGCGGGGTCCTGACATGGTCTGCCTCCTGGAGGTTGCACGAGTTATTCACATCCTGACTTCCTGAATAGACCTAGTCAATACATCGGGGTGCCAGCGCGTCCGCGTCGTGGGTGTTTGGCTGGATGTGTGAGCACGGGCATCGAACGGACGGGGGACGCCGTGGGAGACGACAACGGTGCGGACGAGGCGCGGGCGGCCCGGCGCCATGAGGCGGTGCGGGCGGCCGTCGAGCAGGGGCTGCTCGGCCCCGGCGCGCCGCTGGTGGGCCTGCTCGACGTCACCGGCATCCGGGAGTCGGCGGCGTCGCTGCGGGCGGCGTTCGACGCGGTCGTGCCGCCCGGGACGCCGGTGCTGCACGCCTTCGCGGTGAAGGCGACCCCGTTGGTGCCGGTGCTGCGGCTGCTGCGCGAGGTGGGGATCGGCGCGGAGGTGGCGAGCCCGGGAGAGCTGGCGCTGGCGCGGGCGGCGGGGCTGCCTCCGGCCCTGACGGTGCTGGACTCCCCCGCCAAGACGCCTGCCGAGCTGCGGGAGGCGCTGGCGCTGGGGATCGCGGTCAACGTGGACAATCCGCAGGAGCTGGACCGTATCGACGGCCTGATGCTCCCCCATGGCCCCGAAGGCAGGGGAGGTGCCCCCATGGCCGCCAGCCGCTCTCCCCTCGGCATCCGGGTGAACCCGCAGGTCGGGGCGGGTGCCATCGAGGCGTTGTCGACGGCCACGGCGACCTCGAAGTTCGGGGTGGCGTTGCGTGACGAGGGGGCGCGCGAGTGGGTCGTACGGGCGTTCGTGCAGCGGCCGTGGCTGACGCGGCTGCACGCGCACACGGGGTCGCAGGGCGTTCCGCTGTCGCTGATGGCGCAGGGCATCGGGGAGACGTACGCGCTCGCCGAGGAGATCAACCGGCGGATCGGGCGGCGGCAGATCGACACGATCGACATCGGCGGTGGGCTGCCGGTGAACTTCTCCTCGGACGTGACGACGCCGACGTACGCGCAGTACGCGCGGCTGCTGAGCGAGGCGGTGCCGGGGCTGTTCGACGGCCGGTACGGGCTGGTCACCGAGTTCGGACGGTCGCTGCTGGCCAAGCACGGCACGGTGGTGGCGCGGGTGGAGTACGCCAAGAGCGCGGGCGGGCGGCCGGTCGCGGTCACGCACGCGGGCGTGCAGGTCGCGACGCGGACGGTGTACGTGCCGGGGGCATGGCCGCTGAGGATGGCCGCGTACGACGCGAAGGGGCGCCCGAAGGAGGGCCCGGCGGTGGTGCAGGACGTGGCGGGTCCCGCCTGTTTCGCGGGCGACCTGCTGGCGCGGGGGCGCGCGCTGCCGCTCCTGGAACAGGGTGACTACGCGGTGGCGCTGGACACGGGCGCGTACTACTTCGCGCACCACTACGCGTACAACTCCCTCGCCCGGCCCGGCATTTACGGCTTCGCCCCGGACGGGGCCGGGGGTGTCGCCTTCGCGACGGTGCGCGAGCCGCAGACGCCGGAGGAGATCGTGGCGGAGTCGGGAGGGGCGCACGCGGCCGCGCTCACCACCCTGCCGAGGCCCGGGCGCCGTTGACCTACGCCCGTGACCTGCGCAATTGATAGGTGATCAACTCCGCGGAAAAAGACGTCAGCTGACCCATGTTAGCCATAGGGCGCATGTTCCACTGGAAAATGCCAGAACGCTCACCCGCCGCACACACGTTGCGTAGTTTCACTGTCACTCAGCCGAACCCCAGGCGGGAGGGGAGCGACGGTGCCCGGAATCGACGAGTGCCTACTGGAGGCCATGCGGCTGCCCGGTGCGTTGGGCGCATCGCTGGTCGACTGGACGAGCGGGCTGGCCCTGGGCACGGTCGGGGACGCCCCGGGCGGCGACCACGAGGCGTCGGCGGCCGAAGCCGCGGAGCTGGCGCGGCTGGCCGCCGAGCAGCGGGCGTTCGCGCCCGGTGACGACGCCGGAGCGGCGGGCCGCCCGGACCCCCCGGTCGAGGACCTGATCATCAGCAACCGGGACAGCTACCACCTGCTGCGGTTCGTGCCGACGTCGTTCGACAGCAGTGTGTTCCTGCACCTGTGGCTGGGCCGCGCGGACGGCAACCTGGCGCTGGCCCGCATCCGGCTGGGCGAGATGGCCGGACGGCTGGTGCTGGGATGACCGTGATCGGGACGACTCCGCCACCCCGGCTGCCGGTGCGGAACAAGACGACGGCCCACGAGCACGCGGCCACGGCCCTGTCGCCCATGCTGACCCGGCTCGCGGCCGAGCGGGCCACCGGTGTCCTGGTGCGCGAGTGCGGCACGCTCTACCTCGCCGACGGCCATGTCGTGCACGCCGAGAGCCCGCTGGCCCCCGGCCTCGACGTCCTCCTCACGGCCCACGGCACCCTCGACGCCGAGAGCTGGCGGCAGGCCGCGGACCGGGCCGACGAGCGGCACGGCGCCGGCCGTCTCCTGCTCGACGCCCGGCGCGTCACCCGGGGAACGCTGGAGCTGTGCCACCTGGGGGCGCTGTACGACGCCGCGTACTTCGCGCTCGCCCCCAGCAGCACCCCGGGCCGCTTCCGCTACGGCACCGGGCACTGGCTCGGCCCCGTACGGCCGGTCCCGGTCGCGGCCGTGGAGCGCGAGACACTGCGCCGCCGCGAGCTGTTGCACCGCATCTGGCCGGACCCGTGGGCGGACAGCGCGCCGCTGATCCGGACCGCCCCCGGCCCGGCCCCCGCGGTGCCGCCCCGGCAGGTGGCGGTCCTGGCCCTGGTGGATGGCGCCCGCTCGGCGCCGGACATCGCGCGGGAGCTCGGCCGGCCCGCGTTCCACACGCTGGTGGACGTACGACGCCTGACGGCGGCGGGGCTCGTGACCCCGCACGCCCCGCCGCCCGCCCCAAGCCCGTTGCCCGTCGTCACCGACACCGACATCACCCTGCTGAAGAGGCTCAGGGATGCGCTGGAGGCCCTTTGAACGGCAAAGCCCGCGTGCCGAGAGGAGTAACCCGATGGCGGCCGAGCCCCAGATACTCGACGAACTGCGCCGACTGAGATCCCGCGTGCCACAGGTCAACGGCGCCCTCGCGGCCAGCGTGGACGGGCTCGTCCTCGCCCACGACACACCCGGCGTCGAACCGGAGCACGTGGCCGCGCTGACCGCGGCCGCGCTCGGCGTGGCGGTGCGCATGGCGGACGCGACCGGCCGGGGTGACCTGCGCGAACTGCTCGTGCGCGGCGCGTCCGGCTACGTCGCCACGTACGCGGCGGGCCGCACCGCCGTGCTGACGCTGCTCGCCGAGGACCGCGTCAACGTGGGCCGCCTGCACCTGGAGGGCCGCCGCGCCGGCGCCCGCATCGGGGAGCTGGTGGACGCCGAGATCGCCGCCCGGGCGGCGGCCGCCGAGAGCGTGGCCGTCAAACCGGCTCCCCCACGGACCAGAACCACCCGCGCGCCGCGCACCACTGCCACCAACGCGCGCACCACAACCGAGAGTTGAGAGGAAACGAGGAGACCACCATGGCCAACACCGAGACCGCACTGAAGGAAGCGCTCGCCTCCATCGAGGGCGCCACCGGCGCCGCGCTCGTCGACTACACCAGCGGGATGGCGCTGGGCACGATCGGCGGCAGCAAGAACTTCGACCTCAATGTCGCCGCCGCCGGCAACACCGACGTCGTGCGCGCCAAGATGCGCACGATGGAGCACCTCGGTCTGAAAGCCGAGATCGAGGACATCCTGATCACCCTGTCCGGCCAGTACCACCTGATCCGGCTCCTCAAGGGGCGTGGCGGCAACGGCCTCTTCCTCTATCTGGTGCTGGACGCCACCCGGGCGAACCTGGCGATGGCCCGGCACCAGCTCAAGCGGATCGAGGAGGACCTGGAGGTCTGACCCCGGCTCAGGGGTCCTTGCACTGTGCCCGCCCGGGCCGCGCGGCCTGGCACCGCGCCTCGCCGCGTTGCCGCGCCGCACGGCACCGGACCACGCGACCTCATCGGGCGCGCACAGTGCAAGGACCTCTCAGACCAGCGCGGCGGTGCGGCGCCGGGCCCCGCCCGGGGCCGCGTCGCCCGCCGCGATGCCCGTTCCGCGGTACGCCTTGACGGCTTTGCCTGCCGGCCGACCGCCGCGCCGGTCCAGCCAGTCGACACGCACCCACAGCAGCGCGTCCCCGGCCCGCTCGCGCCGCCCGAGCCACGTGGCCTTCAGCCGCAGCCCGGCTCCGCATCCGGCGAGCAGCATGCCGCCGGCGGCGGGCACGGCGAACGCGCTGCCGAGCGCCGCCGCGAAGGCGAGCAGCAGCCACCAGCGGTGCCCCCGGCGCCAGTTGCGTACGGTCACCGCTCGGTCCTGGAGCACGTCGTGCTTGCCCGCGCGGGCCGCCGAGCGGGCGAGGTCGGCGTACCGCCCCCGCCGACGGACGGCCACGAAGGCGAGGGCGAGCAGGAACAGCGCGGCCCCCGCCATGACCCCGATCCGCCGTCCGGTGATGCCGGGCACCAGCACCCCGATGCCCGCCGCGAACACTCCGAGCCACCACAGGGGCGCCGCCCCGGCCCGTACGACGACCGCCACCCGAGCCAGCCCCTGACCTCCGCGTGCCACGTCCCGCCTCCTCGTCGCCTTCGACCCAGCCTTCGACACGGCCTTCCGTACGGCCTTGCGTACGGCCTTCTTGGGCGCGCAGATTAGCGAGCGAAGGTGAGACGAGTCTGAGAGCGACACGGGCCGGGCGTCACTCCACGAACAGCCCCCGCGCCGCCGCCCGCGCGTCGAACTCCTCCAGCCGCGCCTGCGCGTCCGGCAGGTCGTCGCACATCGCCTCCAGGAGCACGCGGCCGAGCAGCATCGGCGCGCAGGCCGTGTCGAAGGCGAGGCCGGTGCCGACGGCGGCGGGCAGCAGCAGGTCGGAAACCTTGGCGACCGGGGCGAAGGCGGAGTCGGCGACGGTGACCACGGTCAGCCCCGCCTCATGGGCGTAGCCGAGGGTGTCGACGACCTCGCGGGGGTGACGCGGCAGCGCGAAGCACAGCAGCGCCGAGGCGCCCGCCCGCACGGCCGCGTCGATACGGTCGTGGATCATCGTGCCGCCCTCGTTGAGCAGCCGTACGTCAGGGTGGACCTTGGCGGCGAAGTACGCGAAGCCGTACGCCTGGGAGGCCGCGGCCCGCAGCCCCAGCACGGGCAGCGGGCGGCTGGCGGCGAGGACCTGCCCGGCCCTGCGCACCGGCCCCGGGTCGGCCAGCAGCTCCGCCAGGTGCCGGAGGTTCTCGATCTCGGCCTCGACGGCCTGCTGGTACTCGTTGTACGAGGCCGGCTGCGCCGTCTGTTCCGTGGGCGCGACCTCGCGCAGGTGCCGGCGCAGCGCCGGGTAGCCGTCGAAGCCGAGGGCGACCGCGAACCGGGTCACCGACGGCTGGCTGACCCCGGCCAGCTCGGCCAGTTCCACGCTGGACAGGAACGGCACGTCGGCGGCGCGGCGCACCATGCAGTGGGCGATGCGCCGCTGGGTCGGCGTGAGCCGGCGCCCCTCGAAGAGCGCCTGCAGCCGTGCGGCAGGGCTGTCGGTCGCGCCCATCACGTGCTCCCCCTCGACCTATTCAGGCACCATCAACTCTGCATGCCGTTATACAGGCGAACGGGCGTCGGCGCACGACCCCCGCAGAGCGCACGTTGAAAATGAGAGTGCGCCGAGGCCTGTGCTCAGGTTGCCGAAACCAGTCCGATGTCCAGCGCGTGGCAGGCGCCGAACGCGCCACCCATGGCCGGGGCCGGCCAGGTCAGCCGGTAGAGGTGGGACCGGCCGCCGGATCATCGATTTTGATATCCCCGACATGGAGCCCAGGCCACCGACTGAAGCGATCAGTCCTGCTGCTCGGCATCCAGCAGTGCCAGGGCGTTGCGGATTCCCTGTTCGAGGAGTTGGTCGGCGAGCTGCCGGTCGGTCAGGGCACGGGAGAGTTGCAGTGTCCCGGCCAGCATGCCGAGGAGGCTGAGTGACTTCAGACGCGCCGACGGCGGATCGTGGGGTGCCAGGCGGGCGGCGAAGCCGTCGATGAGGACCAGGGCGCCGTCGGTGTAGGCCTGCCTGGTGCGATCCGTGGAGCGTCCGATCTCGTCGAGCAGAGCGGCGTTGGGGCAGCCGTCCTCGATGCTGTCGCGCTGCTCGGTGGAGAAGTACCAGCGAATCATCTGTTCGAGTCCGGCACGGCCGGGCGCCGCCTGCGCGACGATGTTCTCGTGCTGTGCGCGCATCTGGTCGGCGACCGCGGTGGCGATGAGTTCCTCCTTGGAGGCGAAGTAGGCGTAGAAGGTGCCGTTGGTCAGGCCCGCGTCCTTCATGAGCGTGGCGACTCCGGAGCCGTCGATGCCGTTGCGCTTGAGCCGCCGGCCGGCCGTCGTGATGATCTGCTGCCTTGTCTCCTGTTTGTGTTCTTTTGTGTACCGCACGATGTGTTCCTCCATCGCAGCCGGGGCTCGGGGACGCCGCCGTCGGTGATTTACAGCCGGTCGCCGCGAACGGCGGTGGCGGAGGGTGAGGCGAGACCGTCCGCGCTGGTCAGGACGGGCTTGTAGGTGCCGTTCGGGTAGATCA
Organism: Streptomyces sp. NPDC043427; assembly: GCF_056436655.1. Taxonomy (NCBI): domain Bacteria; kingdom Bacillati; phylum Actinomycetota; class Actinomycetes; order Kitasatosporales; family Streptomycetaceae; genus Streptomyces; species Streptomyces sp. NPDC043427. Next base: position 140,888 of record NZ_JBWKCC010000014.1, on the reverse strand, counting down.
CCACGACCCTGTCCGGATCGTTCTGCGAGGAGGAGCCGTTCTGCGCGGCGAAGACCACGTCGGACCAGGGGGGGCAGGAAGCTGAGATCGTCGATGTTGGGCAGGCCGCCCGTGAGGAGGTGGATGGGGCCGGGCGCGCCGGTGGCGGTGACCGGTACCCGCAGCAGTGTTCCCTTGTTGAAGTTGCTGACCCACAGGGCGCCGTTGTGGAATCTGAGCCTGTTGGCGCCGATCGGCAGGGCTTCGGTCGGGACCGGCGCGAGAGCGGCGTCGGTCAGCCACGGGGTCGCTGATCCGCCCGACACCGGAACGGACCAGATGACGCCCTTCAGGCTGTCCGCGATGTAGAGGGTGCGTCCGGCCGGGTCGACGGCCAGCCCGTTGGGGCCCGAGTCGGCGGGCAGAGCGGCGACGCGCTGAGGGGTACTGTCAGAGGCACCCGGGCGGGATCGGCGCCCTTGAAGCCGGACCGGGATGTCAGCCGGGCAGGCGGTTGTTCTTGCGGATCTGCTTGTCGAACGTTCCGGCGGGGACGAGGCGGCGCGCTGTGGTGACGCGTGAGGCCAGCGGGCCGGCGGTGTAGCGCAGCTTCGGCTTCTTGTCGGTGGCCGCGGTGACGATCGTCTTGGCGACGACGGCGGGGTCGTCGCCGTCCTTCATCGCCTGCGCGATCACCTCGTCGAAGACGCGGCGTCGCTCCGCGTACAGAGGCAGCGGGGTGTCGGGCTGCGCGGCGTTGGTGTCGAAGCTGGTCTTGGTGTAGGCGGGCTGCACGAGGAGGACCCGGACGCCGTGCTCGCGGACCTCGTGGTCCAGGGACTCGGAGAAGCCCTCGACGGCGTGCTTCGACGCGACGTAGAGGGCCATGAAGGGCTGGGGGGCGACCCCGAGGACGGACGAGATGTTGATGACGCGTCCGCCACCCTGGGCGCGCATCTGCGGCAGGACGGCCTTCGTCATACGGATGACACCGAGGACGTTGATGTTCAGGACGCTCTGGGCCTGGGTGACGGAGTTCTCCTCGACGGCGCCCGCCGAGCCGATGCCCGCGTTGTTGACGAGGACGTCGATGCGTCCGAACCGGTCGATCACCTCTGCGACCGCGGCGGTGGCCGAGTCGTCACTGGCCACGTCGAGATCGAGGTACGTCACACCGGCTGGCGGGGTGAGCCCGGAGGTCTTGCGGCCGGTTCCGATCACCTCGTAACCCGCTGCGGCGAAGGCACGGGCCGTCTCCTTGCCGATTCCTGATGAGGCACCCGTCACGAGCGCCACCGGCCGAGTTGCCGTCATCACGATCTCCCTTGATTTGAATTACGTTCGTATGCCTTACGTTCGTACGACCATATGGCGCCCGTCGGCCGATGGCAAGTGCTCACGTCCGGCGATCCAAGAAAGGATCCGGAAACGTGGAGCGCGTTACGGGAAAGATCACGAGCGGACGACGAGCAGGCGACCGAGACCGCCACCGCCAGCCCTCGCATCACCGCCTCGGCGCGGGCTCATGGTCAGTGCTCAGGTGCATGCCGGAAAAACGGATGAGTGCTCGCGTCTGGGACCAGGACGGGCTGAGCCTCCCCATTCCCCGCTGACGCCGGAGCGAGGACGCAACCGCCCGCGTGACCGCGACCCGCCGACCGGCGAGCAACTGCGCGACGTCATTCGCTGGGCAGGCAGCTTCATGGCGATGCGCAGGGCCGCGTACGTGCGCCCCGAGATGTCCGCGAAGCTCGGCCGGCTCCGGGAGACCGTCCAGGAACGAGCCGTGTCCTGGCGGTACTGACGTTCCTCAGTGCGTGAAGAGGGGGGATATCCCCCGTGCGGTCGGCGCCTCCGCTCCCTACCGTGAGGTGCATGACGGGAATGGAGATCGGTATGGACACGCGGGACGCCGACCTGAAGAAGGAGCTCAACGCCACCCTGCAGGCCCGCAGGGAACTGGGCGAGGAGTACGAGTCCGCGTTGGTCGACTCGTTCCTGGAGAAGGTCGACCAGCGCATCGACGGCGCCGTCGACCGCCGGGTGCGCCGCCAGCTCGCCGAGCAGCAGATGACGGCGGCCCGCGACTCCCGGTCGCCGAGGCCCACGGACTCCTGGGGCGAGCGCTTCGGCTTCGGCATCGTCTCGCTGGTCCTGGCGATCCCGCTGTCCGCGATCGGCGCCGGCACCGCGCACCTGCCCGGCCTGCTGATCTCCTGGCTCGGCATCGTCGGGGTCAACGCGGTGCAGGCCGCCCGCAGCAATCCTGGCCTGTTCGGCACCCGGCGCGGCAGGAGCGACCGGGACGGCGACTGGGAGAAGTAAAACCTCACGCCTGCCTCGTCGGCAGCACCATGATCTGCCGCAGGTTGACGTGCCGGGGACGGCTCGCCACGTACGCCACGACGTCCGCGACCTCCTCGGACGCCAGCGCGCCGATCTCCTCGAGCATCCCGTCGAGCTGCCCCCGCAGCTCGACGCTGCCGATGTGCGACGCCAGCTCGGTCTCCGTGAGCCCCGGCTCGATGTTGGTGACCCGCACGTCACGCGGCCCGAACTCGGTGCGCAGGGACTGGGAGAGATGGGTGAGCGCGGCCTTGGTCGCCCCGTACACCGCGTAGTCGGGGAACGTGACGTGCGCGGCGATCGACGAGATGTTCACCAGGTCCGCGGTACGGCCCCGCCCGGCCGCGTCCACCAGGTCACCGCTGAAGGCGCGGATCATCCGCAGCACACCCGTGACGTTGGTGTCGATCATGCGCTGCCACTCGTCGAGGCGGCCGTCCGTCATGGGGTGGGGCAGCATGACCCCCGCGTTGTTGACGACCAGGTCCACGGCGCCGTAGGCCTCGTGGACCGCGGAGACCGCGGCCTCCACGGACGCGTCGTCGGTCACGTCGGCCACGACGGCGAGGGCCTCGCCCCCACCGGCCCGGATCTTCCCGGCGACCGCCTCCAGCCGCTCCCCGCGCCGGGCCAGCAGCGCGACCCGCGCCCCCTGCGCGGCCAGCAGCACGGCCACGGCCTCACCGATCCCGCTGGCGGCCCCGGTGACGACGGCGGTACGTCCGGCCAGGTTCTCGTACGACATGAAGTGCTCCCTGGATGTTCGCGTCGCCGGTCCGTCCGGCGACGACCACCACCCTCGTCCGAACCGCCGGCGCCACCCAGGGATGCGCTTTTCCTGGGTCTGCCAGTACCAGGTTGAGCAGGCGCCGTTTCCCCTACGATCGAACGCATGGACGGGGAACTCGGAGATTTTCTGCGCTCGCGCCGTGCCCGCATCCAGCCCGAGGAGGTGGGGCTGGCCTCGTACGGGCGGCGTCGTGTCCCGGGCCTGCGCCGCGAGGAGGTGGCGCAGTTGGCGGGGGTGAGCGTCGACTACTACATCCGCCTGGAACAGGGACGCGGCCCGAGCGTCTCCGACGCGGTGCTGGACGCGGTGGCGCGGGTGCTGCGTCTGGACGAGACGGAGCACGCCTATCTGCACGCGGTGGCCCGCCCCCGCAAGCAGGCCGCGCGGCCGGCGACGCCCCGTGTCCGCCCGGGCGTCCAACTGCTGCTCGACAGCATGGACCGCACCCCCGCGTTCGTGATCGACCACCGCATGGAGGTCCTCGCGTGGAACCCCCTGGCCGACGCGGTCTTCGGCTACGGCGGTACGGCGCCCACGGCCCGCAGCATCCCGCGTCACGTCTTTCTCGACCCCGGCGCCCACGACTTCTACCCGGACTGGCAGGCGGTGGCCGCCCAGTGCGTCTCCCACCTGCGGGTACTGGCGGGTCACCACCAGGAGGACCGGAAACTCACCGCGCTGGTCGGCGAACTGTCCCTCAAGAGCGAGGACTTCCGCCGCCTGTGGGCCGACCACCAGGTCAGGGAGTGCGCCTACGGCGTGAAACGCGTCCAGCACCCGGTCGCGGGCCTGCTGACCTTCCCGTACGAAACCCTGACGGTCCCGGGAGACGGAGCCCAGACGCTGCTGGTCTACACGCCGGAGCCGGGTTCGGAAACGGCGGAGAGGCTGGCGCTGCTCGGCAGTTGGGCCACCACGGGCGCGTAGAAGAAGTATCCGCGGGGACCGCCGCACCCCCGTTGACGGGGGGCGGGACGACGGCGGTCCCCGCGAGGGACGTTGACCGGGTCAGGCCGGGTCTCACGTCCGGCGTCCATGGAGGTCCGGGAGCCGCTCCGGAGGTCCTAGGACGTTCGGTGCCGGCCGGGGCGGGGAGCCGCTCCCGCCCTTGCCGACACCCACCAATGTGCCGGACGCGTGTTAAGCGGGTGCTGCGCGGACGTGACACGCACGTACCACTTCCGCGAAGTCCACCACTCCGGTAGGTAAACGGAAGTTCGCCGTCAGCACCGCCCGTTCACCGGACGTTTCCCGCTACTTTCCGCCCTTGGCGAGGAAGGCCAGCAGGTCCTGGCGACTGACCACACCGGTCGGTTTGCCCTCGACGAGCACGATCGCCGCGTCCGCCGCGCCGAGCACGGACATCAGGTCCCCGACCGGCTCGCCGGAGCCGACCTGGGGCAGCGGCGCCGACATGTGCTTCTCCAGCGGGTCCTCCAGCGAGGCCCGCTTGGCGAACAGGGCGTCGAGCAGCTCGCGCTCGACCACGGAGCCGACGACCTCGGCGGCCATGACGTCCGGGTGACCGGCGCCCGGCTTGACGATCGGCATCTGTGAGACGCCGTACTCGCGCAGCACCTCGATGGCCTGACCGACCGTCTCGTCCGGGTGCATGTGGACGAGGGACGGGATGGCGCCGTGCTCCTTGTCGTTGAGGACGTCACTGACGCGGGCGCTGGGGCCCTCGTCCTCCAGGAAGCCGTAGTCGGCCATCCACTCGTCGTTGAAGATCTTGCTGAGGTAGCCGCGCCCGCTGTCGGGCAGCAGGACCACCACGACGTCGTCGGGACCGAGCCGCTCGGCGACCCGCAGCGCCGCCACGACGGCCATGCCGCAGGAGCCGCCGACGAGCAGGCCCTCCTCCTTGGCGAGCCGGCGCGTCATCTGGAAGGAGTCCTTGTCGGACACGGCGACGATCTCGTCGGCGACGGTCCGGTCGTAGGCGCTCGGCCAGAAGTCCTCACCGACGCCCTCGACGAGGTACGGCCGCCCGGACCCGCCGGAGTACACGGACCCCTCGGGGTCGGCGCCGACGACCTGCACCTTGCCGTCGCTGGCGTCCTTCAGGTACCGGCCCGTGCCCGAGATGGTGCCGCCCGTGCCCACACCGGCCACGAAGTGGGTGATCCGGCCCTCCGTCTGCTCCCACAGCTCGGGGCCGGTGGAGTGATAGTGGGAGAGCGGGTTGTTGGGGTTGGAGTACTGGTCGGGCTTCCAGGCGCCCGGTGTCTCACGCACCAGCCGGTCGGAGACGTTGTAGTACGAGTCCGGGTGCTCCGGGTCCACGGCGGTCGGGCAGACCACGACCTCGGCGCCGTACGCGCGCAGCACGTTGATCTTGTCCGTCGATACCTTGTCGGGGCACACGAAGATGCACTTGTACCCCTTCTGCTGCGCCACGATGGCCAGGCCCACACCGGTGTTTCCGCTGGTGGGCTCGACGATCGTGCCGCCCGGCTTGAGCTCGCCGCTCTGCTCGGCCGCCTCGATCATGCGCAGGGCGATGCGGTCCTTCACGGAACCGCCCGGGTTGAAGTACTCCACCTTGGCCAGGACGGTCGCCTGAATGCCCTTGGTCACGCTGTTGAGCCTCAGCAGCGGGGTGTTGCCGACGAGGCTGATCATCGAGTCGTGGAATTGCACCGTTGTCTCCGGATGCTTGCAAAAACGTGGTCGTAGTGGTGCCGCCAGCCTACGGCCCGCCGCAGGCGTTCACTCCCGGTTGAGATTGACCGACGGTCGGTACGGGGCAAGGAGTGGATGTACGGCTACGAGGAGGTGGCGGCGACGTATGAGCAGCATGTCGAGGGCGCGGGTGGCGCGGCGCATCGCGGCCGGTGCGGCGTACGGCGGCGGTGGCATCGGGCTGGCGGGGGCGGCGGCGGTCGGCCTGCTGCTGGCCGAGGTGCAACTGGCCCGCCGTCAGGTGGGCAACAACGGCACGCTCCCGCACGTACCGAACGCGCAGGGACTGTACGGCGACGTCTACGCCACCCCGACACAACCGCCCCTGCGTCTGACGATGCTGGGTGACTCCACGGCCGCGGGCCAGGGCGTGCACCGGGCCGGGCAGACGCCGGGCGCGCTGGTGGCGTCGGGGCTCGCGGCGGTGGCGGAACGTCCGGTGGAGCTGCGCAACGTCGCCCTGCCCGGGGCCCAGTCCGACGACCTGGAACGCCAGGTGGCCGAGGTGCTGGCGGCTCCGGGCCCGGTGCCCGACATCTGCGTGATCATGATCGGCGCGAACGACGTGACGAACCGGATGCCGCCGACCCGCTCCGTGCGCTGCCTGGCGACGGCGGTGCGGAGGCTGCGGACGGCCGGTGCGGAGGTGGTGGTCGGCACCTGTCCGGACCTGGGCACGATCGAGCCGGTCCAGCAGCCCCTGCGCTGGCTGGCCCGCAGAGCCTCCCGCCAGTTGGCGGCCGCCCAGACGATCGGGGTCGTCGAACAGGGCGGCCGCACTGTGTCCTTGGGCGACCTGCTGGGCCCCGAGTTCGCGGCGAACCCGCGCGAGCTGTTCGGGCCGGACCAGTACCACCCCTCGGCGGAGGGGTACGCCACCGCCGCGATGGCGGTCCTGCCGACCGTGTGCGCGGCGCTCGGCCTGTGGCCGGCGGAGGAGGAGCGGCCGGACGTCTTCCGCCGCGAAGGGTTCCTGCCGGTGGCCCGAGCGGCGGCGGAGGCGGCGTCGGAGGCGGGAACGGAGGTGGCGGCGGCGATGCCGACCGGTCCCCGGGGGCCATGGGCGCTGCTGAAGCGGAGGCGCAGGCGGAGGATGCCGGAGGTGGAGCCGGCGCCTGCTCCTTCGTCGCCGTGAGCACATTCAGCCCGTCCGGCGTTTGAGGACGAGGCCGTTCAGGCCGACGGGGGCCCGGGGGCGCAGCCCCCAGGGACGGCCGGCGCCCAGGCCCGCGCCTACTTCGGCTCAACCGCCGAAGGAAAAAAGCAAGCGCTTAGTAAACTGCGGTCTGAGTCACACCGCCCAGCCCGTGACCCCAGCCATACGTACGGGTAACTTGCCAAGCAGCCCTGCCCAACCCCACGTGTCAATGGAGCCGTGATGCCCGAAGCCGTGATCGTCTCGACCGCCCGCTCCCCCATCGGCCGCGCATTCAAGGGCTCCCTGAAGGACCTGCGCCCGGACGACCTGACCGCCACGATCATCCAGGCCGCCCTCGCCAAGGTCCCCGAGCTGGACCCGAAGGACATCGAGGACCTGATGCTCGGCTGCGGCCTGCCCGGCGGCGAGCAGGGCAACAACCTCGGCCGTATCGTCGCCGTACAGATGGGGATGGACCACCTCCCGGGCTGCACGATCACCCGCTACTGTTCCTCGTCGCTGCAGACCAGCCGCATGGCCCTGCACGCCATCAAGGCCGGCGAGGGCGACGTCTTCATCTCGGCCGGTGTCGAGATGGTCTCCCGTTACGTCAAGGGCAACTCCGACAGCCTGCCCGACACGCGCAACCCCCTCTTCGCCGAGGCCGAGGCCCGTACCGCCGCCGTCGCGGAGCAGGAGGGCACCACGTGGCACGACCCGCGTGAGGACGGCCTCGTCCCCGACCCGTACATCGCGATGGGCCAGACCGCCGAGAACCTCGCCCGCTCCAAGGGCGTCACCCGGCAGGACATGGACGAGTTCGGCGTCCGCTCGCAGAACCTCGCCGAGGAAGCCATCAAGAACGGCTTCTGGGAGCGGGAGATCACCCCGGTGACCCTGCCCGACGGCACCGTCGTCAGCAAGGACGACGGTCCGCGCGCCGGCGTCACCATGGAGGGCGTGGCGGGCCTCAAGCCGGTCTTCCGCCCCGACGGCCTGGTCACCGCCGGCAACTGCTGCCCGCTCAACGACGGCGCCGCCGCGGTCGTCATCATGAGCGACACGAAGGCCCGCGAGCTCGGCCTCACCCCGCTCGCCCGCATCGTGTCGACCGGCGTCTCCGGCCTCTCCCCCGAGATCATGGGCCTCGGCCCGGTCGAGGCGTCCCAGCAGGCCCTGCGCCGGGCCGGTCTCACCATCGACGACATCGACCTCGTCGAGATCAACGAGGCGTTCGCCGCCCAGGTGATCCCCTCCTACCGGGACCTCGGCATCGACCTCGACAAGCTGAACGTCAACGGCGGCGCCATCGCCGTCGGCCACCCCTTCGGCATGACGGGCGCCCGCATCACCGGCACGCTAATCAACTCGCTCCAGTTCCACGACAAGCAGTTCGGCCTGGAGACGATGTGCGTCGGCGGCGGCCAGGGCATGGCGATGGTCATCGAGCGCCTGAGCTGACCCCCCTGGGTAGCCGTCACGGCACCCATCGTGATCCCACGGCCCAGAGTCCGGGAATCGCCCGGGCTCTGGGCTGTTTTGTGATCCAATCTCCCTCAGGATGTGACCTATCTCCCTCACCGCAGGGATTCACGCAGGTCAGCGATGCTTCGCACGGGACGCAACCCCCAGGACCCTGTCCGTTTCGTGACGTTACGCACTGACAGCTGGATAGTCCACCCTTCAAGCTGATGTAGGAAGTCGGGGGTCGATTTTGAACCGGGAGTACGTCAGTGAGCGCCATGCCGATCGCCTTGCTGGTCACCACGGCCGCCACCGGCGCCGTGGGCGTCGCCGTCCTGCGCACCCTCGTGCTGCTGCGCCGACAGGTCGCGGCCCTGCACACGCAGCTCGCCGAGAACCATGCGGCCGCGACCCGTGGACTCGTGCCCGCTGCACGCAGCACCGCCGACGCCGATGAGATACGCGCCGCCGTCGCCGAGGCGCTCGCCGAGGAACGCGAGCGCGAGCTGGCCGAGGCGCGGGCGTTCTGGGCGGCCCAGGAGGCCCGTGACGCCTCCGACGCGCCGTCCCTGCTGGGTCTGCCGGACAGCGAGCTGTTCCTGCCCCGTCAGGCCGATTTCGTGGGCCTGGAGCCGGTGGCCGAGCCGACCGCGGACGCCGACGACTTCTCCGGCGATTCCCCGGAACTGGCCGCGGCCCGCCGCCGCCACCCCTCCCACCCGGACTTCGTCCCGGTCCAGTCACCGGTCGTGAACGACCACGAGCGCACCGTCGCCATCCTCGAGGAACTGGCCGCGTCCCGCGTCGAGCTCACCGACGTCCGCCCCGGCCCTCTCGGCACCCTCGACGTCTACGTCTTCGCCGACGGCACCACCCTCTGCATGACCCCGGGCCACCGCGAAACCGCCGACCGCCTGGCCGCCGCCCTCACCGCCGGCGAAGCCCCGATCCTCCTCGGCGGCTCCGGCATCTCAGGCGCGTACACCCTCACTTTCGAATGCGGCGAGGAGAACGTCTACATCCTGGCGGACCGGGTCATAGCGTCCTTGTAGGTCTGACGCGACCTACACCCCCGCCCTCCGCTGCGCCTCCTCCACCAACCGCACCGCCTCACTCACCTCGGCCTCACTGCCCAGCACGACCGCCAGATCATGCCCGGCCACAGTGATCTGATCTGCCGCTGCAAACATCCCCGCATCCGGCATCTCCCGAGGCTCGGCCCCCGGCGACTCCGTCCTCTGGGCCCACCGGGCCAACTCCCTGGCCAACCCCAGCGCCTCCGCCGCAGCGCCTCGCTGCAAGCGGCTCTGTGGCGCCGCCCGCAACCGGTCGGCGAAGTGATCCACGGCTCGGCTCAGACGCGTCGTATCCACCACGCGGTGAGCGTACTCGCACCCGGACTGTTGCCAACACGCGAACGCTCAGGCACGGTGACCTGAAGGACCGGCTTACATCCCATTGCGTCCGGAGGCGCCGATGTCCCAAGTCTTCTCCGAGGAGACCCACCGCAACATGCTCGCCCGCATCCCCCACTGCACCGGTCGTGAAGTCGCCGACTGGCTGCGCACCGTCGAGGACGGTCCGGCCCTCTTCCGCTTCGAGGAGAAGGTCAGCTGGCTCCGCCACGAACACAACCTCGCGTACGGCCACGCGAAGGCGATCATCCACGAGTACGACCTGAGGAGGGCCGCGCGCAAACTGCTCTAGGCGCGCACCTGGAGAAGCACACAGAACGGCGGCACAACGGCGAAGGGCCCCGGGAGAAGTTCCCGGGGCCCTTCGGTGCCCTACCGTCGGCGAACTCCGCCGACGCGGATCAGTCGCTGTTGAGGATCGAGATGAGCCTCAGGAACTCCATGTAGATCCACACCAGCGTCAGCGTCAGGCCGAACGCGGCCAGCCACGCCTCCTCGCGCGGAGCGCCGTAGGCGATGCCGTCCTCGACCTGCTTGAAGTCCAGGGCGAGGAAGCAGGCGCCGAGCAGGATGCCGACGACGCCGAAGAAGACACCCATCGCACCGCTGCGGAAGCCGAGGCCGTCACCGCCGCCGAACACCGCGAACAGCAGGTTGACCGCCATCAGCAGGACGAAGCCGAGCGCGGCCGCCATCACGAAGCCGTAGAAGCGGCGGTTGACGCGGATCCAGCCCGCCTTGTACGCCACCAGCACACCGGCGAAGACCGCCATCGTGCCGATCACGGCCTGCATGGCCGCGCCGTCGGCGATACGACTGTCGACGACGTTGGAGACGACACCGAGGAAGACACCCTCGAACGCCGCGTACGTCAGGATCAGCGCCGGCGAGGCCTGGCGCTTGAACGACTGCACGAGTGCCAGGACCATACCGATCAGCGCGGCACCGATACCGATGCCGTACGACCGTCCGATGTTGGCGTCGTCCACCGGCAGCAGCGCCCAGGCGAGCGCGGCGGTGACGATGAGGACACCGAGCGTCGTGCCCGTGCGCAGGACGACGTCGTCGATCGTCATGCGGCCGGTGGTGGCCGGCGCCTGCGGCGGCGCGCCGTACTGCTGGCCCTGCTGGGCGTAGGGGTTCTGCGCGTACGGGTTGCCGGCCGGCTGGGCATAGGGATTGCCCTGCGTTCCGACAGCGGCGCCCCCGGCCTGCGGCGCGGTGTTGAAGCCCGCGTAGCCGTTGTCGCGGCTGAACCCCCGTCGCGAGAAGACCGGGTTGCTGCTCCTCATTTCACTCCTCCGTGGCCACCCTGCGTAGCCTTGGCCTCAAGAGTAATGGAAGGGCAAAGAAATGACCCTAGTGCTTGAGTAGGATCTTTCCCTGCCACGTGCGCAACACGCTACGCGCAAGCGTGATTCCCGGCACCGGGCGGGCTCATTCATGACCAACCCGCGACACGTCCGGAACCGGCCGGTGATCAGGCCCTTATCCGGAGCGAACCCTTCCCCCGCACGCTCAGCCGAAGGCGAACCCCGTGTACCCCTCCGCCAGGTCCGTCTCGGCGGCCCGCGAGGACGCGATCCGCTCCAGTCGGGCGAGCTGGAGGCGGTCCTCGAAGGGGGTGGCGTCGGGGGCCCGGTGCAGCAGCGTCGTCATGTCGTACGAGAACCGCTCGGCCTGCCAGACGCGGCGCAGGCAGGTCTGCGAGTAGGCGTCGAGGAGGTCGGAGGAGCCCGTCTCCTTCTGGTGCGTCAGGGCCCTGGCGAAGGTGACGACGTCCCCGACGGCGAGGTTCAGCCCCTTCGCGCCCGTGGGCGGCACGATGTGGGCCGCGTCCCCGGCGAGGAAGAGCCGGCCGTGCCGCATGGGCTCGTGGACGTAGGAGCGCATGGGGGTGACCGACTTCTGGGTGATCGGGCCGCGCTCCAGGCGCCAGTCGTCGGCGGTCTCGAAGCGGCGCTCCAGCTCGTCCCAGATCTCGTCGTCGCCCCACGCCTCGGCGTCCGTGCCCTCGGGGACCTGGAGGTAGAGGCGGGAGACCGACGGGGAGCGCATGGACAGCAGGGCGAAGCCGCGGTCGTGGCGGGCATAGACGAGCTCGTCGTGGGAGGGGGCGACGTCGGCGAGGATGCCGAGCCAGCCGAAGGGGTACGTCCGCTCGAAGACCCGGGTCAGCTCGGCCGGGACGGCCTTGCGCGCGACGCCCCAGAAGCCGTCGCAGCCCACGACGTAGTCGCAGTCGAGGACGTCCTCGACCCCTTCGTACCGGAAGCGGACGCGCGGGCTGTCGGTGTCGGCGCCCTCCACGGTCAGCGCCTCGGCCCCGAAGAGCAGCGGGCCGCCGTCCTTGAGCTGGAGGGCGATCAGGTCCTTGCAGACCTCCGTCTGGGCGTAGACCATCACGGACCGGCCGCCGGTGAGGGCGGGGAAGTCGACGCGGTGCCGCTGCTTGTCGAACCGCAGTTCGATGCCGTCGTGGCGCAGCCCCTCGCGGTCCATGCGCTCCGCGGCCCCGGCCGCGCGCAGCACGTCCACCGTGCCCTGCTCCAGGATCCCGGCGCGCTGCCGGTGCTCGACGTAGGCGCGGTCGCGACTCTCCAGGACGACCGAGTCGATGCCGGCGTTGTGCAGCAGCCGGGCGAGGAGGAGGCCGGCCGGGCCGGCGCCGATGATGCCGACGGTGGTGCGCATCGGGCGTTCCCTTCGGTGGGCGGTGTCGTGCGGGGGCTCGTGTTCGCTCAGTGAAGTTTTCTTCACCTGCTTCCGCCCGTGAGTCTGCGCCCGCCTCCACCCGCTGTCAACGGTCGCGCGGTGAAGCGTGCCGTGAGGTTGGGGTGTGGCTGCGGTGAAGTCCTCAATGGACGATGCAGCCAATCCGAACAGCGTCGGAGGTGCCCGGAACCGGACTTGAACCGGTACGCCCGCGAGGGGCAGCGAGGTTTAAGCTCGCCGTGTCTGCATTCCACCATCCGGGCAGGCCATGGGCTCCGCGTCGAGGTTCCGAGACTATCGGGATACATCCCCCGAACAGCGGACGGGCGGACCGATGTTGTCTTATTTTATTGGCGCCTGAGGGTGCATCAGCACACGGTACGGGCCATCAGCACTTGCCACTAGCCTGTCGTGCGGCGGCCGGTCGCGCATGCGGAATGACGGAATTTCACCGCCCGAACAAGGGGGCTCCACCTGTTCTTGACTCACCCGCTCGCAGGGGGCGGCCGTCATCCCCAGGTATGACACGGCGGCCCGCGGTCAGACCCGAGTCTGTCTTCGGAACCAGAACAACGGGTGACTACAAGTACGCGCCTTGCCGAGACGATGGTTCACGTCCTCGAGAAACCACCGTCGTCCCCCAGGAGCGTCAACCCGTGACCACCACTCCCATCGCCGACCGGACCACCACCGTGGCCGCGCGTGCCACGGATCTGTCGAAGATCTACGGACAGGGCGAGACCCAGGTGGTCGCCCTCGACCGGGTCTCCGTCGACTTCCGCCAGGCCGAGTTCACGGCGATCATGGGCCCCTCGGGCTCCGGCAAGTCCACGCTGATGCACTGCGTGGCCGGGCTCGACACCTTCTCCTCGGGTTCCGTGCGCATCGGCGACACCGAGCTGGGCTCCCTGAAGGACAAGCAGCTCACCAAGTTGCGGCGGGACAAGATCGGCTTCATCTTCCAGGCGTTCAACCTGCTGCCGACGCTGACCGCCCTGGAGAACATCACCCTCCCGATGGACATCGCGGGCCGCAAGCCGGACAAGCAGTGGCTCGACACGGTCATTCAGATGGTCGGGCTCTCCGGCCGGCTGAGCCACCGGCCCTCCCAGCTCTCCGGCGGTCAGCAGCAGCGCGTCGCCGTCGCCCGCGCCCTGGCCGCCAAGCCGGACATCATCTTCGGCGACGAGCCGACCGGAAACCTCGACTCCCGCTCCGGCGCCGAGGTGCTGGGCTTCCTGCGCAACTCCGTGCGCGAGCTGGGGCAGACGGTGGTGATGGTGACGCACGACCCGGTGGCCGCCGCGTACGCGGACCGGGTGGTGTTCCTCGCGGACGGGCGGATCGTCGACGAGGTGTACGGGCCGACGGCCGACTCGGTCCTCGACCGGATGAAGCAGTTCGACGCCAAGGGCCGCACCAGCTGACGCCCGGCTGACACCCGGTCAAGAACCTTCGGAGTAGACAACCTCATGTTCCGTACCGCCTTGCGCAACGTACTCGCGCACAAGGCCCGGCTCCTGATGACCGTGCTCGCCGTGATGCTCGGCGTGGCCTTCGTGTCGGGGACCCTGGTCTTCACCAACACCATCTCCGACGCCTACCAGAACAGCTCGGCCAAGGGCTTCGACCAGGTCGACGTGGCCGTGTCGGCCGAGTACCAGGAGGACAAGGGCGACACGCTCGGCAAGACGCCCGACCTGACGCAGGCGCTGCTCGACCGGAGCGCCAGGGTGCCGGAGGCCGCCTCTGCCATCGGCGTCGTCAGCGGCTTCACCGCCATCGCCGACAAGGACGACAAGCTCATCGGCGGCGGCTTCCAGTCGCAGGGCGGCAACTACTGGGGCGACAAGGACCCCCGGTACCCGCTGAAGTCCGGCTCCGCGCCACACGGCGAGAAGCAGGTCGCCATCGACTCGGAGACCGCGCGGCGCGCCGGGTACAAGGTCGGCGACACCGTGCGCCTCTCGATCGACGGGCCCGTCCTCTCCCCGAAGATCGCCGGCATCTTCACCACCGACGACGGCAACGTCGCCGCCGGCGGCAGCCTCGCCCTGTTCGACACGGCGACGGCCCAGAAGCTGTTCGGCAAGCCGGGCGCCTACGACGAGATCGACGTGAAGGCGAAGGCGGGCACCAGCCAGCCGGCACTGAAGGCCGCGCTGGACAAGGCGCTGCCGAAGGGCGTCACCGAGACCACCACCGGCCAGGAGCTCGCCGACGACCAGGCGGAGGCGATCTCCTCCTCGATGAGCGGACTGCGGCAGGGCCTGCTGGTCTTCGCGGGCATCGCCCTCTTCGTCGGCACGTTCATCATCGCCAACACCTTCACCATGCTGGTCGCCCAGCGCACCAAGGAACTGGCACTCATGCGCGCGGTCGGCGCCTCCCGCCGGCAGGTGACCCGGTCGGTGCTGATCGAGGCGTTCGTGGTGGGCACGGTCGCCGGTGTGACGGGCCTCGTCGCCGGTATCGGCATCGGAGCCGGGCTGCGCTCCCTGATGGGCTCGCTCGGCGCGACCGTGCCGGACGGGCCGCTGGTCATCACCCCGAGCACCATTGCCGCCGCCCTCGCGGTGGGCATCGTCATCACCATGCTCGCCGCCTGGCTGCCCGGCCGCCGGGCCGCGAAGATCCCGCCGGTCGCGGCGATGAGCAGCGTGCACGCCCAGGCGACCACCCGGTCGCTGGTGCTGCGCAACACCATCGGGGCCCTGTTCTCGGCGGCGGGCGTCGCGGTCGTCCTGGCCGCCACGACGATGAGCGGCTCGGACGGGCAGGCGCCCATGGGCCTCGGCGCGGTGCTGCTCATCATCGGCGTGTTCATCCTGACCCCGCTGCTGTCCCGCCCGCTGATCGCGGCGACGGCCCCCGTCCTGCGCGCGTTCGGCGTCTCGGGCAAGCTGGCCCGGCAGAACTCGCTGCGCAACCCGCGCCGTACGGCGGCCACGGCCTCCGCGCTGATGATCGGCCTGACCCTCATCACCGGTATGACGGTGATGGCGGGCAGCCTGCAGAAGTCGATCGACAAGATGGCATCGTCCGCGATCCGCGCCGACTACGTGGTGTCGATGGCGAACGGCAACGAGCTCTCCGCCGACGTCGGCAAGAAGCTGACGGCCACCGAGGGCGTCACCGACATCAGTCCGCTGCGCAACGCCCCCTCCCGCATCGACGGCGAGACCGAGTACCTGACCGGCGTCAACGGCGCCGCGATCGGCAAGCTGACCGACCTCAAGGTCGACAACGGCAGGTTCGAGGTCGGCGGCGACAAGGTCGTCGTGGACGCCGACACCGCCAAGGCGCAAGGCTGGAAGGCCGGTTCGGCCTTCACTGCGGCGTTCGAGGACGGAAAGAAGCAGCGGCTGACCGTCGCCGGGGTCTACGAGGGCAACGAGCTGGTCCGCGGCATCATGGTCGACCTGACCACCCTGGCCCCGCACCAGACGGACACGGCGGACATGCAGGTCATGGTCAAGACGTCCGACGGCCCGTCCGACGCGACGAAGGACCGGCTGGAGAAGGCCCTCGGCTCCAACCCTGCCATCAAGGTCCAGAGCAAGCAGGACCTCTCCGACGACATCGCGAAGATGTTCACGCTGATGCTGAACATGCTCTACGGGCTGCTCGCGATGGCCGTGATCGTCGCGGTGCTCGGGGTCATCAACACCCTGGCCATGTCGGTCTTCGAGCGTTCCCAGGAGATCGGCATGCTGCGCGCGATCGGCCTGGACCGCAAGGGCATCAAGCGGATGGTCCGCCTGGAGTCCCTGGTCATCTCCCTCTTCGGCGGCGTGCTCGGCATCGGCCTCGGGGTGTTCTTCGGCTGGGCGGCCGGTGAGCTCATCGGCACGAAGATGCCGACGTACGAGCTGGTCCTGCCCTGGGCCCGGATGGCCGTGTTCCTTATCCTCGCGGCGACGGTCGGCATCCTGGCGGCGCTGTGGCCGGCCCGGCGGGCGGCCCGCCTGAACATGCTGACGGCGATCAAGTCCGAGTAGCGGCACGCCCACGGCCGCGAAGGGCCCCGTTCCCGGCACCGGGAGCGGGGCCCTTCGCGGTCGGTCCCGGTCAGTTCCAGGTACGGGCCCGCAACGGCATCCCGGAGGCTCCGGAGCCGGGGGTGCGCACCGCCAGGACCTGGTTGACGCCGATGTTGTTGCGTTCGAAGGACAGCGCGGAGGCCGCCATGTACAGGCGCCAGACCCGGGCCCGGCCTGGCCCGGCCAGCGCCACGGCGCGCGACCAGCCGGCCTCCAGGTTGGCGACCCAGCGGCGCAGGGTGAGCGCGTAGTGCTCGCGGATCGACTCCACGTCCCGCACCTCGAACCCGGCGCGCTCCAGCTGGGTGACGGTGGTGCCGAGCGGGACGAGTTCGCCGTCGGGGAAGACGTAGGCGTCGATGAACTCGTCCACGTCGTACGACGACTCGTCGTGTTGCGGGGGGCGGGCGATCTGGTGGTTGAGCAGCCGGCCACCGGGGCGCAGCAGGGCGTACAGGTCCTGGGCGTACTCCAGGTACCGGTCGGCGCCGACGTGTTCGGCCATGCCTACGGAGGAGATCGCGTCGTACGGCCCGTCGGTGACGTCCCGGTAGTCCTGCACCCTGATCTCGACCCGGTCCGTGAGGCCCTCGTCGGCGACGCGTTTACGGGCGTACGCGGCCTGCTCCTGCGAGAGCGTGACGCCGACGACGCTCACACCGTGTTCGCGGGCGGCGTGCGCGGCCAGGGAGCCCCAGCCGCAGCCGACGTCGAGCAGGCGCCGCCCCGGTCTCAGATCGAGCTTGCGGCAGATGAGTTCGAGCTTGTCGCGCTGGGCGTCCTCGAGGGTGGCCTCGGGTTCGGGGGCTTGCCAGTAGGCGCAGGAGTAGACCATCGACGGGCCGAGAACGATCTCGTAGAAGTCGTTGCCGACGTCGTAGTGGTGGCTGATGGCGCGTCGGTCGGTGTGCCGGGTGTGGAGGTGGCGGCGGCGCCGGACCTCCTCGCGGGGCGGGGCCGGCGGCAGCGGTAGGCCGGCGAGTCTCACGAGGCCGCGGGCGGCGGCCCACACCTCGGGGTCGCGCAGCGCCTGGCTGAGGGTTCTGGCGTCCTCACCGCGCTCCCAGACGGTCCCCGCGAGCAGGTCGAGGGTCTGGTAGAGGTCGCCCTCGATGTCCAGGTCCCCGGCGACCCAGGCGCGGGCGAGGCCCAACTCGCCGGGTTTCCAGAGCAGTCGGCGCAGGGCGCGGCGGTTGCGGACGACCAGTGCCGGCGCGTCCGGCGGTCCGGACTGCGAACCGTCCCAGGCGCGGATCCGGATCGGGAGCGGGGCTCCCAGTACCTGTTCGAGCAGGCTTTTGAGCCGCAGCGCGGCATCGGCCATGGTGCACACCTCCGTGACAATCGATCCCGGAATGTCCAGCACCACGTAAACACCTGCGGGGCCCGGCCACAGTCCCCCACGCGCGTTACGTCTGAGGAAAAACTCTCGTACGAACACCGACGGACGCAGAGGGACCTCCCGCACCACGGATGGCGGGAGGTCCCTCGGGTGGATCAGGTGACCGGGAGGGTCAGGAGGCCTTGGCCTTCTCCCCGGACTTCTCGGTCTTCTCGGCCCTGCTCGCGGCGGCGACCGGCGCCGGCTTGGCGGCCTCGTAGAACTCCTCGCGCGGAGTCTCCAGGGCGCCGAGGGCGACGACCTCGCGCTTGAGGAACATGCCGAGGGTCCAGTCGGCGAAGACGCGGATCTTGCGGTTCCAGGTCGGCATGGCCAGACCGTGGTAGCCACGGTGCATGTACCAGGCGAGACGGCCCTTGAGCTTGATCTTCATCTTGCCCATGACGATCATCGCGACGCCCTTGTGGAGGCCGAGGCCGGCCACCGCGCCCTTGTTGGCGTGGCTGTACTCCTTCTGCGGGAAGCCCCGCATGCCGGAGACCACGTTGTCGCCGAGGACCTTCGCCTGACGCAGCGCGTGCTGGGCGTTCGGCGGGCACCAGGCGTTCTCGACGCCGGCCTTGCGGGCGGCGACGTCCGGGACCTGGGCGTTGTCGCCGGCGGCCCAGATGTAGTCGGTGCCCTGGACCTGGAGCGTCGGCGCGCAGTCGATGTGACCGCGGGGGCCGAGCGGCAGGCCGTAGCGGGACAGGGCCGGGTTCGGCTTGACGCCGGCGGTCCAGACGATCGTGCTGGAGTCGACCTCGAGGCCGTTCTTCAGCACGACGTGGCCGTCGACGCAGGAGTCCATGGAGGTGGAGAGGTAGACCTCGACCCCGCGGGCCTCCAGGTGCTCCTTGCCGTACTGGCCGAGCTTGGGGCCGACCTCCGGAAGGATCTTGTCGGCGGCGTCGACGAGGATGAAGCGCATGTCCTCACGGGACACGTTCTTGTAGTACTTGGCCGCGTCGCGGGCCATGTCCTCGACCTCACCGATGGTCTCCGCGCCGGCGAAGCCGCCGCCGATGAAGACGAAGGTGAGCGCCTTGCGGCGGATCTCCTCGTCGGTGGTGGAGTCGGCCTTGTCGAGCTGCTCGAGGACGTGGTTGCGCAGGCCGATGGCCTCCTCGATGCCCTTCATGCCGATGCCCTGCTCGGCGAGGCCGGGGATCGGGAAGGTGCGGGAGACCGCGCCGAGCGCGACGACCAGGTAGTCGAAGGGCAGCTCGTACGCCTCGCCGACCAGCGGGGCGATCGTGGCGACCTTGCGGTCCTGGTCGATGGTGGTGACCCGACCGGTGAGAACCTCCGCCTTGGGAAGCACGCGTCGCAGCGGGACGACGACGTGACGCGGGGAGATGCTGCCGGCGGCGGTTTCGGGAAGGAAGGGCTGGTAGGTCATGTACGACCGGGGGTCGACGACCGTGACGGTCGCCTCTCCGTAGCGCATCTTCTTCTGGATGCGCCGAGCTGCGTACAGGCCTACGTACCCACCGCCTACTACGAGGATCCTGGGACGCTCCGTGGTGCTCATGCCATCGAGTATCCACCCGCCCCTAGGGGGTCGCTCGTGCGCCCCTTCACAAGCTCCGACGGGGTGTGTGTTATCCTCCCCGGCTCGCGTGATCCACATCATGATGACAACCGGGATCCATTGTGCACCGCGCGTCGTTGTCAATGCCGCGTGAGCTGCTTCTCTGGGTCACGAGGCCCCCTGTGAGCCTCCTCTCGACCCTCCCTCCAGAGGCCTTCCAGCGCACCCCCATACCATGCTTCTGAACACGTTCAAAGGCTCGTTGGGCCCCCAGAAGGGTCAACCCGACCCATCTCTTCGCTCTGGAGTGCCGAATTCCTTGTGAAGAACTTCACGAACTTTTCCGGCGGGGGGCCACGGAAGGGGGACACGTGACCCTCTCAGGCGCACTCATACGTTGTTCGACCTGCTCAACCGAGGCTACTGGCCAGTAGAAAAGGTCTCCAGCCGCTCGGCCACCGCAGCCAGCCAGCCGCTCGGCGCGTACGGCGCCGGCCAGTCGACTTCCATGCCGAGTTCGGCCATGCCCAGCGCGTACTCCGACTCGTCGAGCTCCAGCGTGAGCAGTTCCCGTAGCTCGCCCACGACACGGGCGACGATCTGCGGATCCGTGGCAGCGGCGTAGTCGGCGAGGGCTGCCCCATGAGGGTCGTCCCGCGTCCCGAACTCATCGGGCATGTCCTGCGAGAACCACCCGCCCAGGAACTGCCCCAGCTCCGGAAACCGGGCGTGCCACTCCCAGTGGGTGACCGGGGCCGACGGGGCCGGTACCTCGCCCTCCTCCACACTGCGCCTGATGTGGTCGGCGACGAGCAGCAGCCAGTCCTGGACACCGGCTTCGGGCAGGCCGACATCGGGCACCGCGTAGAACTCGCCGAGCCGGCGCCGCAGAGTCCCCGGGGGATTGCGGGCGTACTCGCGCAGTTGCGCCTCGGCCATGCCGAGGGCCCAGGGCCGGTTGTGCCAGGTGTGCCGCAGGTAAGCGGTCAGGGCGGTGCTCGGCCGGTCCTCCGTGTCGTCGGGGGCAAGCCCGGCGTACGCGCGCATGACCTGGTCCAGCTCGCCGTAGCGGCGGTCGTGCTCGAGGGGGCTCATGGGCATGGGGCGACGGCCTCTACAGGTGGATCGGGAAGGTGGCGTGCACGACGAAGCCGTGCGGGGATGCGTTGTCCCGCCTGAGGATCACCCGGGCCGCCCGTACGTCGACCGGGCCGCGGCCCGCCAGCATCATCGCCTGGAGCAGGACTCTGCCCACCGGGTCGGGACGGGAGGGCCAGGCCGCCTCGATGGTCAGGCGCGGGCGGGTCGACTGGGCGAGCCAGCGGTGAATGAGCTGTTCGTTGGCGGTGACGGTCTGTTGGGTGGCCCATTGGGCGGTTTCCCGGTCGGGATACGTGGCGGAACGGTTCGGTCGGGGCACGGGAAGGCCTCAGTGCGCTTCGAGGAGGTGGGCGGAGGCGGCTCGCAGAACGTCCCGCAGGACGGGTGGTGTGGCCCAGGGGACCACCGACCGGAGGGAGGCGACGGATCGCGTGTCCCCTTCGAGAAGCAGCGCCTCGTGGAGTTCCGCGACGAAGGGGGGAAGCACGTGCGCGCAGCCGCCCGGGTGTTCGCTGGTCACCCCCGCGAGCACACCGTCCTCGAAGGTGTCGTACTCGTCCGACTCGACCCACCAGGAGAAGTCCCGCAGATGGGTGTACCTCAGTTCCGCCTCCCAGGCGGACATCGGGACGTCCTCGAACCGGGCGATCCCCTCGCGTTGTGACGTCCTCAGTGACGAGGCCGTATCCGTGAGGAAGGCCGTCCTGTCCTGATCCCCTGCCAGCGCGTCGAGCCTCTGCAGGAACCCCGGTGGCAGGTCCCTGTCGGGGGAGGTCCGCAGCTCTTCCGCGACGAGATCGAGCAGAGCGGCCAGCGTGGCGCTCGGCATGGCCCACCTGGTGGTGGCACAGCTGTCCAGGGTCCGGTTGACGCGCGCGATCTCTTCGGTGAACGGCGCCGTCTCGCCCCGTTCGCGTGCCGTGGCGAGGATGTCGAAGAGCCTCGCCACCACCCCGTTGTTGAAGACGGCACCGGTGTACGTAGTCACGGCCGGCCGCTGCTCCTTTCCGCTTCCAGCTCGGTCGCCGACCGTCATGCGGTCGGCATGGACGTGAGGACGACAAAGGGTGGGTCGATGCCTCTCTTGTACCGCAGGACGACGTTGACGCCGTGCGCGTCGGTCCCCCGCGCCTGCAGTCCGTCCGCGTCGTAGGCGGTACGGGACACGGTGCGCCCCGTCACATCGGTGAAGGACCTGTCCAGGGTCAGGGTCGATCTCTCGTTGGCGACCGGTTGCTGTTCGAGCCGGTCCAGCCAGCGCTCGATCTTCTCGGCGTTGCCGATGTCGTCCAGGGTCGCCTGGGTGAGCCGCTGAGCGGACGCCAGGTCCGTGAACGACGACGCCGCCAGCGGCCGTACCGAGCCGTCGGGGCGGACGACCTGCTGGTCCCTGAGCCGCTGCGCCAACTGCTCGTCCGTCTTGCCCACGTGCTTGTCCACGCTGTGTCCGCCGTACAGACCTTCCGCGTTGGCCAGGTCGATCGCGTAGAAGTGGTTCTTCTCGTCGGCGTCGGTGGTGTATTTGTGCTCCTGCTTGAAGTCGTTCAACGCCCGCGCCCCGAAGGCCTCGGCACGCGCTTCCTCCGCGGCATAGGTCGGGGCGCTGCGACGCGCCTCCTCCAGGGGACCCATGAGTGCGTCGAACTGGGGCGTGAGCGCGTTGACGCGGCGGTTGTACGACTCGACGACGGCGTTCAGGGCGGCTGTGTCGATGTTGAGCGTGATCTCCGCGCCGAGTTCCGCGGCGCCTGTGGCTAGCCCCTTCAGGAAGCGGCCCACTCCCTTCGCGCCCTCCTTGACGTCGTTGAGGTCCACGCCGTCACTGAGGTCGATGTTGCCGACGGCCTGCTTGACCGCCTCCATGTAGATGTCCCACACCTTGCCGTTCAGGTCGACGGCGGCCTCGGCGAACTCGCGCAGGAGGTCGCTGATCTTCTTCGCGGTGTCGAACAGGACGGTCATGACCGGGTGGCTGGCGGTCGGGGAGGCGGAACTGTCGTGCTTCCACTCGTAGCCCGCCCTGCTCTGCCCCCAGTCCGCGGTCCCCCACAGCGAGCTGCAGAACTTCCGCATCGCGTCGTACCACTCGCTGTTGCTCTGCTGGGTGATGCCGCTGACGAGCCCGGTCAGACCGCTCTCCGTCATGGACAGCGACATGGTCGTGTTCGACCAGGCCTGGGACAGCGAGTTGAGGTAGTGCTGCTGCGGGAACGGATAGACCTCGGCGACCTTGCCCCAGCGGAACGCGTGCTCCAGGAGAGGACGGATGATGTGCCACACCAGATCCGGGATCCACTCCAGGATGGAGCGGATGAAGTCGTCACCGCCGTCGTCGTCGCCCCATTTCAGATCCGGCACCGAGCCGTAGTCGGGCACGGTGTCGATGACGACGGGCGGCGGTTGGGTCCGGGCGACGGTCTGGCCCGAGGCGTCGTTGGCCGCCTCCGCCTTGGCGTAGTTGTTGGCCGTCGTCGCGAAACCGACCGCCGCTCCTCCGACACTGACCACGGACTTGGCCCACACGTCGAGGAATTGGTTACCGGCCTTGACGTACGCCGTCGCGAAGGCCTGTGCCGCTGTCCCGTAGCCGCCCGCGTCGGGATATTCCTTGAGGGCGGTGAGAAGGTCCTTGGCAGCCTTGTCGAAGGGGGTCTGCTGTGCCGCGAAGCCGCCCGCCACCTGGTGCAGGTTGGACGGCTTGACGTCGATGGTTCCGCCGCCCGGCGTCGCCGAGGGGGTCGCCATCAGGCAGCTCCCCAGCCGCGCAGGACTGCCAGGTGCGCGGCCGTGTAGTTGGTCCGGCCGGTGGTCACGACCTCGTGCAGCCATTTCTGGGCCGCTTTCAGGTCCTGCGCCGAGCGATCCCACTCGTCGAGCTTGTCGACGAAGGCCTCGCGGGCCTCACCGCTCCATGACAGTACGACCGGTTCCACTCGGTCGTACAGGTCGTCGAGCTTGCCGTTGAGCTGCTTGAGGATGTCCTCCAACTCGCCCGCGAGGTGCTGCAGCGTGGCGAGCCTGACGGTTATGTGGTCGTCTCCGGCGCTGGGCGGCATGTGTTCCCCGTCCCTCGAGCCGGCAGTCCGCGACGCGGATGCCGGACGGCGGTGTCAGAAGTCGTCGAGGCTGCTGTTCGGCCGCGTCGGCGGCTCGGCGGTGGGCAGGTTCGGCGTGGACAGCCGGTCCACCTCACTGGCGACGTCCACCTGGATCCGGCGCAGGCTGTCCAGAACGGCCAGTTCTCGCTCCGTGAAGCCGTCCCGGCTCAACCGCACCGCCGACTCCAGCAGTTTCATGACTTCGCGGACGCGCACGGCGTCCTCGGCGGCAGCGCGGTGGAACCTGCGGTATGCCGTGGCGGCCGGGCCCTGCCAGCCCGCCTCGATGCTGTCGACGATGCCGTCCATGCGCCGCACCTGACGGGTCAGGTAGTCCTGCATGTCGTTCAGATCGTCGGCGAGCTTGGTCAGGTCCTCGTGCTTCGCCCGAAGATCCGCGGCGCCCTTCGCGCCCTGCGGCTCTGCCATGACGCATCCCCCGCCACATCAGTGTCCGTGATCCCACGATTCGCACATGTGAGCCTAGCTCAAGGACCTTTGACGGTCAGGAACCTGAGTCGAGGCTCACAGGCCCCCGGGCATCCACGCGGATGCCCGGGGGCCGGAAAGCGACTGCGCGGCGAGCCGGTTCAGGCGAGGGACCAGGCGATGCCGTCGAGGATGTCGTGTTCGCTCACCACGACCTCCTCGGCGCCGATGCGTTCCATGATCGACAGGAGGACCAGGGCGCCCGCGGCGATCACGTCCACGCGGCCGGGGTGCATGGAGGGCACGGCGGCGCGTTCGGCGTGGGTGGAGCTCAGCAGCCAGTCGGTGATCTCGCGGACCTTGTCGCGGGAGACGCGGGAGTGGTGGATGGCCTCCGAGTCGTACTCGGGCAGCTCCTGGGCGATCGCCGACACGGTCGTCACGGAACCGGCCAGGCCCACCAGCGTGCGTGCCTCACGCAGCGGCACCGTCTCCTCGGCGAGGTCGAGGGCCGTCTCGATGTCGGCGCGCATCGCGGCGATCTGTTCGGCGGTGGGCCGGTCGGACACGACCCCGTCCCGGACCAGGTGCCGCTCGGTCATACGGACGCAACCGACGTCGACGGAGCGCGCCGCGCGGACGTGGTCGTCGCCGACGACGAACTCGGTCGAGCCGCCGCCGATGTCCACGACCAGGTAGGGCGTGGGCAGGTCGCCCGCCCGTCGCCCACGACCCTCCTTCGCAGGGCGCTCCGCGCCCCCCTGGTGGTGGCCGGTCAGCTCCTTGGTCGCCCCGGTGAAGGAGAACTCGGCCTCCTGGTCGCCGGAGATGACCTCGGGCTCGACGCCGAGGATGTCCACCACGCCGCGCACGAAGTCGTCGCGGTTCGAGGCGTCCCGGGACGCCGACGTGGCCACGAACCGCACCTTGCCCGCGTCCAGTTCACGGATCACGTCCGCGTACTCGCGGCACGCCGCGAACGTGCGCTCCAGCGCCTCGGGGGCGAGCCGGCCGGTGCGGTCCACGCCCTGGCCGAGCCGCACGATCGTCATGCGCCGGTCGAGTTCCCGGAGCTCACCCGTGGCCCGGTGGACGTCGGCGACGAGGAGCCGGATGGAGTTCGTGCCGCAGTCGACGGCGGCGACCCGGCTGAAACCGGCGGGGACGGCGGGAGCCTCGGCGAAGGAGCCGCTGCGGGCCTCGGCGGGGTCGGCGACCGCACCCTCCGCGCCGGGGAGTTCGTCCGCCGGGTCGGGTGCCGCGAGCGGCTGCACGCACGGCCCCTTGAGCCACCACTCCGGCAGCATCGCGATCGCCTCGTCGCCCAGCGGGTTCACCCCCGGGCCCGCGGCCAGCGAGTGGCCCACCAGCACGTGCAGGCACTTCACCCGGTCCGGCATGCCGCCCGCGCTCGGGAAGCCCTTGAGGACCTCGATGGCGTCACGGCGCGCGATGTAGTCCTCGTGGGCGGCGCGGTACGCGGCGGCGAGTTCCGGGTCGGTCTGCAGCCGCTCCGTCATCTCCTTCATGACGCCGTTCGCCTCCAGCGTGCCGATCGCGGAGGCGGCGCGCGGGCACGTCAGGTAGTACAGCGTCGGGAAGGGCGTGCCGTCGGGCAGGCGGGGGGCGGTCTCGACGACGTCCGGCTGGCCGCACGGGCACCGGTGCGCGATGGCGCGCAGCCCGCGTGGCGGGCGTCCGAGCTGCTGCTTGAAGGCCTCGACGTCCGCGTCGGTGGGCTCGGTGCGCGGAGTGGTCGGCGGGGGCGTTTCCATGCCTGTCTTTCTATCGGTCTATCGGTCTCGCTGGTCGGGTCTCACTGGTCCGAGGCGTCGGACTTGTCGACCCCGTCCCAGACGTTCGAGTACCAGGGGCGGTCGGCCGCCACCAGGTCGGCACGTGCCTGCTTGGCCGCGGCCGGGTTGATCACGATGTAGCCGGTCTCGCCGGGCAGCACATAGTGCAGCCGCTGCCGGATCTGCTGCTCCGCGTACGCGTCGTCCTGCCAGCGCGCCTTGAGGTCGCGCAACTGTTCGACCCGCTGTCTGGCCTGTGCCTTCTCCCGCTCCAGATCGGCGATCTCGGCGCGCTGGGAGACGTACTGCCTTATCGGATAGGCGAGCGCCACGATCAGCGAACACAGCACGAGGGCGAGCAGGGCCGCCCGGCTGGTCAGGCGGGAGCGGCGGGCCTGCCGCTTGGTCTGGGAGCGGTAGACACGGGCCGCCGTCTGCTCACCGAGCAACCGGATCCTGGTCGCGGTGGAGAAACGGTCCCGGTCCTTCACGGCCATGTCCCCGCGCCTCCCGTTTCACACGTGCGTACGTCCCCGCACACGGTACGGGACCGAGTACGGGGACGTACGTACGACTGGCTAAGGCGTGACCCGGTTCGGGTCAGCCCTGGGCGCTCAGCCCTTGAAGCGCGGGAACGCGCTGCGGCCGGCGTACACCGCCGCGTCGTCGAGGATCTCCTCGATGCGCAGCAGCTGGTTGTACTTGGCGACGCGCTCGGAGCGGGCCGGGGCGCCGGTCTTGATCTGGCCGCAGTTGGTGGCGACGGCCAGGTCGGCGATGGTGACGTCCTCGGTCTCGCCGGAGCGGTGGGACATCATGCACTTGAAGCCGCTGCGCTGGGCGAGCTCCACGGCGTCCAGGGTCTCGGTCAGCGAACCGATCTGGTTGACCTTGACCAGCAGGGCGTTGGCGGCGCCCTCCTCGATACCGCGGGCGAGACGCTCGGGGTTGGTGACGAACAGGTCGTCGCCGACGAGCTGGACCTTGTCGCCGAGCTTCTCGGTGATGGTCTTCCAGCCGGCCCAGTCGTCCTCGAACAGCGGGTCCTCGATGGAGACCAGCGGGTACGCCTCGACGAGCTCGGCGTAGTAGTCGGTCATCTCGGCGGCGGAGCGCGTCTTGCCCTCGAAGACGTAGGAGCCGTCCTTGTAGAACTCGGACGCGGCGACGTCGAGCGCGAGGGCGATCTGCTCGCCGGGGGTGTAGCCGGCTTCCTTGACGGCCTCGAGGATGAGGTCGAGGGCCTCACGGTTGGAGCCGAGGTTCGGGGCGAAGCCGCCCTCGTCGCCGAGGCCGGTGGCCAGGCCCTTGCTCTTCAGGACCTTCTTCAGGGTGTGGTAGACCTCGGTGCCCCAGCGCAGCGCCTCGGAGAAGGACTCCGCGCCGATCGGGGCGATCATGAACTCCTGGATGTCCACGTTGGAGTCGGCGTGCGAGCCGCCGTTCAGGATGTTCATCATCGGCACCGGCAGCAGGTGCGCGTTCGGGCCGCCCAGGTAGCGGAAGAGGGGGAGGTCGCTGGCCTCGGAGGCGGCGTGGGCGACGGCGAGCGAGACGCCGAGGATGGCGTTGGCGCCGAGGGAGCCCTTGTTGTCGGTGGCGTCCAGATCGAACATCGCCTGGTCGATCAGACGCTGCTCGGTGGCGTCGTAGCCGACCAGCTCCGGGCCGATCTGCTCGATGACGGCGAGGACGGCCTTCTCGACACCCTTGCCCTGGTAGCGGTTCGGGTCACCGTCGCGGAGCTCGATGGCCTCGAAGGCGCCCGTGGAGGCGCCGGAGGGGACGGCGGCACGACCCGTGCTGCCGTCGTCGAGGCCGACCTCGACCTCGACCGTGGGGTTGCCTCGGGAGTCCAGGATTTCCCGGGCTACGACGACGTCGATGGACGGCACGAGCATCTCCTTCTTGGGATGTGACGCTGGAAGTGCGGGGCCCGCGGGCCTTGCGACTAGAGCCTAACCGCCCCCGCGGCATCGGCATCCGACCGACCGCCCCGTGGACAGGCTGACCGTACACATTGTTCCCGGCCGGAACAAAGAGCGCACGGAGATTGCGGGCGAAGGGCGGGCAAAGAAAAACCCCGCTCCGGTGCGTACGGGGGAAGACGCACCGGAGCGGGGAGCCCGCGTCCTGCTTCGGACGGAAGCTGTCGGCCCGGCTTACTTCAGGTGAAGCTGCTGGCCCGGGTAGATGAGGTTGGCGTCCTCGACGATGTCCTTGTTCAGCTCGAACAGCTTCTCCCAGCCGCCCGCGACCTTCTGCTTCGTGGCGATCGAGCTGAGGGTGTCACCCGCGACGACCTTGTACTCGCCGTCACCCTTCTTGACCTTCTTGCCGGTCGGCGTGGTGACGGTCTTCTTGGCGGCGGGACGCTCGGAGGAGCGGGAGGCCTGCTGCTCGGTCGAGCGGGTGCTGGTGCCGCTGTCGTTCGAGGAGCTGCTGGAGTTGCTGGAACCGCTGGAGGAGGAGCCGCTGCCGGAGGAGGTGTCGGTGCTGCCGCTGGAGGAGGCACCGGACAGGCCCTTGCCGCAGACCGGCCAGGCACCCTTGCCCTGGGAGGCGAGGACCTTCTCGGCGACGGCGATCTGCTGCGCCTTGGAGGCCTGGTTGGCCTGGGAGGCGTACTGCGTGCCGCCGTACGCGGCCCACGTGGAGGCGGAGAACTGCAGGCCGCCGTAGTAGCCGTTGCCGGTGTTGATGGACCAGTTGCCGCCCGACTCGCACTGGGCGACCGTGTCCCACTCGGAGGTGGTGGCGGCGGAGGCGTTGCCGGCCGCCATCAGCGGGGCGGCGACAGCGGCGCCGGTCACACCGGCGATGGCGATGGCGCGAGTGGCCTTGGACGGACGACGGTGCTTGCCCTTGCCGGAAAACAGCATGGTTGGATCCCCTCACCGACGCCTGCGAGGTGAGCTGTCGGGTTCGGGCCGGTTGAGTTGCCCGGCCGCACCTCTCACGAGGCGCGGCTTCACCCCAAGCCGGATCCGGTCTCAATGTCCGGGCCCGGCACTTACCTTGGGTCCCCCGCTCCTGCCTACGGCGCTTTACGCGACGACTGTTCCCGTACGGCCGCTGGCAGGATTCGGCGTTGCGGCAGCCGGGGCTCGTGTTGGCGAGCGGTCATGACCGTAGACACGCCGTCCGCGGAATTTCAAAGACGATCAGGGCTTCTGAGACTCATCCCACACTTTCGCCAAATTGGACATTCGGCGCGAAGTAGGGCGTGAACTCCCGCCACTTTTCGCCCTATTCAGCCCCGACTCGGAGGGTCTGACCGGCGGAGATGTTGTTCGGGTCGGCGCCGATCGCCTGCTTGTTACCGGCATAGAGCGCGGACCATCCGCCGTCGAGGCCAAGGGAGTCGGCGATGGACGCCAGGGTGTCACCGGGACGGACGGTGTAGGCGTGACGACCGGAGGAGGCGGTGGCGGCTCCACCGCCCGTGGCCTCGTCGGCACTGTTGCCGCGGTGACGGCCGGTGCCGGTGGAATCGGCACTCACGGAGCCGGTGTCCACAAGACTCCAGGAACCCGCACCCTGCTGCGCATTGTCCGAATCGTCGGACTTGCCGGATGCGGGGTCTTCCGTGGGCGAGCTTTCGGGGCTCCGTGAGTCCTTGGCGCCGGAATCCGCGGACGAATCAGACTTCGCGGAATCATCCGACTTGGGAGATGAAGGGGACGAAGGGGACGGCGACGCGGAGGATCCGGTCGCGGATTCGTCGGGGGCGCCGGCGTCCGAGGACCCTTCGGGTGCCTCGGGGGAACCTGAGGCGTCGGAGGAGCCGGAGGAGTCCGATGAGTCGGATGATTCGGATGAACTGGGCGAACTGGACAGGCCCAGGCCCCGGGAGGGCACGTCGTCGGCCACGCCCGTGTCCACGTCGGCCGAGCCCGAGTCGTTTCCGAGCCCGGAGAGCAGTCCACAGGTGGGCCAGGCGCCGGGGCCGATGTCGGCGAGGATCTTCTCGGCGACGGCTATCTGTTGGGAACGGCTGGCCTTGTCGGCGCTGGAGGCGAATTCGAGGCCGCCGTACTTCTCCCAGCGCTCCTGGGTCAGATGCAGCCCGCCGTAGAACCCGTTGCCCGTGTCGGCGCTCCACGCTCCGCCGGTCTCGCAGTCGGCCACCTTGTCCCACGTGGTGCCGTCGGCCGCGCTCGCGCCGGTGGCACCGAGGAGCGGGATGGCGATGGCGGAGCCGGTCACCCCGGCCGCGACGAGAAGAGCCGGAGCCTGACGAGGGCGACGGTGGCGACCGTTCCCGGAGAGCATGCGGTGACCTTTCGCGAGACAGCACTTACCCACGCGGCGAGTGAAGCCGAGGTGCCGCGTTGACGAGTGAACGTATCGACAGCCGATCACTTGTCACAAGTTAATGCCGCGTAGATCACGTGAAGATCACAGAGTTGAATGCATGTCACCCTGGCGCATCGGGTACACAGCGCACTCGCTCGATCACCGTGTGGGCGTGAACTCCACGGGCAGTGTGCGCAGTCCCCGCATGATGAGTCCGCCACGCCACCTCAAATCGGCCGGATCCTCCCCGAGTCGCAGGTCGGGAAGCCGGGTGAGCAGTGTGGCGAGCGCGGTCTGCCCCTCCAGACGGGCCAGCGGCGCGCCGAGGCAGTAGTGGATGCCGTGCCCGTACCCGAGGTGCTGGTTGTCCCGCCGACCGAGGTCGAGGACATCCGGCTCCGCGAACCGCTCCGGATCCCGGTCCGCGGCGGCGAGTACGACGAGGACGGGGTCCCCGGCCGCGATGTCCTGCCCGCCGATGCTGAGCGGCTCGGTGGCGAAGCGCCAGGTGGCGAGCTCGACGGGGCCGTCGTAGCGCAGGAGTTCCTCGACGCCGGTCTCTAGGAGGTCGGTGTGTCCGGCGGTGAGGGAGTCCCGGAGGCGGGCTCGTTGCTCGGGGTGGGTGAGGAGGGCGTACGTGCCGTTGCCGATGAGGTTGACGGTCGTCTCGAACCCGGCGAACAGCAGGATGAACGCCATCGCGGCGGCCTCGTTCTCGGTGAGGTGCTCGCCGTGGTCGGAGGCGCGGATCAGGCCGGAGATGAGGTCCTCGCCGGGCGCGGCCGTGTCCGGGAGGGCCTCGCGCTTGCGGTGGATGAGGTCGGCGAGATAGCCGCGCATCTTCTTCACCGACCGCGCGACCCCGCCCCGTGGGCCTCCCCCGTGCCGGATCATCATGCCCGCCCAGTCCCGGAAGTCGTCCTGGTCCTCACGCGGCACGCCGAGCAGGTCGCAGATCGCGTAGATGGGGAGAGGGAACGCGAACTCGTGGATGAGGTCGGCCGAGCCCCGGTCGGCGAACTGGTCGATGAGGTGGTCGGTGAGCTCCTGCACCCTCGGGGTGAACTCGGCGACCCGGCGGGGCGTGAAGGCCTTGCTGACGAGCCGTCGGAGCCTCGTGTGGTCCGGCGGGTCGATGTTGAGCAGATGCGTCATCAACTCGGCCTTGCGCTCACCGGGGATGCCGGTCTTGCCCTTGGCGTGCGCGGGTTCGTCGTGATGCGCGGGGTTCTTGCTGAGCCGCTGGTCGGCGAGGGCTTGCTTCGCGTCGACGTAACGGGTGACCAGCCATGCCTCGACGCCGCTGGGCAGCTTCGTACGGTGCACGGGGGCGTGCTCACGCAGCCAGGCGTAGGCGGGGTAGGGGTTGGTGGCGAACTCCCAGGTGAAGAGGTCGGGGGCGGGGGTGGGGGGCTGGGGGTGGTTGGTCACTCCTTGACCGTAGCTCGCTTTGCGGTCATGTCCGCCAGGGCCTTACGGGCGGTTGGGTGCCCCATGCTGGCAGCCTTGTGGTACCAGATGATGGCATCGCTGGTTTTGCCCTGCTTTTCGAGCAGGGCTGCTAGGCGGTGGGCGCCGTAGGGGTCACCGAGGTCGTGGCTCAGCTGGTAGAGGTTCCGGGCGTCTGCCAGGTTGCCCTGCTCCTCCAAGCTCATGCCGACGTTCGTTACAACCGACGGTTGGAGGGACCTGCGCGCGAGCAGCTCTCCGGCAGCGGCATCCTGCCTGACCTGGGACACATGACGCGCCGCCTCCTCCAGCAGCTCGGCCGCCTGCCCGGCCTCTCCGTCACCCCCGTCCGCGGCCTTCCGCAGCCAGTGCTCGGCCAGCGCAAGGTGGGCCTGCCCGAGGAGGCGCCCCTCACGGCCCCCCGGGCTCCGCTCCGCCGCCGCCCGCAGATACGGCAGCGCGTCCTCCGCCTCCCCCCGCGCCAGCAGTAGCTCCCCGACGCGCGCCGCAAGCTCCGTCTTCCCCGCGTCCGCCGCCTTGCGGTACCACTCCAAGGCCGTGGCCTCGTCCTCCGCCGCCTCCCCGAGCAGGCCCAGCATGCTCATGGCTTCGGGGTCGCCCTCCTCGGCCTTGGGGGCGAAGAAGGAGTCGGCGGTGCTACGGACGTTGCGGTGCACGTCGGTGTCGGAGCGCGTCCCGTCCAGCGCGCAGCGCCAGATGGCGAGCGGCATCGGCTTCGACGCGGGGTCCCGCAGGACGTCCGCGACCAGTGAGCCGTACGGCCGCAACGTCCCGTCGCTCTCGTTCCGCACCAGCAGCCCCGTGACCCCGTGCCGCTCCTCGGTCGCCCACGTCAGCGCGTCCGCCGGCGACTCCCGCTCCGGCCGCCCCGACACATGGCCCGGCCCGTAGCAGCCGCTCGCCGCTTCCAGTAGTTCCTGCGGTATGCCCCCGGTGATCCCGCAGCGCACGAGGTCGATCGCGGCCCTTACAACCAGGTGTCCGAGCGGGTGCCTGCTGTTGGAGTAGGCGGCGTGGTGCCACATCTCCCAGAGCTCGGGGCCGACGGCGAGGTACTGGGTGACCCCGCTGTCGCCTCGCCACTGGATGGCGTCGACGAGCCGGGCGTCGTCGGTCACCTCCGCGAGCCGTTCGAGCTCGGCCTCGCTCCAGCGTGAACTCAACCGCACCGGCCTGGTCCCGCCCAGGAGACGGGACGCCGGTCCGCCGCCGAACCGGTGCTTCTCGTACTCCTCGTCGCTCATCGTGGCCACCACCGGTACGCCGAGCCTGTTCAACTCGTCCAGCAGCCCCATGTCCAGCCCCTGGTCGCCGAGGTGGCGCTCCAGTTCGTCGAGCCAGAGGACGTACGCCCCCGGTCGGGCACGGAGTAGGCCGGGGAGACTACGGAGGTCCGTGCCGGGAGGGGGTGCGTAGACGCGGGTGTGGAGCTCAAGGTGGTTGAACATGGCCGTCCAGGCGGTCCTCGACTTGCCTGTGAGGGAACCGCCGGTGATCACGAGCAGACCGTCCCGTTCGTGCCACCCCCGCAGGGCCTCGTCCACATCCCGCGTGATGTAGCACGCGAGCCCGGACTCCTCCCCCAGTCGCCGCGTCTGTCGCACCCCGAGCGTCACCGGGTTGACGTCCTCGAGAGTCGGCCAACTGTAGGGGTCGGGCAGCCCGGCGCCGGGCTGCGGCCCGTAGTTGTACTGCTTGCCTATGACCTGCCCGGGGAACGTGCCGCCCCGGAAGTCGAGGTGGTCGCCGGTCACGGGCGGCTCGTTGACGGTGGCCGGGCCGGTGGAGCCGACCTGGCCGCCGATGGAACCGGCCTGGATGACGGTGCCGTTGACGGTGGTGGAGGAGAGGGTGTTGGAGACGCGGAACCCTGGCGGTTCGGGCGTGAACTGTGCGATCAGGTCCGTGAGTTCGGCCGCTGCCTGCTCGTCGACCGCAGAGGTGAGGATTTCTTGGAAACGCCCACGCCACCTACCCCGGCCCTCTGCGAAGTACCGGACGTCTGCGAGGAAGGAAAGAGTGTGCCAAGAGGTGTCGAGCTCCCCGAGATAGCGAGCCTCATCAAGCTGACCATGGCGTGCGAACCACTCCGCGAACTTCCGCCTGACGGCGCCCCGGAGCGGCGACGTCATCCCCCGATGGAGCACCCCCTCGGCCCTGGCCGCCAGCTCCTCCAACTCCCGGTCCACTCAAGCCCCCTGACCACTCGCCCGTCCCTGAGTCAACGGTACTCATCGAAGCGGCCGGATGCCTCAGCCCTCCGCCGCCCGTATCGCGTCCCGGTACGCCCGCGCCGCCGCGCGCAGCGCCGCCTCGGGATCCGCGCCCTCCGCCTCCGCGCGTACGGCCAGCGCCAGCAGCTCGTAGCCGACGCCGTCGCCCTGGGGAAGCGGCACGTCCAGGCCCGCGGTCCGCACGCGTGACGCCAGCTTCGCCGCGAGGGCCAGGCCGGGCTGGCCCAGGGGGATGCCCTCAGTCACGGACGTGCGCTGCTTCTCCACCGCCTTGGTGCGCAGCCAGTGTTCCTTGACCTCTTCGGGCGTCGTCGCGGTCTCGTCGCCGAAGACGTGCGGGTGGCGGTGGATGAGCTTGGCGACGATGCCGCCGGCGACGTCGTCGATGGAGAAGGGCGTGTCGGGGTCCTCCTCGGCTATGCGGGCGTGGAAGACGACCTGGAGCAACACATCGCCGAGTTCCTCACGGAGTTCGTCGCGGTCTCCCTCCTCGATCGCCTCGACCAGTTCGTACGCCTCCTCGATGCCGTACTTCGCCAGGCCCTTGTGGGTCTGCCGGGACGACCAGGGGCATTCGGCGCGGATGCGGTCCATGACCTGGACGAGGTCGAGGAGGCGGGCGCCGGGCAAGTCGTAGGAGGCTGGGAGCAGCTCCAGCTCCGGCATGTGGACGCGGCCGGAGCCGGCGAGGCGGGCGAGGCCGTCGGTCAGGGTCGGTTCGCCCTCGCCGGTCGCCACGACCACCACGGTGCGGCCGCCCGTGCAGGCGTCGACCAGGTCCTCGGCGGTCGGGGACGCCTCGTCGACCGCTATGCCGGCCTCGCGCAGATAGGGCAGCTGCGGGTGCGCGCCGTCCGCGCACAGCACCTGGTCGGCCGCGTGCAGCGCCTGCCAGGCGGGCCAGGACAGCAGGCCGGGGGCGACGCGGTGCGAGGTGGTGAGCAGGACGATGCGGCCGGGGGTGGCCTTGAGGCGGGATGTGTTCACGCTTCGAACGTAACGCACGCCGCGGACAGGCCCCGGCGGTTGTCCACAGGCCGGGTGACGTGGCGTGATCGTACGATCATCGCCCCTCTCCCCGGCCCGTCACAGCGCCGAGGCCGACGCCCTCACGCCGACTGCTGCGACCCCGCCGCCGAAACCTCCCGCACCCATGGCGTCTTCCCGTCGACCCTGCTCACCTTCTGGACGTCCCAGCTGCCGTAGCGGGGGTTGAGGTCGACGTGGAGTTCCTCGGAGGCCTTGGACAGGGCCTTCCAGAAGGCGGGCTGGCTGGTGTCGGTGCCGAGCTGGGTGGCGAGCTTCTGCGCCTCCAGCTGGAGGCGGAGGTTGTCGTCGAGGCGCTGCGGCGGGATCCCGTACTGCTGGAGCCAGGCCGTCTCCAGGCCCTTGGAGCCGCCGGCCTGCTGCTCCAGGCCGGCCCGCATCCGCTGGACCTCGTTGCGGTTGACGGCGATGCCCGCGTCCCGCGCGGCGCGCTGGAGGACCCGGTCGAGGACCATGCCGTGCAGGGTGTCGCGGGTGAGGGTGCCGGTCTGGGCGACGGTCTGCGCGTACTGCGCGTCGTCACGCACCGCGGCGCGCTGGGCGGAGCGCACCTCGTTCACCCGGTTCTCCAGCTGCGAGACGGTGATCCGCTGGCCGCCCACGACGGCCGCCGCGCCAGGATGCGCTTCGTTTCCGCAGGCGGTCAGGAGGGGGGCCGACGCGACGATCGCGGCGGACAGGAGGAGCGCGGTGCGACGGCGGCGGTGCAAGGAAACCTCCCGAGGAGATTGTGCGACGGTGCACAAAGTCTTGCGGTGATCGATGGTAGGCAGTGGTCCAGCTCTGGCCAACCCATTCGACCAACGATTCACCACGACTTCCGGCACCGCCGCGCGCCCGCCCTCGGTGAGACCTGGCGGGAAGGGCCTCGGGAAGGGCCCGTCAGCCGGTGATCGCCACCGGGCCGTCCCACGCGTCCCGGTCCACGGTGATCGTGTAGCCGCCCCGCGACTCCTTGCTGTTGACCAGGTACTGGTGACCCCGGCTGTGGTTGGTGAACTGGGTCGCCCCGAACGGCCAGTCCGCGGTGGTGGTGTTCTGCTTGTCCCACAGCGCGTACCAGAGGTTGCCCGGCAGGTCCGTCTTGTCGGTTGCGTCGGCGATCGCCTTCGCGCTGGAGCTGGTGAAGCCGTAGTAGCCGCTGCGGTACGTCTTGGCGCGCAGCCCCTTGTCGAACGCGCGCACGTACGTCAGGACGGCGTCGTTGCACGCCTTGTTCGTGATGTCGTACGACTCCATGTCGAGGTAGACCGGGCTGCCGGCCTTGATCCCGAGGGCGGCGGACTTGGCGACTGCGTCGGCGGCATCGCTCGCGCCGAGGGAGGCGGCGGTGGAGGCGCTGATCTTCTCGGGGCTGGAGCCTGTCTGGCAGGGCGGCTGGGCGCCGACGTAGAGCGGGATGAGCTTCCAGCCGACGGTGCTGACCGACTTCACCCAGGAGGCGGTGAGGTTGGGCTGGGAGCAGCCGCGGTTCTTGCCGCCGACGTAGACGGCGGCGGCACCGTAGAGGCCGCCGTGCCAGGCCTTCATCGCGGACAGGGAGGGCGCGGCGCAGGTGTCGAAGGCGCGACCGGTGTAGGTGCGCTGCGCGGGCCACGTGGTCGCCGCCATGGAGGTCTGCGCGGCGATGCCCGCTCCGGCGACGACGGCGGCACCGGCCACCACCCACGTGATGTATCTGCGCTTCTTCGACTGACGATGGCTGGACACGCGAGAACCCCACCCCGGTTGTGCTGGTTGTGACGAAAGGATCGCAACCTAACCGGCGTCCCTACCGGATTCGGGAAACCGCGTCCCCAGGGGCTCACAAGATTCCTTCACGGCACAGCAAAATCTACCCGCGCACCTGTCCCAGCCACTGCAGGGTCCGGCGGACCTCCGTCGCGAGCGGGTGTCCGGGGCCCTGGAGCCGCTCCACGTCGTGCAGCAGCCGGGCCAGCGTGTCGTGGGCCGCGGCGCGGTCGCCCAGGGCGAGGAGCAGGTGGCCGATGCGGCGGCGGACGTCGAGGGCGAGCTCGGGGTCACCGGCGACGTACTGGTTCTCGTAGTACGGCAGCAGCGCGCGGTACTCGGCGAGCGCCGCCGCGGGTTCGCCGAGCTGTTCGAGGCACTGGGCGGCGTCGAAGCGGAAACGCAGGGACTGCGGGTCGGCCTGGCCGGCCTCGGCAGCGCGTTCGTCGGCGAGGCGGCGCAGTTCGGGCAGTGCGCGCCGGTACTGGCCGTCGTCCATGAGCGTGGCCGCGTACTGCTTGCGCAGGGTGCGCACGACCGGCGAGTGCTCGCCGTGCTGTTCGGCCGCGGCGGGCAGGATCGCGCCGAGGATGTCGACGGCCTGGGTGATACGGCCCTCGCCGAGCAGGCGCTTGACCTCGTCGACGGCGGCGGCGACGTCCGGTTTGTCGGCCGCGGGCGGCGCGGGAGCGGCCTGCGGCTGGGGCGCGGGCGTGCGGGCGCGGTCCGGCCAGGGGGCGTGCGGGCGGAGGAAGGGGCGCGTGGGGTCGAGGGGCGCCCCGGTGGGGGTCCCGCGCGCGGGCAGGAGCAGTTCCAGGTGCTCGTACACCTCCTGCGCGGAGGCAGGCCGGTGCTGCGGGTCCTTGGCGAGCAGGCGCAGGACCAGCGCTTCGAGCGCCTCGGGGACCTCGGGACGGGTCCGGCGCACCGGCAGCGGCGGCTCGTACAGGTGTCGGTGCAGCACGCCGAGCGCCGTGGAGCCGGAGAACGGGACGTCACCGCTGAGCAGTTCGTGCAGCAGCACACCGAGCGCGTACAGGTCGGTGTACGGGCCGACCGCGCCGCCCATGGCCTGTTCGGGCGCCATGTAGGCGGGCGAGCCGATGGGCGAACCGGTGTGTGTGAGCCGCGTGGTGTCGGTGTCCATGACGGAGGCGACACCGAGGTCGAGGACGGTGACCGTGCCGTCCTGCTTCACCATCACGTTGCGTGGCTTGAGGTCGCGGTGGACGATCGGCACGGCGTGCACGGCGCTCAGCACGGCGCACAGCTGCGCGGCGACCGCGACCGCCCACTGCCAGGGGTAGGGGTCGTGCTCGGCGAGGTGGTCGGAGAGGTCGGCGCCGTCGACGTACTGCATGACGAGGAACAGCTCCTCGCCCTCGCTTCCGGCGTCGTGGACGGTCACCAGGCCGGGGTGGTCGACCTGGGCGGTCACCCGGCACTCGCGCACGAAACGGCGGCGCAGCTCGTCGGCCTCCTGGCCGGCCACCTTGTCGGGGCGCAGCAGCTTCACCGCGACGCGGCGGTCGAGGCGCCGGTCGTAGGCCGTCCAGACCTGGCCCATGCCGCCCTGCCCGATGAGCGTGGCCAGTTCGTACCGACTGGCGACGACGCGTCCTGTCGCCACGGTCACCGTCCGCCCTCGCTGTCGCCGCCCTGCCGGCCGTCCTGCTGGCGCAGGTAGTCACTGAGCTCGTCGAGCTCCGCCCGCACCTGGTCGATCCGCGCGGGCGCGGGGCGCTGGGGCGGCGCTGGGGCGGGTATCGGCGTCTGCTGCACCGGGGTGCGGTGCGGCGGTTGGGGTACCGGGGTGTGGTGCGGCTGCTGGGGCGCGGGCGTGCGGGGCGCCAGGGGCGGGGTGTGCGGCGTGGGGTGCACGCTCGTCGCGGTGTACGGCGTCGTGGGCTGCGGGTAGCCGTACGCCGACGGGCGCGGGGCGGCGTAGGGGCCGTAGCGGAGCTGGTGGAAGTGGCGGATCTCCGCGGCGAGGTAGTACGCGATCGCGGCCACGAGCGTGCCCAGGAGGAGCGCGATGCCCGTCCAGCCGCCCGCGGTGTGGACCTCCTCGCCGGGCTCCCTGCCCAGCAGCACGATGCTGAGCACGTCGATCGCCAGCACGGCCACGAACAGACCCCAGTCGAGGGACTTGCGGGTCACGATGGCCAGCCGCAGCAGCATCGTCCAGGCCAGGAAGCCGATGCTGAACACCGAGACCACCACGAACAGCACGCGCACGAAGACCAGCCACCCCGTGTGGGGCGGCTGCTTCACCGGCTGCGTGTAGCCGTGGCCATGCATGACAGCTCCTGATGCCTGAGAGGGACGTACGAGGCCGGCCGGCGTCCGACAACGCCGGTCCCATGGTTGCCGCTTCGAGCGTATAGGCCGACACGGACAAGCGGTCCCGGGTTGTACCGAACCGTTGTCGTGCTGATCACTTCACGCGATGCGGCGGACAGGCGCCGAGGCGCGGCAGACTGAGCCGGTGAGGCGCGGCAGACTGAGCCGATGATCGGATCAGACGCCAAGTCGGACCTTCGGCGCTGTCTTCAGGACGCGCGTGACGCGCTCCTGTGGAAGCTCGAAGGGCTCTCCGAGTACGACATCCGCCGCCCCCTCACCCCCACCGGCACCAACCTCCTGGGCCTGGTCAAGCACATGACCGGCGCCGAGGCCCTGTACTTCGGCGCGACCTTCGGGCGGCCCTTCGCCGCGCCGCCCCTGTGGATCACCGGCGACGCCGAGCCGAACGCCGACCTGTGGGCGACCCCGGCCGAGACGCGCGCGTACATCGTCGGCGGATACCGCCGGGCATGGGTCCACTCCGGCGAGACGATCGACTCCCTGCCCCTGGACACGGTCGGCCGCGTGCCCGGTGGGCGGGGCGAGCTGACGCTGCACCGGATCCTCGTCCACATGATCGGCGAGACCCACCGGCACGCGGGACACGCCGACGTCGTCCGCGAACTCGTCGACGGGGCGGTCGGTCAGCGCAACGAGGGCGGGAACATGGCTCCCGGCGACGCGGAGTGGTGGCAGCGGCACCGGGAACGAGTGGAGCGGGCGGCCAGGGAGGCCGCGGACGAGGGTCCGCGGGCCGACGGCTGACCGCGCGGGATCGCACGGAGGGGGCTCAGCCCGGGGTGACCGTCCCGTCCGTCAGACCGTCGTACATCCCGCGTACGAGTTGTTCGCCGAGGCGGCCCGCGTGGCGCAGCGCCTGCTCGAACTCGTCGAGGGCTCGGAAGCGGGCGCCGTAGCGGCGCTGTTCGTCCAGCGGGAGCCGGGGCAGTTGGAGGCGCCGTACGTCGAGGCGGGTGGCGGTGGACGCGTAGCTGCTGGCCTGGCGGTTGTTGGCGGTGCCGCGCAGGAACCCGGCGAGGAACCACGGGTCGAGCGCCGCCGGATCGGGTCGCAGGAGCACGAGGTTGCGCCCGAGGGCGGCGCCCCCGGTCGCGTCGTCGATCACGCGCGCCACCGCGCCACCGCCGAGCACCGGGAGGACGATGTCACCCGGCTCGGTGAGTACAGCCTCCTCGTCGCTCTCTGGCAGCGTCCCCGAGGGTGCGGTCCCGGCCAGGACGTCGTGGTCCGTCAGCACGGGCACGCGCGCGTGGCCGCCGTTTCCGCCGGTACGCAGTACGAGGGCGCCCCCGCGCGCGAGTTCACCGACGGTGGTGAGCGGCCAGCGCACCACCTGTGCGGCCTCGGCGGGCGGCGGGGTGAGGTCGGCGGTCAGGCGCAGCGTCTCGCCCAGCCGCTCGCGCACCGCCGTGAGCGCCTCCGCTCCATCGGCCGCCGCAGGAGGCGGCAGGTGACGGGCCGGTGCGAGGTCCACGTCGTCGTCGAGGAGCTCGATGACGGGCACGGAACGGGCCAGCCCCGGGCGCTCGTCGAGGGTCCCGGCCCGGTCGAAGCCGCGCCAGGCGTCGAGTACGGCGTCCCGCACGGCCCGCCAGTCCGGCCCGCCGCGCCCCTCCGTGGCGAACTGCCCCACGTCCGCGAGCAGCACCTCCGGCTGCGCGGGCGCCCTGCCGGGCCTGCGCAGCACCCACAGGTGCAGCGGGATGTTGTACGGCGGCGCCGCCCCGACCGGCAACGCGACGACGGCGCGCAGCGCTCCCCGGCGCAGCAGGTCGG
Organism: Streptomyces sp. NPDC043427; assembly: GCF_056436655.1. Lineage (NCBI taxonomy): Bacteria > Bacillati > Actinomycetota > Actinomycetes > Kitasatosporales > Streptomycetaceae > Streptomyces > Streptomyces sp. NPDC043427. Next base: position 100,050 of record NZ_JBWKCC010000014.1, on the reverse strand, counting down.
CGCGGATACGGCGGCCCGAGCGGCGGGAGGCGGAGGCGGGCGGCATGAGCAGGACGGCGGTGCCGCCGTCGTGGAGACGGGCGAGCGCGTGCTGCACCCAGGCCAGCTCGGACTCGTTGCGCGCCGGGAACCCGTACTCCCAGCGGGGGTCGTACGCGAGTTCGTCATGGCCCCAGTTGCGCTCGTTGAACGGCGGATGGCACAGGACGGCCTCGGCGCGCAGCTCCGGGTAGGCGTCGGCGCGCAGGGTGTCGCCCGCGGCGCCGCGCACGGTCGCCCGGGTGTGCAGGGCGAGCCGGAGCGCGGTGAGCGCGGCGAGGTCGGGCGCGCTGTCCTGCGCGTACAACTCCTGGTCGGGACGGGCGGCGACCGCCCGCAGCAGGGCGCCGGTGCCGCAGGCCGGGTCGAGGACGCTGTCGGCGGGCCCGGCCAGGTCGGCCATGAGGCGGGCCAGCTCGGTGGGCGTGAGCGTGTACTGGCGCGGGTTGGCGTCGAGGTGTCGGCCGATGAGGAATTCGAAGGTCTGCCGCGCACCCATTTCGGCGGCCAGCTCCGCGACTCCGCGCAGGAGAGGTGCGGAGGGGAGGAGTTCGGGGCCGGAGGGGGCGTGAACAGCCGGAGTGTGAACAGCGGGGGCACCGCCGTTCGGGGCGTGAACCGCGGGCTTGGTGTTCACAGATGGTGATGAGTTCACAGCGCCGAAGCGCGGCGTGATCACCTGCTCCAGCGCGCCCGGCAGCATCGCGGCGAGGCGCTCGTCGGAGCCCGCGCTCACCTCCAGCCAGACCGTGGAGCGGTCGTGGATGAGCAGCAGGACGCAGCCGGCGTGCCCCAGCGCGGTGACCGGGCCCTCTGGATGGCCGGCGAGCTGCTGCCACACCCGTTCACGCAGCGGCACTTCGGCGAGTTTGCCCTGGTGGCGCAGCCATGCCTCGACCTCGGCGAGGGCGAAGGAGGGGCTGGTCTCGGTGCCGCCGACCGGTTTCGGGAAGTCGGCGTGACGGCGACGCCAGTTGCTGACGGCGGCGCGGCCCACGCCGGCGAGCCGTGCGATCCCGGCAGCGGTCACCTCTGTCGCGTTGTCCTGCACCCGCCCCGCTCCCCTCGTCCGGTGTGTGGCGCCGAGCATACCGGTGAACGTGGGATCCACCTCTTCACGGCCGTGTACGCACCCCCCTCCATGAACCGTGTTGACTCGGTTCACAGCTCATGTTCTCATTGACCCGGCGAACGAGCGGCTGCCGAACGGAGGCAGTTGCCACGCCTTGGGGAGGGAACAGCCATGGGCATGAAGGGCAAGGTCGCGCTGGGGGCCGTCGTGGGAATCGTCGTCATCGGTGCCGTGTCGGCGAACGCCGGCGGCGACCACGACAAGAAGGCCGACGCCGCCGACAAGGGCGCTTCGGCCTCCGCGCAGAAGACGCCCGGCACCAAGAAGGACTCGGGCAAGGCGGGCGGGGGCGAGAAGGCGGAGGCGGCCGAGAAGAAGGCCGCGTTCGAGGGGGACGGCGACTTCCAGGTCGGTACGGACATCAAGCCCGGCACCTACCGCACCACCGGCAACACCGACGACATGTGCTATTGGGAGCGCGCCAAGGACGCCTCGGGCGAGCTGGACTCGCTGCTGGCCAACGACAACGTCAGCGGCACCAGCTACGTCACCGTCAAGGCGTCCGACAAGCTCTTCAAGTCGAGCGGCTGCAACGACTGGGAGGCCGTCGACACCAAGGCCAAGGGCTCCCCCGCCACCAAGATGGCCGGCAGCGGCGGCATGTTCCGCGTCGGCACCGACATCACCCCCGGCACCTACAAGTCCACCGGCAACACCGATGACTCCTGCTACTGGGAGCGCGCCAAGAACGCCGAGCACGGACTGCAGTCGATCATCGCGAACAACAACGTGACCGGCACGGCCGTCGTCACGATCAGCGCCTCGGACGGCTTCTTCAAGACGGCCGGCTGCAAGGACTGGCAGAAGACCGGCTGACCGTCTCGCATCCGACGGTCACTTCACCCCGCATCACGACACTCCGCATCACCTCACCTCAGATTCACGCGTCTCACCAAGGAACTCCCATGCGTCGCACCGCACTCGCCGCCCTCTGCCTGACCGCCGTCGCCGCCACGGGGCTCACCGGCTGCTTCCCGGGTCAGGACAAGGCGGAAGACAAGCCGAGCAACTCCAGCCCTTCCGATCAGTCCGGCAAGTCCGGCAAGTCCAACCGGACCAGCGCGTCCGGCACGTCGAAGGAACCGTTCGCCGGACTGAGCGCCGAGGAGATCGCCGAGCGGGCCATGGACGCCACCAGTGGCGCCTCGTCGCTGCGCTTCAAGGGTGACGTCCCCGACGACGAGACCAAGGGCACGATTCAGATCGACCTGGCCCTGAACAAGAAGGGCGAGTGCGCCGGCACGATGAGCATGAACGGCCAGGGCAAGGCCGACCTGGTCAAGTCCGGGGACCACCTCTACATGAAGTACGACGAGGCGTTCCTGCGCGCCCAGAGCGAGGGTGAGTCCAAGTCCGACACCGACGCGGTCGTGGCGATGCTCGCCGACAAGTGGACCAAGATGTCCGCCACCGGCCAGGACGCCAAGGACATCGCGGGATTCTGCGACCTGGACTCGGTGCTGGAGGGCCCGGTGGGCGTGGGCTCCGACGCGTCCCACGACAGCGGTGCCGACGCCACGGTGTCCAGGGGCAAGACGACCACCATCGACGGCACGCCCGCCCTCGTGCTGAACGCCGCCGAGGGCAAGGACCGTTACACCCTCTACGTCGCCAGCGAGGGCAAGCCGTACCTGCTGCGCATGGACAGCACCTCCGCGGACGACCCGGGCACCCTCACCTTCAGCGAGTTCGACGAGCCGGTCCCCGCGCAGAAGCCCACGGGCGAGATCGTGGACCTCGACGCCCTCTCCGGCTGAACCGGCTGAACCGGCTGAACCGGCTGAACCGACTGGTGAGGGGCGCGACCGGCCCGTTCAGAGCGGGTGTCGCATCCACACGTTCGGCTCGACGTACACGGCATACCCGCGCTGCGGCTCGCACCGCACCGGCACCAGCGCGCCGGGCACTTCGACCTCGCCCTCGGTGTCGAAGGGCAGCCCCGTCCAGCGGCGCCACTCCTCCAGGGAAGCGGCGACCGTCATCGACGCCGGTGCCACACCCTCGATGGTCGCCCCGGCCCGCGCGTGGACGCGCAGCCATGGATCGTGCGGCAGCCCGTCCTCCCGTACCCGGTAGGCGTACTCCTCGATGGGGGTACGGGGTTCCAGGTGCTTGGCGTTGGGGCGGACGGGGGCGACGACCTCACGGAAGCCGCGGGCCCGGGCGTTGTCGCGCATCGCGGAGAGCATCAGCCCGGACAGGCCGAGGCCCTGGGCGTGGGGGGCCACGACGATGGAGATGGCGCTGACGGTGTCGGGAGCGACCCCGCGGCGCAGGTCGGCGAAGGCCCACACGAGCACCTCGTCCCAGCCACGGGCGGGCAGTGCACCGCGGCCTTCGGCGGCCAGGGAGAAGGGCACGCTGTAGGCGTGTGCGACGACTTCGCCCCGCTCGTCCTCGGCGAACAGGACGTATTGGGGGAGTTCGCCGGCAATGCGACCGTAGTGGGCGTTGCCCACGAGGTCCTGGACGGTGAACTCCGGCCAACTGTCGGCCATCCCGACGATCCGATCAAGCGCCTCGGGCCGCTCGGCCAGGCTAGATACCTTCAACTCCATAGGGTCACCGTAGGCGCGGGGCGGAACCTCGGAAAACGGTTTTTGCGGCGCGGCCGCCCGGCGCCGCTCAGTGGAACCGCGCCGGTGCCTCGGTCGGGTTTCCGCCGGAGGGGAGTTTCTGGTCGGGGCAGCCGGAGAGGACCTTCTCCATCGCGGACTTCTCGGCGGCGGTGACCCACAGCCCGTACTTCTTCTTCACGGCGACCTGGGCGGCGACGTACGTGCACCGGTAGCCCTTGTTGGGCGGGAGCCAGGTCGCCGTGTCGCCGTCGCCCTTGGAGCGGTTGGTGCTCGCGTCGACGGCGAGCAGGTTGAGCGGGTCGTTGGCCAGGGCTATCCGCTTGCTGGCGTCCCAGTACTTGGCGCCCTTCTGCCAGGCGTCGGAGAGGGCGACGACATGGTCGATGTCGACCTTGCTGCGGCCGCGCCGGTATGTCACGTCCTTGCCCGAGTACGGGTCGGACTCCAATATCCCGTAGGAGACTTTGCAGGTGCCGCCGGTGAACTTCACCTTTTCCAGGTCTCGTTTGAGGATGTCGTCGCGGGTGTCACAGTCGTTGGAGTCGGTGTCCGCCCAGGCAGTGCCGAACCTGTCGCGGTCGTAGCCCGTCTTGGGCGCCCGCCCCTTCACCGTCAGCGACTCGGCGGCCGTCATGGCAGCACCCCCGCCGGTGCCCCCGGCTCCGGCACCGGCGGTCGCTTCGGCGGACTGACCGGGGTCGGCGGACCCCGTGGTCTGTTCCTTGCAGCCCGTCACAGTGAGCACCAGCACAGCGGCGGCCACGGCCCCGCCCCTCAGACGCATCACGGCGCGCCCCTCCCCTTGCCTGCCGGTCCGCCCCGCCCCGCACGGGTGGGGCGGTTTCTTCCCTGGTGCCCTCGTAAGGGCTTCGCACACCGTAGCGGCCGAGCGCACGGGGGCGTTGGGGTGGTCCGGGGCGCACCGATCTCCGGTGCGCATTCTTCGCATCTCGGGCGTATCGTCGGGTGTGAGTCACCTCTGCAAGGAGCTCTGCATGGGCATCTTCGACAGGTTCAAGAACCAGGCGCGGGGCAAGGCCAAGTCCAAGGACATGTCCGACACCGCGGAACGACGGATCAACGAGAAGACGGGCGGGAAGTACGAGGACCAGGTCGACGCCGCGCAGCAGAGAGCTGAGGGCGCGCTCGGCATGGACCGCGATCGTGACCGGCCCGACCAGCCGTAGGTCCGAGAACCAGCCGCCCGGGGGCGCCTCCCGTGGGCGGCTTTCCCTGCACCGGTCGCCGTCGCGGGCCGCACCCGCTCACCCCGCGTCGGCTCGGCTCACACCTTCCCGATCCCCAGCGTCGATTCCGAAGGCAACAGGCCGGAGCCGATCACCGCGACCCAGTAGTCGCCGAGCAGTTCCCTGAGGCGGTCCAGGGCCTTCGGGTCGAGTGACTGCCAGGGGCCCGCGGCGAGTCGGTCGGTGTGCTGTTCGACGCGGCGGCGCAGCTCGTGGCCCGCCTCCGTGGCCGTACCGTCTCCGTGGACCAGGCCGCGGGCGGCGAGGCGGTTTCGTCCGGCCGCCCATGCGTCCGCGCTCCAGCCGCGACTTTCGAAGCGTTCGACGGACGCGGCGCCTATCGCGGCGAAGGAGACGAGCGACTCGACGGGGTCCAGGCCGGCCACGAGGAGGGCGGCCAGGTGGCCGTCGCCGCGGTGTTCCCGCAGGATGGTCGTCGCCTGCCACAGTTGCAGGTGCGGCTCCTCGGGCCAGTCCAGCACGGCGTTGCCCGCGGCCAGCGGCCGCCCCGCCGTGTCGGCCGCCTCCGCCACGCTGCGGGCGAGGGCTGCGGCCTCCGCCAGCTCGGGGCTGTCGACACGGTCGCCGAACAGCGTGCGGTACGCGCGGTCCATGCCGCGCAGTCGCGCCTTCAGCACAGCCTCGGGGCTCGCCACCGACCACGCCGACTCCATGTACGCGGCGACCATGGCGGGCGAGAAGCTGTAGAAGACGGAGGCCACGATCTTGCTGTCCACGGGGCCCAACGGCGCGGCGCGCAACGGGAAGTAGCTCGACCAGCGGTCCCGCACGTCGTACCCGAGTGCGGCCGCCTCCTCGAGGACCTCCGGGGCGAAGTACAGCACCGCGTGCAGGGGCTCCAGCAGATGCCAGAGCTGACGCACTTGAGCGGGCTCCACCGCACCCGCCCCACCCGCGCCGCCCGTCTCGTCCACGAGTTCCGGCATTGACGTTCCCCCTCGTCATCCATCCGTCCAGCACTGCGCGACGACGCCCAGCACACAACTTGACACGGACAAGTGTGCCGGAGCCGCCCCCTCCCTGCGGCTCCGGCACCACCCAGGAACGCCGCTCCCCTACGACCCCAACACCGACGCCAGGAACTCCCCCACCCACCCCAGCAACTCCCGCCCGACCAGCGGCTTGCCGCCCACCTTCGCGGTCTTCGGGCGAGGCACCAGCACCTGGTGCGCGGCCGGCTTGATGACGGTCCCCGGGTACAGGCGCTTGAGGCGCAGTTCTTGGGACTCCCGCAACTCCACCGGTGCGAAGCGGATGTTGGTGCCCTGGAGGACGATCTCGCCGACGCCGCACGCGCGGGCGAGCATCCGCAGGCCGGCCACCAGCAGCAGGTTCTCCACCGGTTCGGGCAACTTGCCGTAGCGGTCGACGAGTTCCTCGCGGACGGCCTTGATGTCCTCCTCCGAGTTGGCGGAGGCGATGGCGCGGTAGGCCTGGAGGCGCAGCCGCTCGCCGGGCGCGTAGTCGTGGGGGACGTGCGCGTCGACCGGCAGTTCGATCTTGACCTCGAGCGGCGGCTCCTCCTCGATCGCGCCGGTCTCCAGCTGGCGCCGGTAGTCGGCGACCGCCTCGCCGACCATCCGCACGTACAGGTCGAAGCCGACGCCCGCGATGTGGCCGGACTGCTCGCCGCCGAGCAGGTTGCCCGCGCCACGGATCTCGAGGTCCTTCATCGCCACGTACATGCCCGCGCCCATCTCGGTGTGCTGGGCGATGGTGGCGAGCCGCTCGTGGGCGGTCTCCGTCAGGGGCTTCTCCGGCGGGTACAGGAAGTAGGAGTAGCCGCGCTCGCGGCCACGGCCGACGCGGCCGCGCAGCTGGTGCAGCTGGGAGAGGCCGAAGGTGTCACCGCGCTCCACGATGAGGGTGTTGGCGTTGGAGATGTCGATGCCGGACTCGACGATCGTCGTCGACACCAGCACGTCGAACTTCTTCTCCCAGAAGTCGACGACCACCTGCTCCAGCGCCGTCTCCGACATCTGGCCGTGTGCCGTCGCGATGCGCGCCTCCGGGACGATCTCCCGCAGACGGGCCGCCGCCCGGTCGATCGACTCCACCCGGTTGTGGATGTAGAAGACCTGGCCCTCGCGGAGCAGTTCGCGCCGGATGGCCGCGCCGATCTGCTTCTCCTCGTACGGGCCGACGAAGGTCAGCACCGGGTGGCGTTCCTCCGGCGGGGTGGTGATCGTGGACATCTCGCGGATGCCGGTCACCGCCATCTCCAGCGTCCGGGGGATCGGGGTCGCGGACATCGTCAGCACGTCGACGTTCGCGCGCAGCTTCTTCAGCTGCTCCTTGTGCTCGACACCGAAGCGCTGTTCCTCGTCGACGATGACCAGGCCGAGGTCCTTGAACTTGGTCTCGGAGGAGAACAGGCGGTGCGTGCCGATGACGACGTCCACGGCGCCTTCGCGCAGCCCCTCCAGGACGGCCTTCGCCTCCGTGTCGGTCTGGAAGCGGGACAGCGCCCGCACGTTGACCGGGAACTGCGAGTAGCGCTCGGAGAAGGTGCCGAAGTGCTGCTGCACCAGCAGTGTCGTCGGGACGAGGACAGCGACCTGCTTGCCGTCCTGGACGGCCTTGAAAGCGGCCCGTACCGCGATCTCGGTCTTGCCGTAGCCGACGTCGCCGCAGATCAGGCGGTCCATGGGGACCGACTTCTCCATGTCGTCCTTGACCTCGGCGATGGTGGTCAGCTGGTCGGGGGTCTCCGCGTAAGGGAAGGCGTCCTCCAGTTCGCGCTGCCACGGGGTGTCCGTGCCGAAGGCGTGGCCGGGGGCCGCCATGCGCGCGCTGTACAGCTTGATGAGGTCGGCGGCGATCTCCTTGACCGCCTTCTTCGCGCGAGCCTTCGTCTTCGTCCAGTCGGCGCCGCCGAGCCGGTGCAGGGTCGGAGCCTCGCCGCCCACGTACTTGGTGATCTGCTCCAGCTGGTCGGTGGGGATGTACAGGCGGTCGCCGGGCTGGCCGCGCTTGGCGGGGGCGTACTCCACCACCAGGTATTCGCGCGTGGCGCCCTGCACGGTCCGCTGCACCATCTCGATGTAGCGGCCGACGCCGTGCTGCTCGTGGACGATGTAGTCGCCCGCCTCCAGGGTGAGCGGGTCGATGGTCTTGCGGCGGCGTGCGGGCATCCGGGCGCCGTCGCGACCGGCGGCCTTCTGGCCGGTCAGGTCGGTCTCCGTGAGCACGGCGAGACTGAGCCCCGGGTCGACGAAGCCGTAGTCGATCGAGCCGCACGCCACGTGCACCACGGACGGGCTCAGCTGATCGAGGTCGCCCGTCTTTGAATCGGATGCAGTCAGGCGGGCCGCGATGCCCTCCCCGCCGAGCACCTCGACGGTTCTGGCCGCCGGGCCGTGCGCCTCGGTGACGAAGACCACGCGCCAGCCGTCGGCGAGCCAGCCCTTGGTGTCGGCGAGCGCCTTCGCGGTGTCGCCGCGGTACGTCTCCGGGGCGTGCATGCCTAGCTTCAGCGTGTCCGCGTCCAGCTCCTCGTCCGCCGCGAACGGCGAGACCGACCACCACATCATGTCCAGCTCGCGCGCCCGGTCACGGACGTCCGCGATGGACCACAGGGAGGCCGCGCCGACGTCGATCGGCGCCTCGCCGCCGCCGGCGGTGGCCGCCCACGAGGCCTGCAGGAACTCCTGGCTCGTCGCCACGAGGTCGGACGCACGCGTGCGGACGCGCTCCGGGTCGCACACGATCGACATGGCGCCCTTCGGCAGTACGTCGATCAGCAACTCCATGTCGTCGACCAGGACCGGCGCCAGGGACTCCATGCCCTCGACCGCGATCCCCTCGGCGATCTTGCCGAGCAGCTCGCCCAGCTCGGGGTGCTGTTCGGCGAGGGCACGCGCGCGTGCGCGTACGTCGTCGGTGAGCAGCAGTTCGCGGCACGGCGGGGCCCACAGGCCGTGCTCGGCGACCTCCAGGGAGCGCTGGTCGGCGACCTTGAAGTAGCGGATCTCCTCGACGTCGTCGCCCCAGAACTCGATGCGCAGGGGGTGTTCCTCGGTGGGCGGGAACACGTCGAGGATGCCGCCGCGTACGGCGAACTCGCCGCGCTTCTCGACGAGCTCCACGCGCGCGTACGCGGCGGCGGCGAGGGCGTCGACGATGGCGTTCAGGTCGGCGGTCTGGCCCGTCCTCAGTGCGACCGGTTCCAGGTCGCCGAGGCCCTTGACCTGCGGCTGGAGCACGGAACGGACGGGGGCGACGACAACGGAGACCGGGCCGGTCTCGGGGTCGTCCGGGCGGGGGTGGGCCAGGCGGCGCAGCACGGCGAGGCGGCGGCCGACGGTGTCGCTGCGGGGGCTCAGGCGCTCGTGCGGGAGCGTCTCCCACGAGGGGTACTCCACGACGCCGTCCGCCGGGAGCAGGGAGCGCAGGGCGGCAGCGAGGTCCTCGGCCTCGCGGCCGGTCGCGGTGACCGCGAGGACGGGGCGGGCGGACTCGCGGGCGAGGGCGGCGATCGCGAAGGGGCGGGCCGCGGGAGGGCCGACCAGGTCGACGTGCATGCGGTTGCCGTCTGCGGCCGCCTTGATCGCTTCCGCGAGGGCGGGGTCCTTGACTACGGCGTCGAGCAGACCGTGCAGGCTCATTCGGGGGCGGCTTTCGTCCGAGGGTGGGCATCGCGGAGCGCCCGACACGCGCTGCGGGCCGGGGGTCCATCCAGCGTACGTCGCTGACGGCGTGGCCGTTGGGGGCTGTGGACAACCCTGGGATTCGAGGTGCGCGGCGTCGGAGCGGGCGTCGATTGTTTCGCCCCCGCCGCCCCTCCCCGTCCCGCCCCTGGAGGCTGCGCCCCCGGACCCCCGCTTCAGCCCTGAACGGGCTTCGTCCTCACACGCCGGACGGGCTGAGAACACACGTGCCCGGCGCCGAGAACACCCCCGTGGGTTCTCGGCGCCGGGCTCCCCCGCGGGCCGTGGCTCTGTGTGGTTGCTACTCCGTGGCGATCGCGTTCAGTACGTTCATCCGGCCCGCCCGGAACGCCGGGACCAGCGCGGCGAACAGGCCCACGAAGGCCGAACCGATGAAGACGCCCGTGATGGTCGGCCAGGGGATTTCCAGGACCGTCAGGCCCTGGAGGGCGAGGAGTTTCTGGGCCGTGGCGCCCCAGCCCATGCCCAGGCCGAGGCCGAGGAGGGCGCCGAAGAGGGCGATGACCACCGACTCCATGCGGATCATGCGGCGCAGCTGGCGGCGGGAGAGGCCGATGGCCCGCATGAGGCCGATCTCGCGGGTCCGCTCGACGACCGACAGGGCCAGGGTGTTCACGACGCCGAGGATGGCCACGATGATCGCCAGCGCCAGCAGGCCGTAGATCATGTTCAGCAGCTGGCCGATCTGGTCCTTCAGCGCCTGCTTGTAGTCGGTCTGGTCGCGGACCTGGTACTGCGGGTAGTCGTGCATCGCGGACTTCAGCGCCTTGTAGGCGGTGTCCTGCTGTCCCTCCTTCGCCGTGGCGAAGACCAGCTGGTCGAGCGGCATCTTGTCGGCCGGGACGTACTTGGCCAGCGTGGCGATGGACGTGTACATCGCCCCCTGGTCGATGACGACGTCGCTGCTGGTGATCGCGCGGACCGTCAGCTTGGCGGTGGAGCCGTCCTTGAAGGCCACGGAGACCTTGGAGCCGAGGTGGATCTTGTGGTCCTCGGCGAAGTCCTCGTGGACGGACATCGCGTCGGGCCGGTAGGCGTCCGTGAGCTTGCCGGCGACCACCTCGGTGCGCAGGTCGGTCGCGTAGGTCGGGTCGGCGGCGGTGATCGCGGTGTCCTTGAGCGTCTTGCCGTCGGGGGTGGTGAAGTCGGCCTGGGTCCCCTTGTACTCGGTGACCCGCTCCAGGCCCGGCGTCGACTTCACGGCCTTGACCGCCTGCGGGGTGACCAGCTGCCCACGGTCGTTCTGGATGATGAAGTCCGTGCCGACGGTCTTGTCGAGCTGATCGGTGGCCGAGGCGACCATGGACGAGCCGACCACCGACAGGCAGGCGACCAGCGCCAGCCCGATCATCAGGGCGGCGCCCGTGGCCCCCGTACGGCGCGGGTTGCGCAGCGCGTTGCGCTCGGCCATGCGTCCGACGGGACCGAACATCCGCAGCAGGACCGCGCCCAGCACCCGGACCACGCCGCCCGCGAGCAGCGGGCCGATGACCACGAACCCGATCAGTGTCAGCACCACGCCCAGGCCCAGCCAGAGCGAGCCCTCCTTGGCCTGGTCGGCGGTGCCGGCCAGGTAGAGGCTGTAGCCGCCGGCGCCGGTGAGGAGGGTGCCGACCAGCGCCCGGATCCAGCCGGCCTTGGCGTCGGCTGGGGCGCCCGCGTCGCGCAGGGCGGCCATTGGGGAGACCTTGCCGGCGCGCCGGGCCGGGAGGTAGGCGGCGAGGACGGTGACGACGACGCCGAGGACCAGGCCGATGACGGGGGTCGTCCAGGCGACGGTCAGGTCGTCCGTGGACAGGTTCATGCCGGTCATGCCCATGAGCTTCATCAGCCCGACCGCGAGGCCGACGCCCGCGCCGACGCCCAGCACGGAACCGATCAGGCCGAGCAGCAGCGCCTCGGCCAGCACGGAGCGGTTGACCTGCTTGCGGGACGAGCCGATGGCGCGCATCAGGCCGATCTCGCGGGTGCGCTGGGCGACCAGCATCGAGAAGGTGTTGATGATCAGGAAGATGCCGACGAGGAAGGCGATCCCGGCGAAGCCGAGCATCGCGTACTTCATGACGTTCAGGAACTCGCCGACGTCCTTCTGGTTGGCGTCGGCGGTCTCCTTGGCGGTCTGCACCTTGTAGGCGCCGCCGAGTTCGGCGACGACGTTCTTCTTCAGCTGCGCGTCGGTGACACCGGTCGCGGCCGTGACGTTGACGTTGGTGTAGACGCCGGTCTCGCCGACCAGCCACTGCTGCGCGGTCTTCGTGTCCAGGTAGAAGATCGCGGCGCCGGGGTTGGTGACGGTGAAGGCGGCGATGCCGGAGATCTTCGCGGTGTGGTTGCCGACCGCGCTGATCACGCCGAGTTCGTCACCGAGCTTCAGGTGGTGCTTGTCAGCGGTGTCCTCGTCGACCATGACCTGGCCGGAGCCCTTGGGCGCCGCACCCGAAGTGATCTCCATGGTTCGGGCTTCGTTGGCGTTCCAGCCGCCGACGATGGTCGGCGCGCCGCTGGAGGGCGACAGGTTGTCCTTGTCGGCGTCGACGACGGTCACCGACGTCGAGAAGACGGCCCCCTCCGCGGACTTCACGCCCTGTGTCCCCCGCACCTTGCCGAGGACGGCGGCCGGCATGACCGGCGGCTTGCCGTTGTCGGAGGTGGTCTCACCGGTGTCGGAGGCGCCCTTGGCGCTGACGGTCACGTCCGAGGAGGTGGCCTCGAAGAGCTTGTCGAAGGTGGTGTTCATCGTGTCGGTGAACACCAGGGTCCCGCACACGAAGGCGACCGACAGCAGCACCGCGACCGCCGACAGGGCCATCCGGCCCTTGTGCGCGAAGAAGTTGCGCATCGAGGTCTTCATGACGGTCATGACGTGCGCCCCCGGGCGTCGAAGTCCTTCATGCGGTCGAGGACGGCGTCCGCGGTCGGCTTGAACATCTCGTCGACGATCCGGCCGTCGGCGAGGTACAGCACACGGTCCGCGTACGAGGCCGCCACCGGGTCGTGCGTGACCATCACGATGGTCTGGCCGAGCTCGTCCACCGAGCGGCGCAGGAAGCCGAGGACCTCGGCGCCGGCCCGCGAGTCGAGGTTTCCGGTCGGCTCGTCACCGAAGATGATCTCGGGGCGGGCGGCCAGCGCCCGGGCCACGGCGACACGCTGCTGCTGGCCGCCGGAGAGCTGGGTGGGGCGGTGCTTGAGCCGCCCGGCGAGCCCGACGGTCTCCACGACCCGGTCCAGCCACCCCTTGTCGGGCTTGCGGCCGGCGATGTCCATGGGGAGCGTGATGTTCTCGAGCGCGTTGAGCGTCGGCAGCAGGTTGAACGCCTGGAAGATGAACCCGATCCGGTCCCGGCGCAGCTGCGTGAGCTTCTTGTCCTTCAGGCCGGTGATCTCGGTGTCGTCCAGGTAGATCTGACCGCTCGTCACGGTGTCGAGCCCGGCGAGGCAGTGCATCAGCGTGGACTTGCCGGACCCCGAGGGGCCCATGATCGCGGTGAACTGACCGCGGGAGATGTCCACGTCGACGTGGTCGAGGGCGACGACACGGGTCTCCCCGGACCCGTACGCCTTGACGACCTGCCGCGCCCGCGCGGCAACGGCCGTACGCCCTCCAGTGCCCCCGTGCCTGGGAATGGTCACAGCCGATGTCACGGTATGTCTCCTATGTCGGTCAGCAAGTGGGGTGCACCGATCCGCAGGTCGTGTGCCCTGCTCGTCGCTGCGGCGGTGCGGTGCTGCGGCGGTGCGCCCGCCGGTCGGTACGTCGCTCAGTCTGTCGCCGCAGGAGTGCCGGGCGCGCTGGTGCTCGGCACCCTCTTCACGGGGGGTTAACCCCACCCCCCGGGGGTGACGGTGGCCGCCCCCGACGACGTAAAGCCAGGTTAAGGAGTGCCCCCGTGCCGTCTCGTCCTCCGGCGGTACGAACCCTCCCCGAGCCGTAGTACGGAGGTACCCCTAGGGGCCGTCCACCGCCGGGTGGAGCGCTTCTCGGGGTCGGTTCCACCCTTCGGTGCACCCAGGCTGCACCCTCCCGCCGCGTGAGGGTCAATGGGAAGCTGTCCCACGGCAGATAGATGCAGGGGGCACGACAGGGGACTGTGAGTGAGCGGTACGAGCGGTACGACACCGGCGACACGCGGCGCCGCACGGCGCACGGCCACCGGCAGACGAGGCGCCGTCGTCGCCGCGCTCATGCTGTCGATGGCGCTGGCGGCCCTGGACTCCACCGTCGTCTCCACCGCCGTACCGCAGATCGTCGGCGACCTCGGCGGCTTCTCCGTCTTCTCCTGGCTGTTCTCGGGCTACCTGCTGGCCGTCACCGTCACCCTCCCGGTCTACGGCAAGCTCTCCGACACCTTCGGCCGCAAACCCGTGCTGATCGTCGGCGCGGCCGTGTTCCTGCTGGGCTCCCTGCTGTGCGCGCTCGCCTGGAACATGGCGGCGCTGATCGCGTTCCGTGTCGTCCAGGGCCTGGGCGGCGGGGCGTTGCAGGGCACGGTGCAGACGCTCGCCGCCGACCTGTACCCCCTGAAGGAGCGCCCGAAGATCCAGTCCAAGCTGTCCACCGTGTGGGCGGTGTCGGCGGTCGCGGGCCCCGGCATCGGCGGCCTCCTTGCGGCATACGCCGACTGGCGGTGGATCTTCCTCGTCAACCTGCCGATCGGTGTGGTGGCGTTGTGGCTGATCGCCCGTCATCTGCACGAACCGCAGCGGGAGTCGCCGCGGGCATCCCAGCCGAAGGCGCCACCTCACCCCCACGCGCGCGTGGACTGGCCGGGCGCGCTCGCGGTGTTCGCGTGCGGCGGCGTCCTGCTGACCGCGCTGGTGCAGGGCGGTGTGGCATGGCCGTGGCTGTCGGCGCCTTCGCTCACCCTGTTCGCCACGGGGCTGGCGCTGGCCGCGCTGGTCGTGGTCGTCGAACGCCGGGCGGCCGAGCCGATCATCCCGGGCTGGGTGTGGCGCCGCCGTACGATCGCCGCGGTCAACCTCGCACTGGGCGCGCTGGGCCTGCTGATGGTGGCCCCGACGGTGTTCCTGCCGTTGTACGCACAGTCGGTGCTGGACCTCGGCCCGGTCGCCGCCGGATTCGTGCTGTCCGTATGGACGTTGAGCTGGCCGCTGTCGGCCGCGCTGAGCCAGCACGTCTACCGCAGGATCGGCTTCCGGGACACGGCGCTGCTCGGCATCGGCGCGGCGGCACTGGTGCTGTTCGCGTTCCCGTTCCTGCCGTACCCGGGCGAGGCCTGGCAGCCGACGCTGCTGATGCTGCTGCTGGGTGCGGCCCTCGGCCTCTTCCAACTCCCCCTGATCGTCGGCGTCCAGTCGACGGTCGGCTGGGCGGAACGCGGCACGACGACCGCGTCCGTGCTGTTCTGCCGTCAGACGGGCCAGACCGTCGGCGCGGCGGTCTTCGGCGCCATCGCCAACGGCGTGCTGGCCGCGCGCCTCGGCGGCGCCGGCGACCTGGAGTCGGTCACCGGGGCCCTCGACGCGGGCACCGCCCCCCAATCCACCCGGCACGCGATCGCGGACGCGGTGCACGCGGTCTACCTGGGCGCGGCCTGCGCGGCGGCCCTGGCGTTCCTGGTGCTGCTGTGCGTGGCCCCGCGCCGCTTCCCGGTGCTGAAAAATCCCGGTGACCGGGAGGGGGCGGCGGTCTAGGGTCTTTCGTTCGGATCAGGCCGGACTCCGCGAGCCCGGCATGATCCAGACGAGAGGCCTTCGTGTCGCGGCACGCAACGTGTGCCCGTGAAGGAGCGGCGCCCGATGCGTGCTCTCGGCGTGTACTCGGTGTGCTTGGTGTGCTTGGTGTTCTCGGTCACTCCGCCGCCCGCCCCGTCAGCGCCGTCAAACTGCTGGCCACGTGGTCCATGTGCGCCTGTACGTCGTCCCGGCGCTCCCTGTGCTCGCGCAGCACCCGCTCCGTCTCGCGTGCGATGCGCTCCTCGCACGACCGCGCCTCGGCCCCCAGCTCCGCGGCCCGCGCCTGCGCCTCCTCCTGCCGCCGCCGGGCCGACTCCTCCGCCTCGGCGAACGCCTGCTTCGCCTCGGACAGCGCCTCCTCCGCCCGCGTCACCAAGCGGGCGTGCCGCGCGTCCAGCGCGGCGGCCCGCTCGGCCGCCTCCCGCTCCACCTCGGCAATCCGCTCGGCGAACTCCTTGCCCTGCTCGGTGAGCATCGCGGTGGTGCGCTGACGCATCTCCCGCAGCGCGGCCAGCGCCTCGCCCCGGCTCTCCTTCACCTCACGCCGGGCGCTCACCCGGACCTCGTCCGCCTCGGCACGCGCCACGAGCAACCGCTGACGGGCGCGCTCCTCGGCCTCCGCGCGCAGCGCGTCCGCCTCCTCCTGCGCCCCCTGGCGCACCTCCAGCGCGTCCGCCTCGGCCTCGGCACGGCACTCCCGCGCCTCGCACCGCGCACGCTCCCGCTCGGCCGCCGCCTCCTCCTCCACCAGCTCGAAAAGGCGCCGGGCGCGTTCCCCCAGCGCCTCGTACGACTGCGGAGCGAGGTGCGTCACCGCCTCCCGCAGCCACTCCGCCTCCTCGTCCATGTCCCTGGCGAGCACGGTGAGGCGGGCGGCCCGCTCCCAGGCGGCGTCACGATCGTCGGAGAGCGCCTCGACGTACGCGTCGACCTGTTCGGGCCGATAGCCGCGCCCCCGGACGATCACGAAACCGTGGGCCGACACCGATGCGCTGCTCATCCTGGAACCCTCTCCGCCGGATCCATTTCGCGCACATCTTGATGGATCAGACGGAAGTGTTCATAACGCGACACTCCGCTTATAAGCCGCGAACGTCTGCGAGGCATGGCACGAAAGGGGGCCGGGGGGGGGGTGGGGCGCTCCCCCCCCCCCCCCCCCCCCCCCCCCCCGGCCCCCTCACCCGACAGCTGTCGTCAGAGCAGCCCGTCCCACATCTGCTCCAGCAGCACCGACCACCAGCTCTCCGGCGAACCGAGCGCCGCCGGATCGAGCGAGGCCAACTGGGCCTGGAAGTCGACGGTCCACCGGCCCGCCTGCTCCTGGTTCAGCCCGAACCGCAGCCGCCACATACGTCCGAGCAGCGCGAGACACCGCGCGAACTCCGGCAGACCGGTGTTCACGAACTGCGGGGGTACGGGCGCCCCGCCGGGCCCCGCCTCCACGGGCACGGCGACGATGTTCGCCGTGCCGTACTGCACGCAGATGGCCTTGCCGAAGTCCGTGCCCATCACGAGGTACGAACCCGCGTCCGAGGCCGGCTGCACCCCACGCTCCTGCGCCAGCTCGGCCAGCGTCGGCACGGGCCGATTGGCCTGGGTCTGCGCCCAGAAGAACGGGCCCATGTCCCCCGGCAGCCCCGCCACGACCAGCGTGTGCGCCACGATCGGCGGCACCCCCTGACGGGACACCGCCGCCTGCTCGAACCGGAACACCCCCGGCCCGAACGCCGCCGCCAGCTCCTGCGCGACACCCTCCGGCGGAATGGGCGGCACCGGCTGCACGGGCGGCAACGGAGCACGCACCGGCGCGGGGCGCGCGGGACCGTCGGCCACCTGGTGCAGCTCACCCTGGTGGGCCAGCAACTGCTGCATGCCCTGCTGCCGACTCGCGTGATCCGTGCCGTACGGGGCGATGCTCGTGATCCGCGCCTGAGGCCACTGCTCCCGGATCATCCGCGCACAGTACGCACCCGGCAGCTCGCACGACTCCAGCTCCGTGTGCAGCTCCAGCACCTGGTCCGGAGGCACGTTCATGCCCCGCAGCTCGTGGTAGATCTGCCACTCCGGGTGCGGCGTCCCCGGCTGGGAACGCCGGATCAGCTGCTGCTCGGAACCGTCCTGCGCGCGGTAGCGCAGCACGGCCTGATAACCGGGCCCGACCGTCGGCACACCGGCCTGCTGCGGATAGCCGTACGCGGGCGGCGGCCCCCCGGGTCCAGGCTGCCCGGGCGGCGGGACCGCACCGGGGGGCATGGGGGGCTGGGGGGCGCCTGGGGGGACACCGGGCGCACCAGGGCGGTGTGCGCCGGGCGCCCCGGGTACGCCGGGTACGCCGGGGGGAGCTGGCGGTGCACCGGGGGCACCGGGCGCGCCAGGGACAACGGGCGGGGGGCCGGGGACACGGGGCGCACCCGGAGCACCAGGCGGGCCAGGCGGAGCACCAGGGACGCCCGGGGCTCCGGGCATGCCGGGGGCCTGCGGCGGCGGGGGCGCGCCCGGACCGCCCACCGGGGGCGCGGCCAGCATGGTCTCGGCGTGGTGAACAGCACCGTGCGCGCCACCTGCGGAGCCGTGAGCGCCTGGAGCGCCGGGTGTACCCGGGGCGCCCGGAGGCTGAGGGGCGCCGGGCCTGCCAGGGGCACCGGGAACGCCAGGCGGGTTGGGGGCGCCGGGCGCACCCGGAGCATGCGGCACACCCGGAGCGGCCGGAGGCTGAGGCACACCCGGTACACCCGGGGCACCAGGCGCACCCGGAGCACCGGGGGCACCTGCGGCCCCAGGCGGATTGGGCGCACCGGGGGCACCCGGCGCACCCGGAGCATGGGGCACACCCGGAGCACCCGGAGCACCAGGCGCCTGCGGCGCGCCCGGAGGCTGCGGCGGCGCACCCCCACCCATCCGACCGGGATCGGCGAGCATCGTGGCGGCATGGTGGACACCACCCGGAGGCGTACCACCGGGTGTGTGCGGCGCACCCGGCACGTTCGGCGGAGCGGGCGTGTGGGGGCCACCCGGCGCACCGGGCGCACCCGGGCCGCCCTGGCCCTCAGGGCCGTCGGGGCCGAGCGTCGACACGAGCTGCGTAGGCACATACCCACCGGCGGGAGCGCCCGGCGCCCCCGGCGCGGAGGGCGGCGGAGGCGTACTGCCCGGCCGTGCCCCCGGCGTTCCGGGAGCACCCGGCGGAGGCGGCGGGGTCGCCCCCCGCCCACGACGAGGAGGCGCCGCCTTGCTGGTCGCGGCATCGGCGATGTCCCCGGCATTCGGCGCCAACGGCCGCCCCGGCGCCCCCGGACCACCCGGCCCCTGAGGCGCACCCGGGGGATACCCGTACGAGGGCGCACCCGGAGGCGGAGTCCCAGGACCACCCGGAGCTCCGGGCCCCTGCGGATACCCGTACGGCGAAACACCGGGCCCGGGCGGCGGCGTACCACCGTCGGAAGCACCCGGACCACCCGGGCCGACCCCACCGGGACCACCCGGCCCCTGCGGATACCCGTACGACGGCGCACCGCCGGGCGGCGGTGTGCCGCCCGCCCCCGGCGCACCCTGCTCATCGACCGCCGGTGCCACGGCGGTGCGAGGAAGCTGGCTGCCGCCCGACATCAGCGCCGTCTTGGCGTCCGGAGCGACAGGCGGAGGTGTGTCATCGCCGACGTCGGCCAGGGGCGGCGCGAACACAGTCGCCGGCAGCGGTACGGAACGGTCCTCCCCGGCGTCGGCATTGGTGTCCGTCCCAGCCCAGGGCGTAGCCCCGGCAGGCGCACTCGGCGCACCGGGCCCCTCCACACGCGCCCCAGCCTCGTCGCCACCCGTGCCCGCGGCGGCCGGCCACGAAGCACCACTCCCCGGCGCCGCGGAAGCCGCACCAGGCTGAGAACCCGAGGACGAAGACGGCGAGGACGGCACGGACGGGGACGACGACGGGGCCGACGGCGAAGAGGGCGAAGAGGGCGCACCGAAAGGCACCCCGGCCTGCGTCTCAGGCAGCGCCTCCGAAGCCCCCGAGGCCGCCCCGGAAGGAGAACCCCCCGAAGGACCCTCCTCCCCAGCAGTCCCCCGCTGATCCGGAATTCCCAGCTTGTCCGCCGCCTCCTGCAACCACTCCGGCGGAGACAACAAGAAGGACGTCTGGTTCAGGTCCACCCGAGCCGCAGGCGCCGGCGCCGTATCGGCCGCGCCGTCCGGACGGCCGTACTCCTCCTCGTAGCGGCGGATCACCTCACCCACCGGCAGCGCGGGCCACAGCGTGGCCTCCCCACTGTCCCGGGCGATCACCAGCCGCTGCGCACCCCCGTCCGAACGCGGACCGTCCGCACGGTCCTCGCCCCACACCACGAACCCGAGTTCGAACTCCCGCACCCGCACCTCACGATGCTGGTACGCCGGAACGTCCCCGTTGATCCACTCTTCCGCGCGCTCCTGCGCCTGCGCGAACGTCACCATCGCTGAGCTCACTCCCCCACGGAAGAAACCGGAACGGCACGCGCGAACCCGCCGTCCACCATCAGGTTCGCCACCGTCTCCAACTCCGGCGGATTGCCCGCGAGCCGGGACAGGAAGACGTCGAAATCCTCACCGCACGGCAGCAACAACCGCGCCGTACGCTCCGCCGGCGGCAACGCCGGATCCACGTCCCGCACATCGTCGTACGCGCAGAACCACACCGAACCGACCCGGTCGCCCTTCACCTTCACGGCCAACAACCCACCCTGGACAAAACCGACACCCAGGTAATCCTTCGTCAAATGGTCACGCAGACACTTGTTCACATACACCAGGTCATTGACCGCCGCCTCGTCCCGCACCGTGAAGAACGGCTGGTCCACCAGCAGCCCCAACTCCGCGTCCAGCGCGGCCCCCACCGGCGCACAACCACCCGCCGCCTTCAAGAACGACCGATACGCACCCGGCAACCGGTACCCGAGATCCTCCTCGACCCCCTGCACCTGCTGCTCCGTCACCGCCACACCCGACTTCGGCAACCCGACATGCACCGGCCGCGTCTCCTGCAACGGACGCGTCCCCCGCTTGCCCTGATCGACCAACGCCGTCGCCACACCACCGTGATGCCGCAACAACGCCTTCACCTCGACCGGAACCAACTCCAGCCGCCGCGAACCCACCACGTGATGCCACGTCCAACCATGCGGCGTCGCCACCGCGGGCACCGTGTCCCACAAGTCGTGCCCCGACGCCGCCAGCGCCGCGTTCGCCGACACGTAGTCCGTCAGCCGCAACTCGTCGACCCCGAAACCCTCCGGCGGATCGGCGATCTCCGCCGCCGCACGCGCATAGGGCGAGAAGTCGGGGTAACCGTGCTCGTCCACCCGCACCCCCCTCGGGTGACGAGTGGCCCGGACCGGATCCGGGAAGTGCACGACCTGCCCGGCATAGGCCGCGTTCGGCGGCGCGGCTTGCTGCCCGAGCCGACCTGTCGTCATGGCGGTTGCCCCCTGCGGCACTCTGTACGACCCACAGCGGCCGGCACCGTTCCGGTTCCGGCACGCCACGGCCGTATTCGACTGTCTCCAACGGCACCGACGCGCGTTGACCGCACCTGTCGCGGTGTCGACAGCCTATGCGGTACGAGGACACCGGTCACCGGCACCGGTCCCCGCCCCTCCGCTTCCGTGACCAGCCGTCACCCCGCCGTGACAGCCAGCCCAAACCCGGGCGTGTCGCGCCGCCCCAGCTACCGCACCAGCCCCGCGATTTGGCACCCTGTGACGTCCGGGGGATGCTCGGGAGGGGAAGACGATCATGAACACGACGCAAACGGGACCGCACACCAGCCGCTCCGGCGATCCCCGCATCGGCTGGAGCAGCAACGAAACCCCCACGATCCCCACCCTCCTCCACCGCCGCGACGGCATACTCCCCACCGTCGCCGCCGCCCTCTCCGTCCGCGGCACCACCCTCACCAGCACCGCCGCCCGCGGCGACCAGCCACCCACGCTCCACCCCCTCGTCCAGGACTTCCTGGACAGCCTCACCAGCGCCCAACGCGACCGCTTCACCGGCCGCTGCGCCGAGGCACTCCTCATCTCACGCCACATCGCCAACGCCGACGCCGCCCGCAGCAAACGCGCCGCCCGCAGACCCATGACCAACGGCGAAGCCCGAAAAGCCCTCAAACAAGCCAAACTCACCGCCCGCCGCATCCGCGAGGACGGCGACCCCCTCCACGGCAGCTTCGCCACCCCCTGCCGCGCCTGCACCGCCCTCAGCGCCCACTTCGGCGTCCGCATCGTCGACCCCGCCACGACCGACAACTAACCCCCAGAACAAAGACCGCACCGAACCACACAGCACCACATCGATCAACAAAGGGCAGATGCACACCGACCGCACCTCCACCACCCGCTTCCCCGTCCCCGTGGACGCCGCCCTGCGCAACGCCGGCTGGCAACCCGGACGCTGGGACATCAAACAGGCCGAGATCTGGGCCGACGCCCTCCGCGACCACACCTCACCCGCCGGCCACCGCCACGCCGTCTTCCCCGCCGCCGTAGAGGCCTGGGCGGAATTCGGCGGACTCCACATCACCCCAACCGGCCCCGGCCGCCAGGTCGCCCCCGCCACCCTCCACCTCGACCCCCTCCACGGCCTCCACCTCGCCCGCACCCTCGGCGACCTCGGCCGCGCCCTCGACACCGAAGTCAGCCCCCTCGGCGCCGAAACCGACACCCACTCCCTCCTCGCCATCGACACCGAAGGCCGCGTCTACGCCCTCGACCACACCGGCGACTGGTACCTCGGCCCCGACATCGACCAGGCCCTCGCCGGCCTCGTCACCGGCATAGAGCCGACCCGCCTCGCAGCGAACTGAATCCAGAACGCTCCTCGGCGCTACGACGCCGGAATCACCGCCGACACCCGAAAACCCCCCGCATCCGTCGGTCCCGACACGAACACGCCCCCCAGCCCCAACACCCGCTCCTTCATCCCCACCAAACCGTTGCCCCCCGACGGCAACCGCGCCGACGACGCCATCTCCGGAGGCGGCTCGTTCTCCACCTGCATCGCGATCTCCGACACCCGATGCGCCAACCGCACATGCGTCTTCGCCCCCGCCGCATGCTTGTGCACGTTCGTCAACGCCTCCTGCACCACCCGATACGCCGTCTGCTCCACCTCCCGCGCATACGACCGCGCATCCCCCTCCACCGACAGATCCACCACCATCCCCGCAGCCGCCGACTGCCCCACCAACTCCTCCAACTCCGACAGACACGGCCCCTCCTCCCCATTGCCCTGGGAAGAGACCACCGCCACCGCCACCGCGGCGGGCAGCACCGACGCCGGCTTCCGCGGCGCGTCCCCGCTCCGCAACACCCCCAGCATCTCCCGCAACTCCGTCAACGCCTGCCGCCCCATGTCCCCCACGAGCGCGGCATTCTTCACCGCCTTCTCGGGATCCTTCCGAGCCACCGCCTGCAACGCCGCCGCATGCACCACCATCAGGCTCACCCGATGCGCGACCACGTCATGCATCTCCCGCGCGATCCGCGTCCGCTCCTCGTTACGCGCCCACTCCGCCCGCTCCTCGGCCCGCTCCGCCAGCAGCTGCAACTCCCGCTCAAGACTGTCCGCCCGCTCCCGCAAGCTCTCCATCAGCCTGCGCCGCGCCCCCACGTACAGCCCCAGCAACACCGGCGGCGCCGTCAACCCCAACGACGTCGCGATCGCCGCGAACGGCACGAACCAGTCCCCCAGCGTCAGACTCCCCTGGTCCATCCCCTGCCGCACCCGCACGAACGTCACGATCAACGTCCCCAGCAGCGACATCCCGGCCAGCGACGCGATGATCCGTCGCGGCATCTCGGCGGCGGCGAGCGTGTACAGCCCGACGATGCCCATCAGGTACCCCATCTGAGCAGGCGTGATCGCGATGGCGACCAGCACCACGGCGATGGGCCACCGCCGCCGGACCAGCAGAACCGATCCGGCCGAGAGCCCGAACACCACCCCCACCGCGAGCGGAATCCCCGCGGCCCGCGCGAACGGAACCCCCTCCCCCGCACACTCCAGCGCGGACACCACCGCGAGACTCGAGTCGAACACCGCACTACGCCGTCTGTCCCACCACCACGGCCCTCCCAAGGCCGTCCCGTGGTCTTCCCCCGTCGTGGTCATGCCTCCCAGCCTACGGGCGCCCACCCCCGCTTTTCCGGCGAGTTTCTCCGACTGGCCTACACCACACTCCGTAACGGAATGCCTCCGAAACCGCCTGGTACCGCTCGAACTGCTGAACCATGCCTGTTCGACCCCGGAACCGATCATTCCGCCCGGACGGTATGCACATGGCACATTCACCTGGCAAGTACGCGGACTTCGAGGGGCTGCGGGAGCAGGCGGTCGCTCTGCGGCGGGCGGGACACAGCCGACGCCAGATCCGCGACCGACTGCACGTCGACAACAACGACATCCTCAACCGGCTTCTGGAGGGCGAGCCGCCTCCCGAATGGGCGCCCGAACGCGAAGGACGACCAGAGGGACAGGGCGAGGGAGCTACGGCTTCAGGGCTGGACGTACGACCAGATTCAGGTGGAGCTGGGGTGCTCGAAGAGTTCGATCTCGTTGTGGGTCCGGGATCTACCCAAGCCTGAGCGCAAGCGCAACCCTGAGGAGGCAGCGGCGATCGCCAAGCGCGGCTGGGAGGCAACGCTGCAGGGCGGGAGTGGCCCTTTACTGGGCGGAAGGCGCCAAGGACAAGTCGTACAGCCGCCGGGAAAGGCTCCACTTCATCAACAGCGACCCGAACGTCATCAGCTTCTTCCTGCGCTGGCTCGACCTACTCAACGTGGAACGCGACCGCCTGCGCTTCCGGGTGAGTATCCACGAGTCGGCCAACGTCACGGACGCCGAAGAGTTCTGGGCCGGGCTGGTGGGCGTGGAGCCTTCCGCATTCCAAAAGGCGACCGTCAAGAAGCACAACCCGAAGACGAGCCGGAAGAACACCGCGGAGGCATATCGTGGCTGCCTAATCATCTACGTCCTCAAGAGCGCCGACTTGTATCGTCGCATGGAGGGCGCCTGGTACGGCATAGTGGAGTCCGCACGCGTAGCCGATCAACCGAATCGGACATAGCGCACGAGCCATCCCGGATCGTCTAAGGGCAGGACAAACGGTTTTGGTCCGTTGAATGAGGGTTCGAATCCTTCTCCGGGAGCCCCAGCAGAAGTGGGCCCTGACCTCACCGTCAGGGCCCACTCTCATGTCCTCCACGAAACGCCCCGGTATCCTGCGGATGTCAACCCCCACCCCTCCACAGCCGAAGGGCAACCCCGTGAGCGCCATCCGCCCGGCAGCCGTCGTCGTACTCGCAGCGGGTGAGGGCACCCGTATGAAGTCGGCCACACCGAAGGTCCTGCACGAGATCTGCGGTCGCAGCCTCGTCGGTCACGTGCTGGCCGCCGCCCGAGAGTTGGACCCCGAAAACCTTGTCGTCGTGGTCGGGCACGCTCGCGAGAAGGTCACCGGGCACCTCAGCACCATCGACCCGGACGTACGCACCGCAGTACAGGCGGAGCAGAACGGCACCGGGCACGCCGTCCGCATGGGCCTCGAAGAGCTCGGCGGCACCCTCGACGGCACCGTCGTGGTCGTCTGCGGCGACACCCCCCTCCTCACCGGCGAGACGCTGAAGCAGCTCGCCGGCACGCACGAGGCCGACGGGAACGCGGTGACCGTGCTGACCGCCGAGGTCCCGGACGCGACCGGCTACGGCCGTATCGTCCGCGACGACGCCTCCGGTGCCGTCACGGAGATCGTCGAGCACAAGGACGCGACCGAGACGCAGCGGGCGATCCGGGAGATCAACTCGGGTGTCTTCGCGTTCGACGGAGCGCTGTTGGCGGGCGCCCTCAAGCAGGTTCGTACGGACAACTCGCAGGGCGAGGAGTACCTCACCGATGTCCTCGGCATCCTCCGCGAGGCGGGTCATCGCGTCGGCGCGTCCGTGGCGGCCGATCACCGTGAGATCGCCGGGATCAACAACCGGGTGCAGCTCTCCGAGGCGCGTCGGATCCTGAACGACCGGCTGCTCACCGGCGCCATGCTCGCGGGCGTGACCGTCATCGACCCCGCCACGACCTGGGTCGACGTCACCGTCACGTTCGAGCAGGACGCCGTCGTGCACCCCGGCACGCAGCTGCTCGGCGCTACCCACCTGGGCGAGGGCGCCGAGGTGGGTCCGAACAGCCGGCTCAAGGACACGCAGGTGGGCGCAGGGGCGCGGGTGGACAACACCGTGGCCGATGACGCCCACATCGGTCCCGAGGCGACCGTCGGGCCGTATGCCTATCTCCGGCCCGGTACGCGCCTCGGGCTGAAGTCCAAGATCGGTACGTACGTCGAGACGAAGAACGCCTCGATCGGGGAGGGGACGAAGGTTCCGCACCTGTCGTATGTCGGTGACGCGTCGATCGGTGAGTACTCGAACATCGGTGCCGCGAGTGTCTTCGTGAACTACGACGGTCAGGACAAGCACCACACGACCGTGGGCTCGCACTGCCGTACCGGTTCGGACAACATGTTTGTGGCGCCTGTCACGGTCGGGGACGGTGCCTACACGGCGGCCGGCTCGGTGATCACGAAGGATGTGCCGCCCGGTTCGCTGGCCGTGGCCCGTGGTCAGCAGCGGAATATCGAGGGTTGGGTGGCTCGTAAGCGTCCGGGCAGCGCGGCCGCGAAGGCGGCCGAGGTGGCCTCCCGCCAGGCGGAAAGCGGAAGCTGACCGGAAAGCGGTGCTTCGAACACGGCGTACCGTGATAGGTGCACACCCGCATTCCCCAGCTGAGACGACCTCTCATGCCCAGCCGAGGTCGCTCGCCAGCCAGCTGAGAAACCTCTGAGGAGACAGTGCTGTGACCGGGATCAAGACGACCGGCGAGAAGAAGTTGATGTTCTTCTCCGGCCGCGCCCACCCCGAGCTTGCCGAGGAGGTCGCCCACCAGCTGGGTGTCGGGGTTGTCCCGACGAAGGCCTTCGACTTCGCGAACGGTGAGATCTATGTGCGGTATCAGGAGTCGGCGCGTGGTGCGGACTGTTTCCTGATCCAGAGCCACACGGCTCCGATCAACAAGTGGATCATGGAGCAGTTGATCATGATCGACGCGCTGAAGCGTGCGTCGGCCCGCTCCATCACCGTCATCGTGCCGTTCTATGGTTACGCGCGGCAGGACAAGAAGCACCGTGGACGTGAACCGATTTCGGCGCGTCTGATCGCGGACATGATGAAGGCGGCGGGTGCGGACCGCCTGCTGACCGTGGATCTGCACACGGACCAGATCCAGGGCTTCTTCGACGGTCCGGTGGACCACCTGTTCGCGCTGCCGTTGCTGGCGGACTACGTGGGTGGGAAGGTCGACCGGAACAAGCTCACCGTGGTCTCCCCGGACGCGGGTCGGGTGCGGGTCGCGGACCGTTGGTGCGACCGTCTGGGTGCGCCGCTGGCGATCGTGCACAAGCGTCGTGACAAGGACGTGGCGAACCAGGTGACCGTCCACGAGGTCGTGGGTGAGGTCAAGGGTCGTGTCTGTGTCCTGGTCGACGACATGATCGACACCGGTGGCACGATCTGCGCGGCTGCGGACGCGTTGTTCGCGCACGGTGCGGAGGACGTCATCGTCACGGCCACGCACGGTGTGCTGTCGGGGCCTGCGGCCGATCGTCTGAAGAACTCGAAGGTGAGTGAGTTCGTCTTCACGAACACGCTGCCGACTCCGGGTGAGCTGGAGCTGGACAAGATCAAGGTGCTGTCGATCGCGCCGACGATCGCGAGTGCGGTGCGTGAGGTGTTCGAGGACGGTTCGGTGACGAGCCTGTTCGACGAGCAGTAGGGCGTACGAGCTTCCGCTTGATCAACTTTTCTACGGCCTCCCTCGCCGAGTAGACTGCTCCAGTTGCTCGGCGAGGGAGGCCGTACTCCGTTTCTGACGGGGGTGCGGTTGTCCGTTATCGACGCGCTCTTCGTAGCAGGCCGTTCGTGGCCGGGTGACCACGTCCGTTCCTATGTTCTACGAGGAGTGATCCACATGTCCGAGGTGAAGCTCGCCGCCGAGACGCGGTCCGAGTTCGGCAAGGGTGCCGCGCGTCGTATCCGCCGTGACAACAAGGTCCCGGGTGTCCTGTACGGCCACGGTGAGGCTCCGCTGCACCTGACGCTGCCGGGTCACGACCTGCTGCTGGCGCTGCGTACGCCGAACGTCCTGATCGCGCTGGACATCGACGGCAAGAACCACCTGGCGATCCCGAAGTCCGTGCAGCGTGACCCGATCAAGGGCTTCCTGGAGCACGTGGACCTGCTGCTGGTCAAGCGGGGCGAGAAGGTCAACGTCGAGATCTACGTGCACACCGAGGGCGAGCTTGCGCCGGGTGGCAACCTGCTGGAGCACGTGCTGAACGCGCTGCCGGTCGAGGCCGAGGCCACGCACATCCCCGAGTCCGTGACGGTCTCCGTCGAGGGCCTGACGGCCGGTGACTCCATCCTCGCGAAGGACATCCCCCTGCCGTCGGGCACCAAGCTGGCCGTCGAGGAGGACGCTGTCGTCCTGCAGGTGCTGGCCGCGCAGGCCGAGGAGGCCGTCGAGGGCGCAGAGGGTGCCGAGGGCGAAGAGGTCGCCGAGGCCTGATCCTCGCTCCCCCTTTCTTTCGTTGGCCGGCCGCCGCTCCCTCCCGGGGGCGGCGGTCGGCGCGTATCAAGGAGATATGCAGGTGACGACCGATGCCAACGCCCCCTGGCTGATCGTGGGGCTGGGCAATCCGGGGCCCGAGTACGCGGGTAACCGGCACAACGTGGGCTTCATGGTGGCCGATCTGCTGGCGGAGCGGGTCGGGGGCCGGTTCAAGCGGGCGGGGAAGGCGCAGGCGCAGGTCGTGGAGGGGCGTATCGGTCCGCCGGGTCCGGCGAATCGCCGGGTGATCCTGGCGAAGCCGATGTCGTTCATGAACTTGTCGGGGGGTCCGGTGAACGCGCTGCGGGAGTTCTACAAGGTGCCTCTGGCGCATATCGTGGCGATCCATGACGAGTTGGACATCGACTACGGGATGTTGCGGCTGAAGCTGGGGGGCGGTGACAACGGGCACAACGGTCTGAAGTCGATGACGAAGGCGATGGGTGCGGAGTATCACCGGGTGCGGTTCGGGATCGGGCGGCCGCCGGGTCGTATGCAGGTCGCGGACTTCGTGTTGAAGGACTTCGCGTCGGCGGAGCGCAAGGAGTTGGACTATTTCGTGGACCGGGCGGCGGATGCTGTGGAGTGTCTGGTGATCGAGGGGTTGGAGCGGGCGCAGGGTACGTACAACTCCTGACTTGTCCGATGCTGGGCTGAGTTGACTGGCCGTCCGGGTATGGCCAATGATCCCGGCCATGCCTGCCACAGCCCTCTCCTCCCGTCAGGCCTCTTTCGTCGCGTTGCGGTTCGGGCGGTTCGCGGCGATGGGGACGGTTGCCGTGTTGATCCTGATCGCGGGGGTCTGGGCTTCGTGGGGTTCAGCTCAGCACGTGATGCTGACCAAGGGGCGGGAGAGCGGCACGGTCGAGGTGACGCGGTGTGGTGAGGACACGTGTTCGGGGCCGTTCACGCCGATGTCGCAGGGGGCGTCCGCGCGGAAGCGGGTCGTCATCGAGAAGTCGGTGGCGGTGCGCGACGGGCAGACGTACACGGTGGTGGTGAAGCCGGGGTCGGACGACGTGGTGCGGTCGGGGCCGGCGGGGGTGTTGTTCGCGTGGATTCCGCTGGGTGGTGCGCTGCTGCTGGCGTCGGTGGTGGTCGCGGGTGGGCTGGGGCGGGTGCGGGCCGGGTGGGTGCTTGCGGGAGCGGGGGTCACTCTGCTCACGGCTGCGTTCGTGACGATCTGAGGGTTGCGCCGTT
Organism: Streptomyces sp. NPDC043427; assembly: GCF_056436655.1. NCBI lineage: Bacteria > Bacillati > Actinomycetota > Actinomycetes > Kitasatosporales > Streptomycetaceae > Streptomyces > Streptomyces sp. NPDC043427. The sequence goes on along the minus strand of NZ_JBWKCC010000014.1, from coordinate 70,784 downwards.
CTCCGGGGCGGCGGAGGGGACGAGTGTTGCCTGTTCGTGCTTGACCTGGTCACGGCTGGGGCTGGATGCTGAGCCGCCCCCTCCACATCTTCCGTTCGTTACTCGAAGATGGACTGCCCATGCGTAGCTTCTCCCGTGCCGGCGTTCTCGTCGCCACGTCCTCGGCTGTGTTCCTGCTGGCTCCCGCCGCCCATGCCACCGGCGACGACACGTACACCGTGCAGCTGCGGCAGCAGCTTCCGCGCACGGCGACCACCGCGGACGGGGGCGCCCCGCAGGAGTCGCGGGCGGAGTGCCCCGGCGTCCCCGACGGCAAGGACGGCTGGCACTTCGTGCTGCCGGGCAACTCGACGGACTTCGTGAAGCTGACGGTGACCTTCCAGCCGGGCGGGCAGCAGGTGGTGACCGACTTCGGTCCGCCGTCGGACAAGCACGCGTACGTGTGGTCGCTGCCGGGTGCGGAGCTGACGTCGGCGGTCGCCGAGGTGCAGGGCGGTGACTTGAAGCTGTTCAACCTGTCGCACACCTGCCCGGTGACCGGGGGCAGTACGCCGAGCGGTTCGCCGGAGCCGTCGGGCAGCACGAGTTCCACGCCGTCGGGCAGCACGAGCCCTGAGCCGTCGGGCAGCACGAGCTCCGAGCCGTCGGCTGGAACGGGCTCGGAGCCGGTGGCGTCGCCGTCCGACAGCCCCGTTGCCTCTGCGTCGGTGTCCGCGTCCGTGGCCCCGGGCGGGCCGGGCGGCGGCGATCTGGCCGAGACGGGCAGCAGTGCCCCGGCCGGGCTGCTGTCGGGGGTCGCGGCCGCGCTGGTGGCCGCGGGTGGCTTCCTGGTTGTGCGCCGTCGGAGGGCTCAGCGAGGCTGATTCCGCGGCGGAACGAGTAGTGCCCCCGAGGACGATCGGTCCCCGGGGGCACTGTCGTGTCCGGCGTCAGCCGGTGTTGCGCAGGCCGGCCGCCACGCCGTTGACGGTGAGGAGCAGGGCGCGGGCGAGCAGCGGGTCGGGCTCTTCGCCGGCGGCCGCGGCGTCGCGCTGGCGCTTGAGGAGGGTGACCTGGAGGTAGGAGATGGGGTCCAGGTAGGCGTCGCGGATGGTGAAGGTCTGCTTGAGGACGGGGTGAGCCTCCAGCAGTTCCTTCTCTCCGGTGACGCGCAGTACCTCGCGCACGGTGAGCTCGTGCTCGGCCTTGATGGTGTCGAAGACGTGGCGGAGCTCGTCGGGGACGAGGGTGTCGACGTAGTGCTGGGCGATGCGCAAGTCGGTCTTGGCGAGGGTCATCTCGACGTTGGAGATGAAGTTGCGGAAGAAGTGCCACTGTTCGTGCATCTCGTCGAGCACGGTGTCGAGGCCGGCTTCGCGCAGGGCCTTGAGGCCGGAGCCGACGCCGAACCAGCCGGGGACGATCTGCCGGGACTGGGTCCAGCCGAAGACCCAGGGGATGGCGCGCAGTCCGTCGAGCGAGACGCCGGAGCCGGGGCGGCGGGAGGGCCGGGAGCCCAGGTGCAGGTCGGCGAGCTGGTCCACCGGCGTCGACGCGAGGAAGTACGTCGGCAGGTCGGGGTCCTCGACGAGGCGGCGGTAGGCGGCGTGGGCGGCGTCGGAGACGACGTCCATGGCGGCGTCCCAGCGGGCGAGGGCCTCGTCGGACTGGCGGGGTGCGGTGTGCAGGGCGGACGCCTGGAGGGTGGCGGCGACGGTGAGTTCGAGGTTTTCCCTGGCCAGGGAGGGGATGAGGTACTTGTCGGAGATGACCTCGCCCTGTTCGGTGACCTTGATCTCGCCTTCGAGGGTGCCCCAGGGCTGGGCGAGGATGGCGTCGTGGGAGGGGCCGCCGCCGCGGCCGACGGTGCCGCCGCGGCCGTGGAAGAGGCGCAGGCGTACGCCGTAGCGGTGGGCGACGTCGCGCAGGCGGCGCTGGGCGCGGTGGATCTCCCACTGGCTGGTGGTGATGCCACCGAACTTGGAGGAGTCGGAGTAGCCGAGCATGACCTCCTGGACGTCGCCCCGGAGCGCGACGAGGCGCCGGTAGGACGGGTCGGAGAGCATGTCCTCCAGGATGGTGTCGGCGGCCTTGAGCTCGTCGGTGGTCTCCAGGAGCGGGACGATGCCGATCTTGGCCCAGCCGGCGTGGAGGTCGATCAGGCCGGCCTCGCGGGCGAGGACGGCGGCGGCGAAGACGTCGTCGGCGCCCTGGCACATGGAGATGATGTAGGACTCGATGACCTCGGGTCCGAAGACCTCCAGGGCGCGCTTGACGGTCTGGAAGACGCCGAGGCTCTTGGCGCCGGCGGCGTCGACGGGGGCCGGGGTGGGGGCGAGGGGCCTTCTGGAGCGGAGTTCCTTGGCGAGGAGCTTGGAGCGGTACTCGCGGGGCATGTCGGCGTAGCGCCAGGATTCCTCGCCGAGGCGGTCGAACAGTTGACCGAGGGCGTGGTGGTGGGCGTCGGCGTGTTCGCGTACGTCCATGGTGGCGAGCTGGAGACCGAAGGCGGCGAGGGTGCGGATCGTACGGTTCATGCGGCCGTCGGCGAAGAGGCCGCCGCGGTGTTCGCGCAGCGAGGTCTGGATGAGCGTGAGGTCCGTGAGGAGCTCGCTGGTGCCGAGGTAGTCGCGGCCGTCCTCGTGGGGGGTGCCCTTGGCGAGGCGCTGCTTGGTGTTCTCGAGCTTCTGGCGGATGCAGGTGGCCTTGAGGCGGTAGGGCTCTTCGGCGTTGAGGCGCTTGTAGCGGGGGCTGATCTCGGGCAGGCGTTCGAGGTCGGCCTGCAGGGATTCCAGGAGTTCCTCGGTGGCTCCGGTGTACCTGATGGAGTTGGAGAGGAAGCCGCGGAGCTCGTCGATCATGTCCAGGGCGTCGTTGATGCCGTGTTCGTGCTGGAGGATCAGCACGTCCCAGGTGACCTGGGGGGTCACGTTGGGGTTGCCGTCGCGGTCGCCGCCGATCCAGGTGCCGAAGGTGAGCGGACGGGTGTCGTCCGGGAGGGTGACGCCGACACGTTCGAGTTCGGACGTGAGGTCCTCGAGGACGTCGCCGACGGCGCCGGCGTGGAGTTCGTCGAGGTAGTAGACGGCGTTGCGGGCCTCGTCGGCGGGTTCGGGGCGTACGACGCGCAGTTCGTCGGTCTGCCAGACGAGGTCGATGTTCTCGGCGAGGCGGATGTCGTAGCGGCGGCGGTCGGCCTCGATGACGGGGGTTTCCAGGAGTGCGGCGATGCGCCGGAGCTTGTTGAGTACCGACCGGCGCGCGGCCTCGGTGGGGTGCGCGGTGAACACCGGGCGGACGTTGAGGTGGCGGACGGTCTGCCGGATGTGCTCGGGGTCGGCGTCCTTGAGGCGGTCGGCGGTGCGGGCGAGGAGGCCGCCCTCGGCGGCGCGGCGGGCGCGCAGTTCGCGGCCGCGGTGGACCTGTTCGGTTACGTTGGCCAGGTGGAAGTAGGTGGAGAAGGCGCGGACGAGCTTGGCGGCGGTCTCCAGTTCGGTGCCGCGCAGCAGCTCGGCTGCGGCCTCGCCGTCTTCGCGGGTGAGGCGGCGGACCTTTTCGACCAGGTCGAGGAGCTCGGGGCCCTCTTGGCGGACGAGGGTCTCGCCGAGGAGGTCACCCAGTCGGCGGATGTCGGCGCGCAGTTCGCTGCTGGTCGTCGTCTGGTCGTCGGCACTGCTCACAGGTGCGGCTCCTTGCAGTGTTGAAGCTCGTCTGGGAGGGGGTACCCGGACAGAGGCTCCGGCGCGGCGGGTGCCGCATACGGGCGATACATCCGGGAAGGATTCAGAGCGGACCGCGCTGTCCGACCGACTCCCAGGATAGGTGTCGGTGTGGACGCGCAGACTCTCGGGCTCTTGCCGCGGGGCGACACGCTGCCATACTTACGACGCCGTAGGTTACGGAACCGTAGGTGAGTCCCGCTCGACTCCCGCTCGGTTTGTGTACCCGGCATCTTCCACACCTCTCGACCCCACAGGGGACGCCCATGACCTCAAGCTCCGACGTGATCCAAGACGCCCAGAAGGCGAGTGCCGACGCTGTTTCCTCGGCCACGCTGGGCGGGGAGCAGAAACGCTCGATCGAGCAGATCACCCTTCTGCTCTTCATCACCGTCCCGTTCCTCGCGCTGCTCGCGGCGGTGCCGCTGGCTTGGGGGTGGGGGGTGAGCTGGCTGGACCTCGGCCTGCTGGTCTTCTTCTACTTCCTGGGGTGCCACGGCATCACGATCGGTTTCCACCGGTACTTCACGCATGGTTCCTTCAAGGCCAAGCGGCCCTTGCGGATCGCGTTGGCGATCATGGGTTCGATGGCGGTGGAGGGGCCCCTGGTCCGCTGGGTGGCGGATCACCGCAAGCACCACAAGTTCTCGGACGCGGAGGGTGACCCGCACTCGCCGTGGAGGTTCGGCGAGACGGTTCCGGCGCTGATCAAGGGCCTGTGGTGGGCGCATATCGCCTGGATGTTCGACGAGGAGCAGACGCCGCAGGAGAAGTACGCGCCGGATCTGATCAGGGACCCGGCGATCCGTGCGATCTCCCGCCAGTTCGTGCTGTGGACGGTCGTGTCGCTGGCGCTGCCCGCTGTGATCGGGGGTCTGGTGACGATGTCCTGGTGGGGCGCGTTCACCGGCTTCTTCTGGGGCTCCCTCGTCCGGGTGGCCCTGCTGCACCACGTCACGTGGTCGATCAACTCGATCTGTCACGCGGTCGGCAAGCGGCCCTTCAAGTCGCGGGACCGTTCGGGCAACGTGTGGTGGCTGGCGGTCCTGTCGTGCGGGGAGTCCTGGCACAACCTGCACCACGCGGACCCGACGTCGGCGCGGCACGGTGTGATGCGGGGCCAGCTGGACTCCTCGGCGCGCTTCATCCGCATCTTCGAGAAGCTCGGCTGGGCGTACGACGTGCGCTGGCCGTCACGCTCGCGTATCGATTCGCGCCGGAACACCGGTGAAGACGGCTCCCGGCGCCGGAAGGAGACGGCCGAGGCGGCATGATTGACGCCGTGGCGACCGACTCCAGCAGCACCCCGAGCAATGAGAAGCCGCGGCGTGCGCGTCGCACCCGGATGACCGGGGCGGAGCGTCGCCAGCAGCTGCTGGAGATCGGCCGCACGCTGTTCGCGACGAAAGGTTTCGAGGGCACGTCGGTGGAGGAGATCGCGGCGAAGGCCGGGGTGTCCAAGCCGGTGGTGTACGAGCATTTCGGCGGCAAGGAAGGCCTGTACGCGGTCGTCGTGGACCGTGAGATGCGGCGCCTGCTGGACATGGTCACGAGTTCGCTCACGGCCGGTCACCCCCGCGAGCTGTGCGAGCAGGCTGCCTTCGCCCTCCTGGACTACATCGAGGAGTCCACGGACGGTTTCCGCATCCTGGTCCGTGACTCCCCCATCCCGCAGTCGACGGGTTCCTTCGCGTCACTGATCTCGGACATCGCCACCCAGGTGGAGGACATCCTGGGTCGCGAGTTCAAGAGCCGCGGCTTCGACCCCAAGCTGGCCCCTCTCTACGCCCAGGCCCTGGTCGGCATGGTCGCCCTGACCGGCCAGTGGTGGCTGGACGTCCGCCGCCCGAAGAAGGCGGAGGTGGCGGCGCATCTGGTGAACCTGGCGTGGCACGGCCTGGACGGACTGGAGGCGAAGCCTCACCTGATCGGGCGGCGGAAGGCCTGAGGCACACGAGTGGGCCCCCTCCCGTCGGGGCGGGGGCCCACTCATGTGTGTCGTCGTCAGTGCCGGAAGACGTCCTTGGCCTTCTCCTTGGACTGACGTGCGTCGCCCTTGGCCTGCTCGGTCCGGCCCTCGGCTTCCAGCCTCTCGTTGCCCACCGCGCGGCCTGCGGCCTCCTTGGCCTTGCCCTTGGCCTGCTCCGCCTTCGCCTTGGACTTCTGCTCGTGTGCCACCGTCGATCACTCCCACTTGATTGACTCCGGTGTCGTCACAGCGGGTAACCCGGGGGGTACCGCTCAAACGTTGCCGGCGGGCTGCAGGAACTCCAACCGGTTGCCCACCGGATCCTCGGCGTAGAAGCGCCGGTGGCCCGGAAGGCCGGTGTCCCAGGTGACCGTCACGCCCCGCGCCTCCAGGCGGGCGGCGTACGCGTCGATGCCCGTGACCCGCAGCCCCGGGTGTGCCTTCTTCGCAGGGCGGAAGTCCGCCTCGATGCCGAGGTGCAGCTGCACGCTCCCCGCCTGGAACCAGCAGCCTCCCCGCGCGGCGAGGGCGGGCGGCTTGGGGATCTCCGTCATGCCGAGGGCGTGGATGTAGAAGGGGCGCAGCAGGTCCTCGGAGCCGGGTGGGGCCGCGAGCTGGACGTGGTCGACGGCGGTGAGCATCAAGCCCCCTTCCGGGCCACCGCGAACAGGCGGCGGAAGGGCAGGACCGTGCCGTAGCCGGTGCTTGGGTAGGCCTCGCGGAGCAGGTCGCGGTATTCGGCGACGAAGGTGTCGCGGGCCTCGGGGTCGTCGGCGAGGGCGGTGAGGGCGGGGCGCAGGCCGGTGCCCTTGACCCAGTCGAGGACGGCGTCGTCACCCTGCAGGACGTGGTGGTACGTCGTCTCCCACACGTCGGCCTCGCAGCCGAGGCGGGCGAGCCGGTCGAGGTAGACGCCGGGTGCGTGCACAGAGTCCGTACGGCGCAGGACGTGGGCGAGCCGGTCCTTCCAGCGGGGCGTGCCGGCGAGCTCACGCATGAGGGTGTGCAGGGGCGCGTCGATGTTGTGGGGGACCTGGAAGGCGAGGGTCCCGCCGGGGGCGAGGCCGTCGAGCCAGGCCGGGAAGGCGTCGAGGTGCCCCTCGACCCACTGGAGCACGGCGTTCGACACGATCAGGTCGTACGTCTCCGGGGGCGCCCAGGTGACGGCGTCGGCGTGGGCGAAGTCGAGGTGTCCGCCGCCCGGGGTGGGTCCGGCGTACGCCTGTGCCTGCTGGAGCATCTGCGTGGAGTTGTCGTAGCCGGTGACGCGGGCGGTGGGCCAGCGGTCGGCGAGGTGGGCGGTGACGTTTCCGGGGCCGCAGCCGAGGTCGGCGATGCGGGGCGGGTCGCCGGGGAGGCCGGGGACGCGGGCGAGGAGGTCGGTGAAGGGGCGGGCGCGGTGGCCGGCGTGACGCAGGTACTGGGCGGGGTCCCAGACAGGAGCGGGCATGGCGGGGCCTCCCTCGGAAGTCGCCGGGGGCGAGGTCGGGTCACGTCCACCCTCCCCCCGAAAGTCTCTTGACGTCAAGAGACTTCATGTCGACACAACCACTACACTGATCGTCATGGAGGACGAGGTCGATCGGCTGGTCGCTGCGTGGCGCCGGGAGCGCCCGGACCTCGACGTGGAACCGCTCGAGGTGCTCAGCCGGGTCAGCAGACTGGCCCGGCATCTGGACCGCGCACGCCGTCTGGCGTTCTCCGAGCACCAGCTGGAGCCGTGGGAGTTCGACGTCCTGACCGCGCTGAGGCGCGCGGGATCGCCGTACCAGCTCTCACCCGGTCAACTGCTCACCCAGACACTCGTCACATCGGGCACGATGACGAACCGGATCGACCGCCTGGCCAAGAAGGGCCTGGTGGAGCGCCTCCCCGACCCGAGCGACCGGCGCGGCGTGCTGGTTCGCCTCACCGCCGAGGGCCGCGACCGCGCGGACCAGGCCCTCGCCGGACTCCTCGACCAGGAGCGCGCGATCCTCGCCGAGCTCTCCCGAGCGCAGCGCGGCGAGCTGGCGGGCCTGCTACGCCAGCTGACCGCCCCGTTCGACAACATCCCCGGCTAGATCCACGGGACCCACCCCGGCGCGGCGGGCGAGGGCGACGGCGGCGAGGGTGGAGTGGACGCCGAGCTTGCCGAGGACGTTCTGCATATGGGTACGGACGGTGTGCGGGGAGAGGAACAGCCGCTCGGCGACCGCCTTGCGCCCCAGCCCGGCGACCATGCAGCGCAGCACCTCACGCTCGCGGGGCGTGAGGGACTCCACCAACCGCTCGCTCTCCGTGCGGTGCTTGCGGGCGGCGGTCAGCTCGCGCAGCACGCTCGTGAGCAGGGCGGGCGGCAGATGCGTCTCGTCCCGCAGCACCCCCCGGATGACGGTGAGCAGCCGCGACAGCGAGCAGTCCTTCGCCACCCACCCGGACGCCCCCGCCTGCAGAGCGAGGGCGGCCCGGCGCGGATCGTCCTTCTCGGCGAGCACGACGATCCGTACGGCGGGCTGCGCTGTGCGGACCCCGGCGACGAGGGAGATCCCGTCGACGAGCCCGTCCTCGCCCACCTCCTGCACGGGCACGGCAGGCCGTACGCCCGGCAGATTCCCGCCCAGATCGGCATCGACGAGCAGCACGTCGAAGCGGCGCCCCTCGGCCGCCGCGCGCTCCATACTGCGCAGCGCGGCCGGGCCGCTGCCGGCGGCGGACACGTCGACGTCGGGCTCGGCGGCCAGGGCCGCGGCGAGTGACTCGGCGAAGATACGGTGGTCGTCGACGACCAGGACTCGGATGCGAACCACGAAACCCCCTTCCCCAAGCTCCTGAAGGAGCAGGGGATACCCAGGCCCGGAGAACGACGACCGGCGCGGATACGACGCCCCGAGGGGTCGCCACCGCACGGCCGCCGCCGTGCAGAAACTGCTACCCCCACTGCGGGCGTCGTACCCGACTTGTCTCGCCCCCTGATCAGCACCGGCCCCCACCGGTGCTGTTCATCAGGGTACGGGCGGGAGGCAGGAGCGGAAGTCGATTTGCAGAACTGGCTGTCCTGGGCGTTTATGGTGTGCCGCATGTTTCGTATCGAGACAGAAGTCGACAAATCCCGGCGCGATCTTCTCCGCTCCCGGCTCCGCGACTCCGACACGTCGGCCTCCCCCGTACTACGCGCCCTGCGCGGCACCCCCGCCGAACGCGAACACCCCCTCCACGTCTGGGCGTTGACCGACACCGGCGCCATGGCCGGCGGCCTGGTCGGCCACACCTGGACGACCTGGCTCCACATCACGTACTTCTGGGTCGCCCCCCATCACCGCGGCAGGGGCCTCGGCACCCACCTCCTCACCGAGGCGGAACGCGTCGCGTCCGAGGAGCGTCGCTGCACCCGGTCCCGCCTGGAGACCTGGGACTTCCAGGCCCCGGAGTTCTACAAACGGCGGGGATACGAGGTGGTGTGCGCGATCGAGGACTACCCGCCGGGGGTCACGGAGTTCACGTTGACGAAGAGGTTGGGGTGAACCGGGAGACGGGAGAACAGGGACGGCGATGGACGAGGACACCTGGCTGGAGCGCCACGGCCTGCGGCCCGACGGCCGAGACCTCGACGACGTGCGTGAACTGCTGGCCCGACACACGGAGCGCGAACGCGCGGCGCAGGGACAGGGCAACACGGAGCTGATGAAGCTGGCCTGCGTCCAGTTGTTCAACGCCGGAATCCTCGACGACGTGCTGCTGATCTGGCGCGCCAAGACGGCCGGCATGGACGCCGACGCCTCGATCGACGTACAGCTCCTGTGCGGCAGCGGACTGGCCCTCACCAAGCACTACCTCCCCACCCACCCGTCACACGAAGCCGCAGCCGCACTGCGGCACCTGCTGCGGTGCGAGGACGCCGGCGACTTCGAGGATTTCTCGCCCGCCCGGCAGTCCGCCTGGTACAGGGCCTACTACGCCTGACGGGTCGGCCGCCCGGTCGGCGGGCTGTCGTCACCAGCCGGGGCACTTCATTCCGCGTCGGAGGCCGGGGTGACGGCCGGCGGTGGTGGCGGCGCGGGCGGAGGCGGGTAACCCGGGCGGGGCGGCACGCCCGGACTCGCCGGCCCTGTGACGGGCGGCGGCGGAGGCGGACCGTCGGGCACCGGGAGCCCCGGCCGGGGTTGGGGCGGGGGCCCCGCGAGAGGCGGTGGAGGGGGTGGCAGCGGCGGTGGCTCAACGAACTCGGGCATCACCGGGCCGCCGCTGCGCAACCGCTGGATGGTCCGCTCGGCACGGCGGCGGGCGAGAGGGGAGTCGTCGCGTTGGTAGACGAGCTGCCAGCCGAACCTGCGGCGATTGACGCTGGAGAGCAGCCGGTAGCCGAGCTGATGGGCGACCTGCTCGATCCGGCGCATCTGCGAAGCGGCCGCGTGGCGGCCGATCCGCAGTTCGACCTGACCGCGACCGTCGAAGTACCTGACGATCTCCTCGTCCTTCACGACCGGCCCCTCAGACGTCCTCGTAGCGGGGAAGCTCGTCGGGAAACTCGCGGGCTTCCTTACACTCGGCCAGTTTGTAGGTGTGCTCGGTGAGGCGATAGGCGATGTCGGTCAGAATCTGTCGTAGTGCCGTGCCAGTGGCCTTGGCGTCTCCGCTGACACTCACCTCGGTGATGACCGCGTAGGTCTCGGAGGCGTTGTAGGAGGGGACGACAGGGGGAATACAGGGCACGAACACGCCCGCGACGGCGTCGTCGAGGTCGAGCTGAGCCAGAGCCTCTATCCCATCGACGGACACACTGACGATCCGGTTAGGCTCTCCACTTCCACGATAACTTTCGAGCCAGTGCTCCTTGGTAGCGGGTTCGACTTCAGCTCGGCCCCACAGGGACGAAGCGCTGCTCGTATGCACGTAGCAGGAGAAACTGAAGCTTTCTCCTGCGCCTAGACGGCCGGAGCCGTCTTCCGCCGATCGCACGTGCGGCAGGACCTGAGTCACCACGCCCCGCTTAAGCGTGCCCTCACACATGTTTTCCGGCAGAAGATAGAGACCTTTAATCATGAAGAGCCAAGTGCCACCACCCACAAGACAAAGAATCAGGAGGCCGAGGAGGAAGCCTTTCCCACTCTCCCAGGTGGCGATCGCTCCCCGACTCCACGCCGACTTGTCCACTAGGGGCGCTCCTTCGTCCGGCTCAGCAACTCGCTACTGGCGTCATAACCCTTGTTCACGGCATCACGAACCAGGTCGCTGGTGCCTTGCTTGGGAAGATCCAGGCCGTTCCGGTCGATGGTGTCCTGCGCGGCCCACTGCGCCTGCTGACTCACCGAGTCCCGCGACTCGTAAAAGTCCATGGCGCTGGCGTAGAGGGCCTCGTCCTTGGCGCCCTCGAGGTTCTGGCCCTCGAGTACACGGTCGACGGCCAACCCGGCGACGGCTCCGAGCATTCCTCCGCCCACGGCCCCCATGGCCGCCCCTCCGTACGCCTCAGGGACCGACACGTTAGCCAGACCGATCGCGACCCATGTCTTGGCGAAGTCCCCCTTCGCCTTGAGAGCGTCGTTGTACTCCGTCTCGCCCTTGACGGCTGCTCGCACTTCGTCGTCCGCCAAGGTGTGAGCAACTATGCCCTCGATGGTCCCCGCGTTCTTGCCGATGTTCGCGAGCACCTGCTCATCTGAGCCGTCGAACAACGACGGGTCGGTGAGGTGCGTTTCGAGGAGCGTGCTGGTGTAGATGCTCTCCCCGAGGATGATTCCCGCCCTTCCGTCGGGGTCGGTGGACACCGCGGAGAGAAATCTGACGACGTTCGGGACCTGCTCCAGGCCGTCGGGGTCGTCGCTGTTCGTGAGGAAGACGAATTCCGCACCATGGCCGGCGAGCGTCTGGCTGATTTCCGGCATGTAGGAGGCCGCCATGTTGCCGAAGCTCTCCCCTAACCCCTTGCTCACGAGGTCCGCGCCGCCCCCGGGCTGCGCGACGGCCTCCATGATGTTCTTCATGATCCGCACCTGCGTCTCGCTGTGCGGCGGGGCCGGCTGGCTGGTGTCGCCCACGACCGCGCCGGTTGTGGCGGCCTCCAGGGCGCGTCCCAGGGATTCCCCACGGTTCGTGTACACGGTGGTGCCCAGCATGTGGTCCAGGTCCGGCTTGGACTCGAACGCGTTCGTCGCCGCCTCGGGATTGTGGGAGAGGCCCTCGAAAAGGCCCTCCAGCGGGTCCCGGCCGTTGCCGTCGCCGAAGACGAGGTCCAGGGCGTCGTAGCCCTTGACCCACAGGTCACGGGTGCCCGCGTCCCCCGCCCCCTTGTCGGCCTTGAAGATCTTCTCCCGGTAGTCGTCGAGAAACTCGGTGTCGTACTGGCCCTGCCGCATAAGACTGCTGATGACCTGGGAGCCGAGGGCACCGACGGGGTTGAAGGAGTCCGCGGCACGGAAGTTGGTGTTCCGTTCGCCGATGAGGTCCTTCTTCCAATCCTGCATGGCGGCGGAGTCCGAGAAGGAGGCCGTGGCCAGGGTCAGGCTCAGGTTGTTCTGCAGGCTCTTCATCGTCTCGAGTTCCGAGCCCCTGGCGCCGGCGTGAGCGTAGGTCATCTCGGTCCAGAACTGGAGCGTTCCCTTGGGGCCGAGCCGCGTCGCGAACTGCTCGGCGAACAGCGAGTCGCCGCTGTACAACTCCGTCGTGCGGTTGAAGTCGGCGATGTCCTCGAGGGTCATGTCGGCCGGATCCTTGGCCATCTTCGCCAGCTTCTCCGCCGCGGCGACAGCCTTCGCCGCGGAGTCCCGGTCCGGGTAGGAGGCGTCGGTGAAGCCGTACTTGGCCTGGTCGACGAGCAGCCGCAGGACCTTCGCGGCGCTGTTGTCGCTCTCCGTCGCCTTGCTCAGGATGCCCTGAATCTCGTCGCAGAGGTCGGTCACCGCCTTCTGGTCCGCCGCGTCGGACTTTCCGCTGGGGTCGGAGGCCCAATCGGGCCGGGTGTTCCTTGTGACCGTGAACGAACCTTCGCCGGTGTCGATCACCGTCAGATTCTGCTTCGCGCCTCGGGCGATGGCGTCGTTCACCTGTGTGCGGAACTCGATGAGCTCGCCACGGGTATCGCTGAGGATCTTGGTGATGGAGTCGGCCTGCGTGTGCGCGTCGGCGAACTCGGCGGCGGTCTTGGTGATGAACTCGCGGCTGACGGTGGCGTTGACCCCCGCCCACTTGGCCTTGTCCGCCTTGGCCTTGAGATTGCTCTCGGCATCCTTCTGCAGGTCGGCGAGCTTCTTCGTCATCTGTTCCCAGTCGGTGACCGCTTCACCGAGCTTCGCGAAGTTGCCGTAGCGCAGGGCGTCGAGGTCCATCGGCGTCAGTGGCCCTTCCGGTCGTCGAAGCCCTCGTCCAGCAGGGCGATGCTGCTGACCGTGCCGGCGATGTACGACTCGTCGGCAGCGTGCTGGTTCTTCGTGAAGCGAAGGTGGTTGGAGATGTGGGCACAGGCGTCGAGCAGGGTCTTCGTCTGCTCGCTCCAGCGCTCCGCCACGTGCTCCAGCGCGGCCCCCAGAGAGAAGCCGTCGCTCTTCAGTCCGCCTGCGGCCGCAACGGAAGCCACACGTGCGTGGCCGCTGTACGTCGTGAAGTCCTCGAACAGGTCATGGGCAGCCTTGCCGACCGCCTCAAGGTCCTGTTGCCCCGCTACGAGGTCTCCTTGCGTGCCGTCCCCGCCCTGGTCTGCCGGGTATTGATTGAGCTGCATTCCTGTGGACTGCCGTCCGGCCGCCTTGGCCTTCAGCTGCTCCCACTCCTCCCACGCCATGCGTGGCCCCTCCCCGTGACGACGCAGTGATCAGGCGTACGCTACCGGCCCTTCGCCAACTCGGCGGGGGGCAAGGGCTGATCCGTGTCGTACAGACCGTACGCAAAGGCCCGGACACCGCACGTCGGCCCCGTACGCGACCAATGCGTACGGGGCCGGTGCGGTCCCTCGAAGGGCTGGTGAGCGCGGCTCAGCTCAGTCGCTCTGCCCCCGCCGAAGGCACCGCCTCGAAGACGCGGGGGGCCGTGAAGCCTGCCGTGGTGAAGGCTTCTTCGACTGCCTTGGTGATGGTGTCGACGTCGGTGGCCTCGGCGAGGACGATCGCGGAGCCGCCGAAGCCGCCGCCGGTCATGCGGGCGCCGAGGGCGCCGGTGGTGAGGGCGGTGTCGACGACCAGGTCGAGTTCGGGGCAGGAGATGCGGAAGTCGTCGCGGAGGGAGGCGTGGCCCTCGGTGAGGACCGGGCCGATGGCGCGGGTCTTGCCCGACTCCAGCAAGGACACCACCCGCTCGACCCGCTCGTCCTCGGTGACGACGTGGCGGACCAGGCGGCGTACCTCCTCCTCGTCGCCGAGGCGGGCCAGGGCCGCGTCCAGGTCGGTGTACGGGATGTCGCGGAGGGCGTCGACGCCGAGGAGGGCAGCGCCCTTCTCGCAGCCGGCGCGGCGCTTGCCGTACTGGCCGCCGCTGTGGGCGTGCTTGACCTGGGTGTCGACGACCAGCAGGCGCAGCCCCAAGGCGGCCAGGTCGAAGGGGATCTGCTGCTGGGACAGGTCACGGGTGTCGAGGAACAGGGCGTGGCCGGCCTCGCAGCAGGCGGACGCGGTCTGGTCCATGATGCCGGTGGGGGCGCCGACGTAGACGTTCTCGGCGCGCTGGCACAGGCGGGCCAGCTGCCAGCGCTGGAGGCCGAGGTTGTAGAGGTCGTTGAGCGCGAGCGCGATGACCACCTCCAGGGCCGCCGACGACGACAGGCCCGCGCCCGACGGGACCGTCGAGGCGAGGTGGACGTCGGCTCCGGTGACGGGGTGGCCGGCCTCACGCAGGGCCCAGACGACGCCCGCGGGGTACGCCGTCCAGTTCTTGTCCGCCTCGGGGGCCAGCTCGTCCAGCCGCAGCTCGACCACGCCGCCCTCGACGTCGGAGGAGTGCAGCCGAAGGACGCCGTCCTCGCGCCGGGAGACCGCCGCGACCGCGGTGTGCGGCAGTGCGAAGGGCATCACGAAGCCGTCGTTGTAGTCGGTGTGCTCGCCGATCAGGTTGACCCGGCCCGGTGCCGACCACACGCCCTCGGGCTCGACTCCGTACAGCTCGACGAAGCCGTCCCGTACCTGCTCTGCGCCCACTACTGCTCCCTAGCGATGTTCTGCGCGAACTCCCACGCGTCCGCGACGATACCCGCGAGGTCCGCGCGGGACGGGTTCCAGCCCAGCTTCTCGCGGGCGGTGGCGGCGGAGGCGACCAGGACCGCCGGGTCGCCGCCGCGACGGGGGGCCACGACCTCGGGGATCGGGTGGCCGGTGACCTGGCGGACGGTCTCGATGACCTCGCGGACGGAGAAGCCGTTGCCGTTGCCGAGGTTGCAGATGAGGTGCTCGCCGGGCTGGGCGGCCTTGAGGGCGAGCAGGTGGGCCTCGGCCAGGTCGGCGACGTGGATGTAGTCGCGTACGCACGTGCCGTCGGGCGTCGGGTAGTCCTCGCCGAAGACGGAGATCGCCTCGCGGCGGCCCTGGGCGACCTGGAGGACGAGGGGGATGAGGTGCGACTCGGGGTCGTGGCGCTCGCCCTGCGCGCCGTAGGCGCCGGCCACGTTGAAGTAGCGCAGGGAGACCGCGCCCAGGCCGTGAGCGTTCGCCTCGCCGGTGATCATGTGGTCGACGGCGAGCTTGGAGGCACCGTAGGGGTTGGTCGGCTGGGTGGGGGCGGTCTCGACGATCGGGACCTGCTCCGGTTCGCCGTAGGTGGCGGCCGTGGAGGAGAAGACGAGCTTGCTCACGCCGGCCTCGCGCATGGCGCCGAGGAGCGCCATCGTGCCGGCGACGTTGTTGTCCCAGTACTTCTCGGGCTTCACGACCGACTCGCCGACCTGCGAGGACGCGGCGAAGTGCAGGACCGCGTCGAAGGAGGCGTCCAGCCACTTGGCAGCGTCGCGGATGTCGCCCTCGACGAAGGAGGCACCGGCCGGGACGCCCTCGCGGAAGCCGGTGGAGAGGTTGTCCAGGACGACGACCTCGTGCCCCGCCTCCAGCAGGTGCTGGGCGACCACGCTGCCGACGTACCCCGCACCGCCCGTGACCAGATACTTCCCGCTCATGAACTCGCTACCTCTCGCAGTCGCTCGGCCGCGCGCTCCGGCGGCACGTCGTTGATGAACACGTTCATGCCGGACTCGGAACCCGCGAGGAACTTCAGCTTGCCGGAAGTGCGGCGGATGGTGAAAAGCTCGAGGTGCAGCGCGAAGTCGTCGCGGTTGACGCCGTCGAACTCCTCCAGCTGGCCGAACGGCGCCTGGTGCCAGGCGGCGATGTACGGCGTCGGAGGCTCACCCTCGCCGAAGATCCGGTCGAAGCGCCTCAAGAGTTCCAGATAGACCTGGGGAAACTCTGTGCGCGCCTCCTCGTCGAGGCCGAGCAGGTCGGGCACGCGGCGCTTCGGGTACAGGTGGACCTCGTACGGCCAGTGCGCCGCGTACGGCACGAATGCCACCCAGTGTTCACCCCCAAGGACGACCCGCTCGTCGGCGAGTTCACGCGCCAGGACGGCGTCGAAGAGGTTCTCCCCGCCGGTCGCGTCCTTGTGGGCGGCCAGCTGGCGCAGCATCAGGGCGGTGCGGGGCGTGGTGAAGGGGTAGGCGTAGATCTGCCCGTGCGGGTGCCCCAGGGTCACACCGATCTCGGCGCCGCGGTTCTCGAAGCAGAACACCTGTTCCACGGAGGACAGATGCGACAGCTCGGACGTCCTGTCGGTCCACGCGTCGAGCACCAGTCGCGCCTGCTCCTCGGTGAGGTCTCCGAAGGACGCGTTGTGGTCGGACGTGAAGCAGACGACCTCGCAGCGGCCGGAGTCACCGGCGAGCGAAGGGAAACGGTTCTCGAAGACGACGACGTCGTACGAGGAGTCCGGGATCTCGCTCAGCCGCTCGCCCTGGGAGGGGCACAGGGGGCACTCGTCGGCCGGCGGGTGGTAGGTGCGCCCCTGGCGGTGCGAGGCGACGGCGACGGAGTCGCCGAGCAGCGGGTCGCGGCGTACCTCCGAAGTGGTGACGGTCCGCTCCAGGGGGCGCCGGTCCACCGCGTCACGCAGCGAGTCGTCCTTCAGGTCGTAGTAGATCAGCTCACGACCGTCGGCCAGCCGGGTCGAAGTCTTCTTCACGCCGGACTCCCCATCCCTACACCGCTCAAGGCACTCAAGGCGCTCAAAGCACTCAACAGAAGCAAACACATCAAACCACAAACCACCACGTTCGTCACCATCACAATCAAACAAAGAACACCAAAAGAAGCGAGCAGTGCATGCGAAACCCCACACCTCTCGCGACAGGTCTCGCGGCGGAGCTGCGGCTCCCCACGAACTGGCTCGACTACACGATCCTCGGGATCTACTTCGTCGTGGTTCTGGGCATCGGCTTCGCCGCCCGCCGCTCGGTGAAGACCAGCCTGGACTTCTTCCTCTCCGGCCGCTCCCTGCCCGCGTGGATCACCGGCCTCGCCTTCATCTCGGCCAACCTGGCCGCCACCGAGATCCTCGGCATGGCCGCCAACAGCGCGCAGTACGGCGCCTACACCGTCCACTGGTACTGGATCGGCGCCATCCCGGCGATGGTCTTCCTCGGCCTGGTGATGATGCCGTTCTACTACGGCAGCAAGGTCCGCTCGGTCCCGGAGTTCCTGCTGCTGCGCTTCGACAAGGCGGCCCATCTGCTCAGCTCGCTGCTCTTCGCCTTCGCGGCGATCCTGATCGCGGGAGTGAACCTGTACGCGCTGGCGATCGTCGTCGAGGCGCTGCTGGGCTGGCCGCAGTGGGTCGCGATCGTCGTCGCCGGCGCCTTCGTCCTCGCGTACATCACCCTGGGCGGCCTGTCCTCGGCGATCTACAACGAGGTGCTCCAGTTCTTCGTGATCCTCGCGGCGCTGATCCCGCTGTCCGTGCTCGGCCTGAAGCGGGTGAACGGCTGGGACGGCCTGACGGACTCCTTGACGAAGACGCACGGGGACGACTTCGTCACGGCGTGGGGTGGCACGGGCATCGGCAGCGACAACCCGCTGGGGGCGAACTGGCTGACGATCGTGCTGGGGCTCGGGTTCGTGCTGTCCTTCGGCTACTGGACGACGAACTTCGCGGAGGTGCAGAGGGCTCTGTCGGCGAAGAACCTGTCGGCGGCGCAGCGGACGCCGCTGATCGCGGCCTACCCGAAGATCTTCATCGTCTTCCTGGTGATGATCCCGGGGTTGGTGGCGGCGGTCCTGGTCCCGAAGATCGGTACGGCGGACTCGGATCTCCAGTACAACGACGCGATCCCGTATCTGATGGCGCGGTTGCTGCCGAACGGGGTGCTGGGGATCGCCGTCACCGGTCTGCTGGCGGCGTTCATGGCGGGCATGGCGGCGAACGTGTCGTCCTTCAACACGGTGTTCACGAACGACGTGTGGGCGAGGTACGTGGTGCGGGGCCGGGAGGACGCGTACTACGTCCGCTTCGGCCGGCTGATCACGGCGATCGGCGTCGCGGCCTCGGTCGGCACGGCGTTCCTGGCGTCGTCCTTCTCGAACATCATGAGCTACCTGCAGACGCTGTTCAGCTTCTTCAACGTGCCGATGTTCGTGGTCTTCATCGTGGGCATGTTCTGGAAGCGGGCGTCGATGAAGTCGGGGTTCTGGGGCCTGCTCGCGGGCACGACCGCCGCGATGATCAACTACTTCGTCCTCTACAAGCAGGACATCATCTCGATCCCCTCCGACCAGGGCGCGAACTTCGTCTCGGCGATCGCGGGCTTCGTGGCGGGCGCGGTGGTGATGGTGGCGGTGTCGCTGTTCACGGCGCCGAAGCCGGAGGAGGAGCTTCAGGGTCTCGTGTACGGCACCCGGTCTCCGGGGATGGCCGAGCCGCCGGCGGCGGGCGACGACGCCTGGTACCGGAAGCCGGCGCTGCTGGGGTGGGGCGCGGTGATCCTGGCTGCGGCCTGCTACATCCCGTTCTCGTTCTGAGCCCGCCAGTGCTTTGCGCGGGAGGATGGAAGAACCATGGCTGAGCAATTCGAACCCGACGAGCGCGCCGAGGCGGCCGAGCGGTTGCGGCGGGCGGGGTACTCCGAGGCGGATGTCCAGCGTGAGGTCACCGAGCTGGAGGAGAAGTCCGCGACGGCGGCCCGCATCTTCGACCTGCGCCGCATCATCGGAGGCCTGTTCGTCCTCTACGGCGTCATCCTCACGATCACCGGCCTGACCGACAGCGACGCCGACATCGACAAGGCACAGGGGATCAACATCAACCTCTGGACGGGGCTGGGGATGCTGGCCCTGGGGATCTTCTTCCTGGCGTGGCTGTGGCTGAGGCCGATGGCAGTGCCTGCGCCGCCGTTGCCGGTGGGGGAGGAGAAGGGGGCGCCGGAGTAGCGGATGGGACGGGGCTGGAGCCGCAGGGGAGAGGTCCAGCCCCGTTTCGCTGTAAGGGGGGCTACTCCGCGGCGAACAGTTCGTCGGCCTCGTTGGCGTGGACGGCTCGCTCGGACCAGACCGTGAGCTGGTCGATGTCGGTGCAGGCCTCGACACGCTCGCGCACGGCGTCGGAAGTCGAGGCCGCGCCAGCGCAGGATGCTGAGAGTCACCTTGGCGAGCGCATCGACGCGGCCCTCCTCCCGGCCCTGTTCCCGTACCTCCTCGGCGAGCGGTCGGCTTCGCCGGTGCCGACGCGTCGATGATGTACATGGGCGGACCGCTCCGCCAACTGGACTCTGTGCTGCGTGACGCCCCCACCGGCACTCTGTTCATCGATGCGGAAGCGCAGCTGAAACGGCTCCGAACACTCTCGGAGGGCCTCAGAGCGAGCCGGTACGTATGCCTGCCAGGAGGTGCGCGAGGGCGGCTGGGGTGGTGGTGAGGACCGTAGCGGGGGTGTCGCTCTCGCGGAGGTGAAGGGTCGTGGGGGTGGCGGCGAGTTCGACGCAGGTGTTGCCCTCGCCGCCTCCCGAGAACGTGGACTTTTGCCAGCGCAGGGCATGCTTCATGGGGGTGACCGTCGGGCCGCCCGCTTCTACGTCTGTGTCGTGCCTCCGCGCCCCGAGTAGAGGGCGCTTCGCGTCGGCTGCGCCGATGGCCCTGCGGGCCACCCTTGAATGCCCGCCAAGGCCCCGGAGTCCTGGCCCAGACACCGGCCGCAAGGTGACCGGTGGCCTCGAGAGCTTCGTTTGCGGCTGGCGGCGGGTTCCTACCGCCCTGCTGATCGCGCGGCTTCTGCGGCCCGCCGCTGAGAGACGGCCCGCTCGGAAACCGTGGCCCGCTCAGAAGTCGTAGCAGACGTAGGCGCCCTCGGGCTCGCGGGCGATCCGGTCCGAGCCCCAGCAGTGGAGCCTCGGCTCAACGCGGTACAGGGCGGCGCCACCGGCCAGCTGGACAAGGTTGGCCAGGCAAAGAGCAGGGCTGGGCACCGCAGGTGTGGCACACACCCTCCGATCGCGCCCAGGTCGAGCCGTCCCGGGCCTACGCGTCCGGGGTCGAGCCCGGGTGAGGGCCCGCTCGGTCCAGTAGGCCCGTCCTCGCCGCCAGGGCCGCTGCCTCCAGGCGGGAGCCGACGCCGAGTTTCATGAGGACGCGTTGGACGTGGGTGCGGGCGGTTGAGGGAGCGATGCCCATTCCGGCGGCGATGAGGCGGGTGTCCTCGCCGTCGGCTACTCGGACCAGGACCTCGATCTCGCGTGGGGTGAGCATTTCGAGGAGGCGTTGGCCCTCGTCGTCCGGCTGGGCCGCCGGGTTCAGCAGTTCGGCGAACGCTCCCTGCAACAGCTGCGGAGCCACCGCCGCCTCGCCCGCCCTCGCCTTCATGATCGCGCGCTCCACGCCCTCGATGCGTTCGTCGTGGCGTACGTAGCCGGACGCGCCCGCGGCGAAGGCTGCCGCGATGCCTCGGGGGCTCGGTACCGGACCCAGGACCAGGACCGCCACCTGCGGGCGCTCCCGCTTGATACGGACCACCGGGTCGAACATGCCCGGCTCGGCCGGTGTCGCCGTACCGAGCAGGCACACCTCCGGTGCCCGGGTGATCACCAGTTCCGCCGCGCCTGCGGCCGGTGCCGCCGCGGCCAGCACGCGGTGTCCCCGCAGCTTCAGCGCCGAGGCCAGTGCCTCGGCCAGCAGTCGGTGGTCGTCGACCACCATCAGCCGCACTCCCATCGAGCCAACCCCCCAGTCCCCCGGCGCCCCCCGGCACCCCCGCCCTTCATGCCCCCGGAAGCTACACGCTTGTTCGACGTTGCGCTTCCCCTACTCGTGAGAAGTGCCCTGGATCGCCGAAATACCGCTCATTCGAGGGTGATGCGCGGTAAGTGAATGACCCCGCCCCTGAGCAGGGACGGGGTCGACGGTGCGGGAGGGCGTCAGCTCTTCGTGCCGAAGCCGACCGCCAGGTACTCCTTCTCGCCGCCGCTGGAGGAGTCCGCGTACACCTGCGACATGAACAGGTGCCCCTGGGCGTAGAGGATCTCGGAGTAGTCCGGGGACATGCTGGTCTCGACGTCCCGCACCGACTCGGTGTCGGGGTTCTGCAGCAGCTTCGTCTGCTTGAAGGAACCGCCCTCGATGGTGACGACCTGGCCGCCCTCGTCGTACGGCGGGCGCTTGTACGCGATCAGGTTGCTACCGTCCATGCGCAGCGGCGTGATCTCGAAGCCGTCCCCGGCGTCGGCGCGCTGGCCGGTCTGCTTGCCGGTGCCCAGGTCGAACGCGACGATCTCGTTGGTCCGGCTGTACTCACCGGTGCCGTCGTGCTCCTCCGTCGGGATGTAGAGGCGGTCGTTGCCGACGACCAGGCCCGTGCAGTACTCGATCCTGGTGATGCCGTCGCAGCGGGCCGCGTACGAGTCGCCCGGCGCCGAGATGCGGGTGCGCAGCTTGCCGGTCTTGTTGTCGATGGAGAAGAAGTCCGAGATGCCGCTGCCGTCACCGGCGCTGTCGCCGACGTCGGCGGCCACGACCAGCGGGTCGGTGGAGACGATGCTGGCGTACTCGATGCCCTTCGCCAGCTTGTACTCGGAGATCACCTTCCCGGAGGCCGGGTCGATGGTCTGGATGTGCAGCTCGCGCGCCTCGTAGTCGCCGCACTTGCGCACCGCGACGAGCTTGGGGCCGCCGCCGTAGCCGTCGTCGTAGCAGGTGTCGGTCTGCTTCGGCTGCCACAGCACCTTGCCGGTGCCGATGTCGAAGGCGGCGCCGCCGTCGCTGCTGCCGACGGCGACGGTCTTGCCGCTGACGGTGACGTTGTCGAAGGTGATCGGGTAGTCACCGGACTCGACGGTCTTCTCCCACAGCTTCTTGCCGCCGGAGAGGTCGATCGCCGCGACCTGGCTGCAGCCCGCGGTGTCGTTCTTGGACGACATCTTGGGCCGGAAGACGATCGCCGTCTTGTCGTCGTCCGTGGCGAACCGGCTGGCCTGGCACACCTCACCGGGCAGCTTGATCGTCCACAGCTTGGTGCCCTTGTCGAGGTCGTAGCCGACGATCTCGGCGAAGCCCGTCTTGACGTACGCCTTGTCGGTCAGCCAGGAGCCGTTCACCGAGGCGCTGTCGTCCTCGCCGACCTGCGGCGAGGGCACCTTGAAGAGAACCTGGGCGCTGGGGTCGGCGGGTGCCTTCTCCTTGCCCCCGGAGGACGTGCCGCCGGAGCCGCCCTTGTCGTCCTTGCCCCCGGTGCCGCCGTTGGAGCTCGCGGTGTCGTCCTTCTTGGTGTCGTGACCGGAGGACGAGGCGTACCAGACACCACCGCCGATGATCAGCGCGATCGCCACGACCGCGCCGACGATGATCGCCACCTGCGCGTTGAACTTCCGCCCCCCGGTGGAAGCCTGCGGCTGCATCGGCATGGTCGGCTGGCCCGGGTAGCCGTAGCCCGGCTGTTGGCCGTAGGGGTTCGGCTGGGGTGGCTGGCCGTACGGCGGCTGCGGCTGCGTCGCGTACGGGTTCGGCTGCTGGCCGGGGAAGCCGTAGCCGGGCGGCGCCTGTGGGGGCTGGCCCTGCTGGGGGTAGCCGTAGCCCGGCTGCTGCTGTGGTGGGCCGGGCGGTGGCACCTGGGGGGTCTGCGGGTAGCCGTAGCCCGGCTGCGGGGGGCCGGGAGGGGCGGGCGGGGTCTGCGGCGCGCCGTAGCCCGGCTGCTGCTGCGGCGGAGGGGTGTCCTGCGGGGGCTGCGGCGCGCCGAAGCCCGGCTGCTGCGGGGGCTGGTTGGGTGGTGGGGGCGGCGGCTGGGTCATGGTGTGGGTACCTCGGGGAGACGGAGCGGAAGAAGTCGGGGATGAGGCGTCGGCCGGCTCACTTGCCGAAGGCGAGCATCAGCTTCTCCTTCGCCTCGTCCCTGCCCGACAGCCGCGTGCTGGAGATGTAGAAGCGCCCGTCGACCCAGTCGATGTCCCGCGAGAAGAAGCTGTTCTCGATCTCGGCGGTCGCCTCCGGCAGTTGCAGCAGCTTCGACGTCTTGTGGCTGCTGCCGATCGTCGGGATCGACACGATCTGCCCGGCGGCGTCGTACGAGGGCTCGACGTACGCGACGAGCTTGCCGTCCTCGACCTTGATCGGCACCATCGACTCGTCGGTCGGGGACTTCACACGCCACTTCTCCTTGCCGTCGGCGAGGTTGATGGCGACGATCTCGTTGGGACCGCTCTTCGCCTCGGTGGGCAGGTAGAGGGTGGCGGCGTCGGACGCCACGCTCTCGCAGCCGGTGAGGTCGCGCTGCAGGACGGTGAAGCCGCAGTCGGGGGCGAAGTCCTCGTCGAAACCGACCTGGGAGCGGAAGCCACCCTCGGACTTGAACGTGGCGATGTTCCAGGCGTTCTTGTCCTTGTTGGTGCTGTAGACGACCAGCGGGTCGACGGAGAAGGTGTGCGAGACCGTCCAGCCCTTGTCGAACTTCTGGGTCCACTTGACCTTGCCGGTCGTCGGGTCCAGCTCCTGCATCTCGTCGTGCTCGTTGGCACCGGTGGCGTCGCAGGACGCGACGGAGATCAGCTTCGCGCCGCCCGCGAACGCGGTCGGGAAGCAGGCGTCGCCGTACTTCTTCTTGTCGAACAGCTTCTTGCCGGTCTCCACGTCGAACGCCGAGCCGGACTGCGAGCGGCCCACCATCAGCGTCTTGCCGGTGATGGAGAGCTCGATGCTGAGCGCGCTGTCGAACAGTTCGCCGTCGGAGACGGTGCCGCTCCAGCCCTTCTCGCCGGTGTTGAGGTCGATCTGCTGGAGCTGGTTGCACTTGGCGCGGTCGCTGGAGCCACTCATGTACGCGACGACGATCTTGTTGTCGGAGGTCTGCTGCGGAGTGACCGCGCAGATCTTCTCCTTGAAGGTGATGGCGTCCCAGGTGGGCGTGCCGTTACCGACGTCGTAGGCGACGAGGTCCTTGTAGGCCGCCTTCACGGCGGCCTTGTCGGTGATCCACATGCCGGGGGCGTCGGCGCCGGAACCGGGCGCGTCGGGCGCCTCCTTGTACCAGAGCACCTTCGCCTCGCCGGCCTGCCGGTCGGCGTTGAAGTCCTCGAGGTCCTCGCCGCCGTCGCCGCTGCCGTCACCTTGGTTGACCGGGCTTTCGGTGGCGGTGGGCTTGGCGTCGTCGCTCTGCTGGGTGACCGGCTTCTTCTCGCCGTCGCCGTCGTCACCCGATACGGCCCACACGGTGCCGCCGATGACGAGCAGCGCCGCCACCGCGGCCCCGATCACCATCGCGGGCTTGCCCTTGAAGGGGTTGCGCGAGCCGGATCCGGGCGGCGGGGTGCCGGGCGCGCCGGGGAACTGGGGCTGGGGCGGGTAGCCGTAGCCGGGCTGGCCGTACGGGCCGGGCTGCTGGGGCTGGCCGTACGGACCCGGCTGCTGCGGCTGGGCGTACGGGCCCGGTTGTTGCGGCTGGCCGTACGGGCCTGGCTGCGGGGTGCCCGGGGGGCCGTACGGGCCGCTGGGCTGGCCGTAGGGGCCAGGCTGTTGCGGGTAGCCGTAACCGGGCTGTTGGGCGGGCGGGCCCTGAGGTGCGGCGGGCGGTGGGCCCTGAGGTGCGGCCGGCGGTGGGCCCTGGGGTGGCGGTGGGGTCTGGGGCGCGCCGAAGCCGCCGCCCTGCTGGGGCGGTTGGTCCTGCGGTGCTCCGAAACCGCCCTGCTCGGGCGGTTGGTTGGGCGGCTGAGTCATCAGCGTGTCCCCCTCGCTCACTGATTTTTAGCCACGCCCTGAGGTTCGTGAAGGACTCAGAGTCGTACTCAGGCAGTTACAGACGGCTCTTTCTATCACCCGGTACTGACAGCGCAGCGGCCCGGATCCGCCGCTGTTCCCAAGGGCGAACCGGGCCGTGACACCCCCGTTATGCGCCTTCACGCCCCCTTCACGCGGCGCGCGCGCCGCCTACGCGTCCTCGGCGAGTTCCAGCCAGCGCAGCTCGAGTTCGTCCCGCTCACCGGCCAACTCGCGCAGCTCGGCGTCGAGTTCCGCGACCTTGGCGAAGTCGGTGGCGTTCTCGGCGATCCGCGCGTGCAGCTTGGACTCCTTCTCCGAGACCTTGTCCAACTGCCGTTCGATCCGCTGGAGTTCCTTCTTGGCGGCGCGCTGGTCGGCGGCGTTCTTCTCCGGGGCGGGCCGACTCGCCACGGGCGCGGCGGCGGCCGCGGCCTCCTCCATGCGCTGCCTGCGCTCCAGGTACTCGTCGATACCGCGCGGCAGCATCCGCAGCGCGCCGTCGCCGAGGAGGGCGTACACCTTGTCGGTGGTGCGCTCGACGAAGAACCGGTCGTGGGAGATGACGATCATCGAGCCGGGCCAGCCGTCGAGGACGTCCTCCAGCTGGGTCAGGGTCTCGATGTCCAGGTCGTTGGTGGGCTCGTCGAGGAAGAGGACGTTGGGCTCGTCCATCAGCAGCCGCAGCAGCTGGAGCCGGCGCCGCTCACCGCCGGACAGGTCGCCGACCGGCGTCCACTGCTTCTCCTTGCTGAACCCGAACGTCTCGCACAGCTGCCCGGCGGTCATCTCGCGGCCCTTGCCGAGGTCGACGCGCTCACGGACCTGCTGCACGGCCTCCAGCACGCGCAGGGCCGGATTCAGTTCGGCGACCTCCTGGGAGAGGTAGGCGAGCTTGACGGTCCTGCCCACGGAGACCCGGCCGCCGACAGGCTGGCGCTCTCCCTCACTGCGGGCGGCGTCGGCCATGGCCCGCAGCAGGGACGTCTTCCCGGCGCCGTTCACCCCGACCAGGCCGATACGGTCGCCCGGGCCGAGCTGCCACGTCACGTGCTTCAGCAGCACCTTCGGACCGGCCTGGACGGTGACGTCCTCCAGGTCCATGACGGTCTTGCCGAGCCGGGAGGAGGCGAACTTCATCAGCTCGGAGCTGTCCCGGGGCGGCGGTACGTCCGCGATGAGCTCGTTGGCGGCCTCCACGCGGAAGCGGGGCTTGGAGGTACGGGCGGGCGCCCCTCGGCGCAGCCAGGCCAGCTCCTTGCGGACCAGGTTCTGCCGCTTGGCCTCCTCGGTCGCGGCGATGCGTTCGCGCTCGGCGCGGGCGAAGACGTAGTCGGAGTAGCCGCCCTCGTACTCGTGGACGGTGCCGCGCTGGACGTCCCACATGCGGGTGCAGACCTGGTCGAGGAACCAGCGGTCGTGGGTGACGCACACCAGCGCGGAGCGGCGCACCTGGAGGTGCCGGGCGAGCCAGGCGATGCCCTCGACGTCGAGGTGGTTGGTCGGCTCGTCGAGGACGATCATGTCCTGCTCGTCGATGAGCAGCTTGGCGAGCGCGATACGGCGTCGCTCGCCGCCGGAGAGCGGGCCGATGACGGTGTCGAGACCCTGCGGGAAGCCTGGCAGGTCCAGGCCGCCGAACAGCCCGGTCAGTACGTCCCTGACCTTCGCGTTGCCCGCCCACTCGTGGTCGGCCATGTCCCGGATGACCTCGTGGCGGACGGTCGCCTCCGGGTCGAGGGAGTCGTGCTGCGTCAGCACGCCCATCCGCAGCCCACCGGAGTGCGTGACCCGGCCGGTGTCCGCCTCCTCCAGCTTGGCGAGCATCCGGATCAGCGTCGTCTTGCCGTCCCCATTGCGGCCCACCACTCCGATCCGATCCCCCTCGGACACGCCGAGCGAGACGCCGTCGAGCAGGGCACGGGTGCCGTACACCTTGCTGACGTTCTCGACATTGACCAGGTTGACGGCCATTTCACTCCTGCCCGGGGGGATGGATCGACCCTCCAGGGTAGTCGGCTCGCGCCCAGGGGGTCCGGGGTGCGTGGTTCGGCAGCTGCGGGTACTGCGGGTGCGCGGTGGCTGGTCACGTCCACGCGGCGGAGCCGCCTGTCGGTACAGCCCCGCGCCCTTGGTCGGCTGGGCGGAGCGTCACACCACCGTCGCTCCCCGCGCCGGTCCCGACGCGACACGTACGGTCCGACATGTTCCAGAAGTCCCCAGTGCCTCCGCGACCTTCGCCGCCGACTCCGCGTCGCGCACGAGGAACGCCGTCGTCGGGCCCGAGCCCGAGACCAGTGCGGCGAGTGCGCCTGCCGTGCGGCCTGCCGTGAGGGTGGCGGTGAGTTCCGGGTAGAGGGAGAGCGCTGCGCGCTGGAGGTCGTTGGAGACCGTCGCGGCGAGCGCGTCGGGGTCGCCGGCGGCCAGGGCGTCGAGGAGTCGCTCGGAGGCGACGGGCTCGGGGACGTCCGTGCCCTCGGCGAGCCGGTCGAACTCGCGGAAGACGGCCGGTGTCGACAGCCCCCGCTCGGCCATCGCGAACACCCAGTGGAACGTGCCGCCGACCTCCAGGGCCGTCAGCGTCTCACCCCGTCCGACGCCCAGGGCCGCCCCGCCCACCAGGCTGAACGGCACGTCACTGCCCAACTCGGCGCAGATGTCGAGGAGTTCCTCGCGGGACGCCCCCGTACCCCACAGCGCGTCGCACGCGACCAGCGCGCCCGCGCCGTCCGCGCTGCCGCCCGCCATGCCCCCGGCGACGGGGATGTCCTTGGTGATGTGGAGGTGCACGGCCGGGTCGATCCCGTATCGCCCGGCGAGCGCCTCGGCCGCGCGGGCCACGAGGTTCGTACGGTCCAGGGGGACCCGGTCGGCGCCCGGGCCCTCGCAGGTGACGGTGAGTTCGGCGGCCGGGGTCACGGTCACCTCGTCGTAGAGGCCGACCGCGAGGAAGACGTTGGCAAGGTCGTGGAAGCCGTCCGCGCGGGCGGCCCCCACGGCGAGCTGGACGTTGACCTTCGCGGGCACGCGCACGGTGACACTCACTGGGCCGCCTCCGCGATCCGCGTGAACTCCTCGACCGTCAGCGACTCCCCGCGCGCCTGGGGGGAGACACCCGCCGCGACCAGTGCCTTCTCCGCCGCGGCCGCCGACCCGGCCCACCCGGCGAGCGCGGCCCGCAGCGTCTTGCGGCGCTGTGCGAACGCCGCGTCGATCACCGCGAAGACCTGCGCCCTCGACGCCGTGGTCTTGAGCGGCTCGCTCCGCCGCACCAGCGACACCAGCCCGCTGTCGACGTTGGGCGCGGGCCAGAAGACAGTGCGGCCGATGGCACCGGCCCGCTTGACCTCGGCGTACCAGTTGGCCTTCACGGACGGAACGCCGTAGACCTTCGAACCGGGTGCCGCGGCGAGCCGGTCGGCGACCTCGGACTGGACCATGACCAGGGTGCGCTCGATGGTCGGGAAGGTCTCGAGCATGTGCAGCAGGACGGGCACGGCCACGTTGTACGGGAGGTTCGCGACCAGCGCGGTCGGCGGCGGTCCCGGCAGTTCGGCGACGTGCATCGCGTCGGTGTGGACCAGCGCGAACCGGTCGGCGCGCTCCGGCATCCGGGCGGTGATCGTGGCGGGCAGCGCGGCGGCCAGCACGTCGTCGATCTCGACGGCGGTGACCCGGTCGGCGACCTCCAGCAGCGCCAGCGTGAGCGAGCCGAGCCCGGGGCCCACCTCGACGACCACGTCGTCGGGGCGGACGTCGGCGGTGCGGACGATGCGGCGGACGGTGTTCGCGTCGATCACGAAGTTCTGGCCGCGCTGTTTGGTGGGGCGTACGCCGAGCGCGGCCGCCAGCTCACGGATGTCGGCGGGGCCCAGCAGGGCATCAGGGGTGGGGCTGCTCACGGGCACAAGGGTACGGGGCGGGCCACGGGGTCCGGACCGCGATCACGCGGGGTGACAGGTGAGGGCGCTCAGCCGCGCCGGCGACCCCCGGCCCGGCCCGGCCGTCGTCCCGCCCCGCCATGCGAGCCCTCAGCCGTGCAGGCGAGCCCCGCAGTGCGGCCATGGTGCCGACCCGCGCCGCATGTACAGCTTCTTCGCGCGGTACGTCTGCTCCGCCGCCGGTGCGTCCTGGGGGCGTCCGGTGCCGCCGAGGCTCTGCCAGGTCCGGGTGTCGAACTGGTACAGGCCGCCGTAGTTGCCGGAGGGGTCGACGGCGTCGGGGCGGCCGCCCGACTCGCAGACCGCGAGGCCCCGCCAGTTGAGCCGGTCCGCGCCGCCCGTCGACGTCGGCAGCGGCTTGGTGCCCACCCGCACGACCTGTGTCCGTGGCTCGTGCACCACCTCGGTCCTGGTCCGGCGCGGTTTCTGACGTACCCCGTTGACCGTGCGCAGGAAGTAGGTGATCCGGCGCAGCCCCGGCCGGCCCGCCTGGTCGACGACCTGCGTGCCCCGGAACAGCGAGGGGTCCTCGGTGCGCCGTACCGCGAACGGGATCGGCTCCTCACGGACCTCCTTCGTGGCGGTGATCCGCAGCACGGTGACGGTCTGGCCGTCGCGCGGGAAGCTGCCGGGCGGGACGGAGGTGGTGTCCTGGCCGCGCAGGGTGATCCCGGCCTGCGCGACGGCCTCGCGGACGGTCGCGGCGTTGGTGCGCAGGGTGCGGGCCCGGCCGTCCGCCATGATCGTCAGGGAGCGCTCGGTGCGCACGTCCAGCGCGAGTCCCTCGCGCCCGATGCGCAGGTGGCGCGCGGTGGACACGTAGGCGCCCTCCGCTCGCACCCCGAGCTGTCGCAGCGCCTCCTCCACCGTGTGCGCCGTCGTCCACACCTCGTGCCGCTGCCCGTCCAGGGTGAGCCGTACGGGACGCCCGTAGTGGACGGCGATCTCGTCGCCGCTGGTGAGCTCGGAGCCGGGGGCGGGCGCCACCCTGTCGTGCGCCCCGACCTCGACGCCCTCCTCCGCGAGCAGTTCCGTCACGTCGTCGGCGAAGGTGTGCAGGGTGCGCGTCTTGCCGTCGACGGTCAGTTCGATCGCCCTGTCCTCGGCGACGAAGGCGGTGGTGCCGCCGGCGAGGAAGGCGACCACCA
Organism: Streptomyces sp. NPDC043427; assembly: GCF_056436655.1. Lineage (NCBI taxonomy): Bacteria > Bacillati > Actinomycetota > Actinomycetes > Kitasatosporales > Streptomycetaceae > Streptomyces > Streptomyces sp. NPDC043427. The sequence goes on along the minus strand of NZ_JBWKCC010000014.1, from coordinate 40,862 downwards.
GCGCCTGCGGGAGCAGTCGGCGCAGCGGGCCGTCGACGCGCTCGGCGTACCGCGCCCTGCGCCGGCGCGCGGAGCGCCGCCCCGCCGTGGCGCGCGCGAGCCCGGACGCGGGCTCGGGACTGGCCGCATGGCGGGGTAACGGCAGCCCCGGGGTCTCGTAGGCGGGCCGGTAGGTGTCCTCGTAGGTCCCGGGCGCCGCGCAGACCCCGTACACCTGGGTTCCCGCACCGTGCACGTCGGCGGCGGGCGCCTCGGAGTCGGCGGACGGCTCGGTCGGGCCGTACGTCTCGAACGTCTGGTACTTGCTCACGCCGACACGCTCCAGAAGGCCAGAGGGGTCCGGATCGGGCCTCCAGAACCTAGCGGAGCGGTGGTCACTCTCCAAAGCGACGCGACTACGGACAGTCAGTCGGTACGGTCCGTGACCGAAGCCTCCGTACGGTCAGTAATCGAACGCGCGGGCCGTGTTCGCCGCGAGGGCCGTCGCGAGGGTGTCCTCGTCGATGCCGCGCACGGCGGCCATGGCACGCACCGTCACCGGCACGAGATACGGGGCGTTGGGCCGCCCGCGGTAGGGCGCCGGCGTCAGGAAGGGCGCGTCGGTCTCCACGAGGACCAGCTCCAGCGGGGCGACGGCGAGGGCGTCGCGCAGGTTCTGGGCGTTCTTGAAGGTGACGTTGCCCGCGAAGGACATGTAGTAGCCGGCGCGGGCGCAGATCTCGGCCATTTCGGCGTCGCCGGAGTAGCAGTGGAAGACGGTGCGCTCGGGGGCGCCCTCCTCCTTGAGGACGCGCAGGACGTCGGCGTGGGCGTCGCGGTCGTGGATGACGAGGGCCTTGCCGTGCCGCTTGGCCATCTCGATGTGGGCGCGGAAGGACCGCTCCTGCGCCGCCTTGCCCTCGGGGCCGGTGCGGAAGTGGTCGAGGCCCGTCTCGCCGACACCCTTGACGTGGGGCAGCGCGGCCAGGCGGTCTATCTCGGCGAGCGCCTCGTCGAGGCCGGCGTCGCCGCCCGGCTCGCGCGCCCCCTGGCGCGACCACCCGTCGGGGTCGCCGTGCACGATCCGCGGTGCCTCGTTGGGGTGCAGGGCGACCGTCGCGTGGACGCTCTCGTACGCGGCGGCCGTTTCGGCGGCCCACCGCGAGCCCTTCACGTCGCAGCCGACCTGCACGACGGTGGCGACCCCGACGGACGCGGCTTTCGCGAGTCCCTCCGCCACGGTCCCCGACTGCATGTCGAGGTGGGTGTGGGAATCGGCGACCGGTACCCGCAGGGGCTCCGGGAGCGGCGGCGCCGCGTTCTTGTCGTTCTTCGAAGGCATGCCCCGATCCTACGAAAGGGGCACGCCCCGCCCCCGAACCCGTTCGCTCAGCTCGCCTTGCGCTGGAACGGGTGCAGCAGGTCGGACAGGTGCCAGTGGTGGTCCCTGGCCGCCTCGTCCTGCGGCCGGTCCTGTGCCGCCTCGTCCTCGGCCCGCTCCCCCTGCCGGGGCACCGACGGCTGTCGCCGCGCGGCGCTGAGCGCCGAGGACACCTGGCCCGCGCGCATGATGCGCACGACGTGGCCGTCGCAGTTCCTGCAGGCGGGCCGGCTCAGCGGCGACGGCACGGCACGGCCGTCGGCTATGTAGGTCACGAACTCCCGGCCCTCCCCGTCGACGTGGTGCTCGATGTCGTACGACTGCTCCCAGCCGTGTCCGCAACGCATGCAGACGAAGGAATACGACTCGTGGACGACGGCGGTCTCACTCATGCCAGCTCCTCGTTTCCGCCGGGCGAGGGGACGGGTCTGTCCCCTCGGTCCAGTGGACGCCTCCGCGGACGTGAACGCATCGGGCCTGTCGAGTGTTGGAGCCGATTTGGACTTTCCTTGCCGAAGCGGCCCCGGTCGAGGGGGCTGGGCTTTGCCTTTCGCGCCCGCGCTTTAACCGCCCATGGGGCGCCCGCTCATCGGAAATGCGCCCTGCTCAGAGGGCGTCCCTGGCCGAAATTCAGCGCTGGATTCACCGCGCGTTCTTGGCCGCGACCACCGCGTCGAACACCTCCCGTTTCGGCAGTCCCGCATCGGCCGCGACCGCCGCGATGGCCTCCTTGCGCCGCTCCCCCGCCTCCTCGCGCACACGCACCCTGCGCACCAGTTCCGCGGCGTCGAGTTCCTCGGGTCCGCGCTCGGGCGCGCCCTCGACGACGACGGTGATCTCACCCCGTACGCCCTCGGCCGCCCACGCCGCCAGCTCGGCCAGCGGACCGCGCCTGACCTCCTCGTACGTCTTGGTCAGCTCGCGGCAGACGGCGGCCCGCCGCTCCGCGCCGAAGGCCTCGGCCATCGCGGCGAGGGTGTCGTCGAGCCGGTGCGGGGCCTCGAAGTAGACGAGGGTGCGCCGCTCCTCGGCGACCTCGCGCAGCCGCGACAGCCGCTCGCCGGCCTTGCGCGGCAGGAATCCCTCGAAGCAGAACCGGTCGACGGGCAGGCCGGAAAGCGCCAGCGCGGTGAGCACGGCGGACGGGCCGGGGACAGCGGTGACCCGGACGTCCTTCTCGACGGCCGCGGCGACCAGCCGGTAGCCGGGGTCGGACACGGACGGCATCCCGGCGTCCGTGACGAGGAGCACACGCGCGCCGCCGATCAGTTCCTCGACCAGTTCGGGCGTACGGGCGGACTCGTTGCCCTCGAAGTAGGACACGACACGCCCCTTGGGCGTCACGCCCAGCGCCTGGGTCAGTCGCCGCAGCCGCCGCGTGTCCTCGGCCGCGACGACGTCCGCGCCGGCCAGTTCCTCCGCGAGCCGGGGCGGCGCGTCCGAGATGTCGCCGATGGGGGTGCCCGCCAAAACAAGGGTTCCAGTCACATATCCATCCTCGCAGGGGCGTGCCCCGGCCACGGTTGGGGGCCAAGCGGTCCTGTAAGGACCCTAAGCACAGGACGCGCAAAGAACGGTTCCCTACGATGGCGCGGTGACCAGTACCGCGTCCTCCACGGACACCCGCCAGGGCCAGGCGCCGCACGACCAGCGCCCGACGTGGCAGCAACGGCTGCGCCGTTTCGGATACCCGGCGAAGCCCACCGCCGATGTTCGCGAGCGGTTGGTGCCGCCGTTTGCCCAGCCCAGCCCCCGGTTGTGGCAGGTGTTCGGGGTGCCGCCGGTGCTCGCCGACCGGATCACGCGCTGGTCCGGCTGGGGCGGTCCGCTGCTGGTGACGCTGATGGCGGGCGTGATGCGGTTCTGGAACCTGGGCAGCCCGAAGGCGGTGATATTCGACGAGACGTACTACGCCAAGGACGCCTGGGCGCTCGTCCACCGCGGCTTCGAGGTCAACTGGGACAAGAACGTCAACGACCTCGTGCTGTCCTCGAACGGGCACGTCCCGATCCCGTCGGACGCGGCGTATGTCGTGCATCCACCGGTCGGCAAGTACGTCATCGGGCTCGGCGAGCTGATGTTCGGGTTCAATCCCTTCGGCTGGCGCTTCATGACGGCGCTGCTGGGGACGCTCTCCGTGCTGATGCTGTGCCGCATCGGCCGCCGTCTTTTCCGCTCGACGTTCCTGGGGTGCCTGGCGGGTGCCCTGATGGCCGTGGACGGCATGCACTTCGTGATGAGCCGGGCTTCGCTGCTCGACGGTGTGCTGATGTTCTTCGTGCTGGCCGCGTTCGGCTGTCTGGTCGTCGACCGCGACAGGACGCGGGAGAAACTCGCGGCGGCGATCCCGCCCGACGCGGAGGGCCGCTACCGCCCCGACGCGCAGGCCGCCGAGACCACCCGCCTCGGGTGGCGTCCCTGGCGCTGGCTGGCGGGCCTGATGCTGGGCCTGGCCATCGGCACCAAGTGGAACGGCCTGTACGTCCTCGCCGCGTTCTGCGTGATGGCGGTGCTGTGGGACGTCGGCTCCCGCAAGGTCGCCGGCGCCCGTCACCCGTACTCGGCGGTGCTGAAGCGGGATCTGGGCCTCACGTTCCTGGCGACGGTCCCGGTGGCGGTCTTCACCTACATCGCCTCGTGGACGGGCTGGATCCTCTCCCCCGCCAACGGCTCCGGCGGTTACTACCGCGACTGGGCCACCGCCAACGGCAGGTCCAGCAGCTGGTCCTGGCTGTTCCCGGACTGGTGGCTGAGCCTGTGGCACTACGAGCACGAGGTCTACAAGTTCAACATCAACCTCTCCTCGCCCCACCCCTACGAGTCCAATCCCTGGAGCTGGATCGTCCTGGGCCGCCCGGTCTCCTTCTTCTACGAGTCGCCCGCCCCCGGCAAGGACGGCTGCCCCGCCGACGCGGGCGAGAAGTGCGCGCGCGAGGTGCTCGCCCTGGGCACGCCGCTGCTGTGGTGGGTCGCCTGCTTCGCGCTCCTCTACGTCCTGTGGCGCTGGTTCTTCCGCCGTGACTGGCGCGCGGGCGCGATCGCCTGCGGCATCGCGGCCGGCTACCTCCCCTGGTTCCTCTACCAGGACCGCACGATCTTCCTCTTCTACACCGTCGTCTTCGTCCCCTTCCTCTGCCTCGCGGTGGCCATGCTCATCGGCGCCCTCGCCGGCCCCCCGGGCTCCTCCGACACCCGGCGCGTCGCGGGCGCGACGGGCGCGGGCGTCCTGGTGCTGCTGATCGCCTGGAACTTCATCTACTTCTGGCCGCTGTACACCGGGACGGCGATCCCGATCGACCAGTGGCGGTCGCGGATGTGGCTGGATACGTGGGTCTAGCTGGGCAGACACACCAAGAGGGCGCGGCAGTCCACCGCGCCCTCTTGGTCGTTGTTGGTCATCAGTGGCTGTCGTCGGTCCCCCTCGGACGGCCCGAGGACGGCCCGGCCCTGGAGCTCGGCAGACCTACAGTCCCCTCAATATCGCAGGGTCGATCTTTGCCTGACCAGTAGAGATGCCCTCTTAGCAGCGCCATGGACTGCGCACCGTCCGCGCCCCGTCCAGACGCACACTCGGCTGTGCCCGTGTCGCCACGGGCGCTCATTCGCAAAGAAGGCTCACAGTCTGCTCGTCTTCAGCGACATACGGGGGCGTTGCAATGCTGCTCCCGCTGCGCAGGAACGTAGCGGACTCGGAGGGGGAGTGGGAGTTGTGGCGATAGCGCCGTTGAGTCATGAGGATCTGCTGCCTGGCGAAGGAATCATCCTGCGCAAGAACGCCAACGCCGTCATCGACGTCCGGGAGGCCGGTCTGTCCCGGTTCGCCTCGCCTCACCTGGCTCGCAGCTAAGTACTCCAGCTGTAGATCGTGATCTTCAGGCGTCCGGCCGTGTGACCGGGCGGAGTTCACGCTCCGCGTCGGCGATTGACCGGAGTGAGCACTCACTCCGATACTTGCCTCCATGACGACCACACCCAGTCGGCGAAGAGCACCGGCGATGGACCCCGACAGCCGCCGGGAGATGATCGTTCGTGCCGCACTTCCCCTCGTGATCGAGCACGGCAGCGCGGTGACGACACGCCAGGTCGCCCGGGCCGCAGGCATCGGGGAGGGCACCATCTTCCGCGTCTTCGCGGACAAGGAGGAACTCCTGGACGCGTGCGTGACCGAGGCGCTCAGTCCGGCCCACGCCCTCGACGAACTCGCCCTGGTGTCCATGGACCAGCCACTCGCCGACCGGCTGACCGAGGCTGCCTCGGCGCTGCACGCCCACCTGGACCGTGTCGGCGCGGTGGTCGGGGCGCTTCATGCGACGGGCGGGCGGGAACGAAGTGGCCGTCCCGGCGGCGCAGGGGCCCCGCCTGATCGTGCGGCCGGTTCCCTGCCCGTTCGAGAGGCGCTGGCCGAACTCTTCGAGCCTGAGAGGAAGTCGCTGCGGTTGCCTCCCGAGCAGGCGGCATTGATCTTCCTGGGTCTCCTGTTCGTCGGGGCCGGCAGGCCGCCAACCGGAGGCGAGCCGACGGATCCGGCGCAGCAATTGCGAGTGTGCGACCTCGTCGACGTCTTCCTGCACGGCGTCCTGTCCCAGCCAGTCGAGATCTGAGAGACGGAGCATGTCCATCACGCTGAACCACACCATCGTTCCAGCCGTCGACAACGAGGCGGCCGCGCGCTTCTTCGCCTCCGTCATGGGGCTGGACTATCAAGGCGCAGACCGGCATTTCGCGCCGGTGCAGGTCAACGATTCCCTGACGCTGGACTTCATGTCCGTCGAAAATCCGGTCGGTCACCACCTGGCCTTCGACGTGGACCCGTCGTCCTTCGATGAGATCCTCGCCCGGCTCATCTCCGCCGGGGTGCCCTATGGCAACGATCCCAGCGAGCCCGACAACGGCCGGATCGACCACCCGTTGTGCCCTCGCGGCCTGTACTTCACCGATGACGCCGGAAACCTCTACGAGGTCATGTCCCCCAGGTAGCGGCCATCCGGCTTTGTCGGCGGAAATGGCTGGCGCGGGCTCGGGCTTGATGGCGGCGTCGCCAGGTGGACCAGCTGAGCCGGTGGGCCGGGCCGTGATCGGGGCGGACAGCGACAGTGATGAACAGGCGCTGGATCTCGTTGCAGGTCAGCGGGATCAGGTCGTCCGGTGCGCGGCGGTGTGCGTGTTCGTCGGCGCGGACAACGGCGGGAACGCGTGGGCGAGCATGGCGAGGGTGACCCAGCGGGCCCAGGAGGGGTAGCGGCGGACCTGGTGCTCATCCAGCCCGGCCAGCCCCTTCTCGCTTTGGAAGGTCTCCTCCACCCGCCATCTGGAACCTGCGACCTTGACCAGGTGGCCAGGGATGCCGGCGCGGTGGAGTGGCAGCGGTAGTAGGCGAGTTCGCAGTGGTGCGGTTGCGGCGGATCAGCAGCTGGTGGCGGCCCGGTGCCGCTTCGGAGAGGTCGATGACGGCCCAGTCGTAGAACCGCTGTCCCTTTGCGCCGCGTCCGGCCGAGAGCTTCTGCCAGGCCCGCTTCGGCACCTTCTTCGCCAGGGCATCGGCTCGGAACTGCCTGAGCAGGCCACCGCGAGGACGTAACCGATGCCGCGGTCCTCCAGAGCCGTCCGCAGTTTCGGGTTGCCGCCGTAGACCTCGTCCCCGTCACCCAGCCGACGCGGTGTCCGGCGGCCAGGAACCGTTCGATCCTCACCCGGGCCAGTTCCGGCTTGGTCGCGAAGACGGTGTCCTCGCCGAGTCCTGCGGCCCGGCAGCGGTCCGGGTCGCACGTCCAGGAGCGCGGGATGTACAGCTCCCGGTCCACCGCCGCGTGCCCGCGCTGGCCGGCGTAGACGAGGTAGACGGCGACCTGGGAGTTCTCGATCCGCCCGGCGGTGCCGGTGTACTGGCGCTGGACCCCGACGGTGTGCATGCCCTTCTTCACGTCGCCGGTCTCGTCGACGACCAGCACCGCGGCCTCGTCGTGGAGGTGCTCGACGACGTAGTCGCGGACATCGTCGCGGACGGCATCGGCGTCCCAGGAGGCCCGGGACAGCAGGTGCTGCATGCCGTGCGGGCCGGCCTCCCCGGCCCACTCGGCGATCGTCCAGCAGTTCTTGCGCGGCAGGTCCGCCAGCAGGCCCAGCACCAACCGCCCGGCCCGCAAACGGGGTTCGACCCGCGCGAAGCGGGCCGCGATACGGCCCATGGCCACCTCGAACGCCTCCCGCCAACGCGCGGGATGCGCTTGCTGAGCCTCGCCCACAGTTCGTCATGGCTGGCCGCTAGTGCTGTGACCGGAAAGGTTTGCCGGGAAGCTCGCGGCGTCCGGTGCGGTGCCTCGCAAGGCGGAGCATGACCCGCGTACTGGATGTACTCGGGTGATGCGACAACGCGGCGAGGTGCCGTGCCGGGCGTCGCGAGCCGGTGAACCTTTCCGGTCGCAGCACTAGGTAAACGAGCACAGGAGCCGCGCCGGCATTATCCCGACGCGGGAGGCAGGCAAACGGTACGCGTCGACCCCTGAACACGGCATGCACGCGCTCAGGCACTTCTACGCGTCGGTCCTGCTGGACGCGGGCGAGAACATCCGGGCCCTGAGTCAGTACCTGGGGCACAGCGATCCCGGGTTCACTCTGCGGACGTACACGCACCTCATGCCGAGCAGTGAGGGACGCACGCGCAAGGCTGTCGACAGCCTCTTTCTGGCATCGAATCCTCAAGATCACGGCCCAGAGACGGCCCAAGCAGCCTGATACGGCCCCGACCAGCGGCAAACACCCTGGTCGGGGCCCCACGGGGCCGAATCGCGCAGACTTCATCTACTTCTGGCCGCTGTACACGGGGACGGCGACTCCCATCGACTCCTGGCGTTCACGTACGTGGCTGGATACGTGGGTCTGAGTCATGTCCCTGATCTCCGTTAGGACACAAGTTCCCTGAACACCTGCCCCAGTAGCCCTTCCTTCCGCTTACAGTGCGAGGCGCGACCGATTTTCTGAACGTGTTCAGAAAATGCGGGGGAAGGTCCTACGGGGAACGGAAGAGGGGACGGGGCATGCACAAGGGGGCCAAGGCCGGCATAGTCGGCACGGTGTTCGCGGTGATGGTGGGTGGGGCCGGGTACGGGGGCTACAACATCCTGTCGGCACTGAACGACAGCGGGACCACGGGCGGATCGACCACGACCGCGACGACGAAGAAGAGCGGTCCGCCGACCAGTTCGGAAGTGAAGGAGACGACCGCCGGGTTCTTCGCGGCCTGGGAGAAGGGCGAAGCGACGACGGCCGCCGCGTACACCAACAACGCGGAGAAGGCGGAGCCGCTGCTCACGTCGTACAGCGAGGCCGCCCACATCACCGGCGTGAAGATCACGCCCGGGAAGGCCAACGGCGACACCGTGCCCTTCACGGTCAAGGCGAAGGTGTCGTACGACGGGAAGTCCAAGGCGCTCGACTACAAGAGCACGCTGACCGTGGTGCGCGGGGTGTCGACCGGGAAGGCGCTGGTCGACTGGCAGCCCTCCGTCGTGTACCCCGCGTTGAAGAACATGGACGACACGCTCGTCACCGGCGAGTCGGCGAGCCCGCCCATCGAGGCCGTCGACCGCGACGGCAAGGTCCTGACGAAGGAGAAGTACCCCTCCCTCGGCCCGATCCTGGACGAACTGCGCGCCAAGTACGGCGAGCAGGCGGGCGGCACGGCCGCCGTCGAGCTGGCGATCCACCACGCCGACGCGAACACCGCCGACACCACGCTGCTGACCCTCGCCAAGGGCAAGGCGGGCAAGCTGCCCACGACGATCAGCGCGAGCGCGCAGGCGGCAGCCGAGCAGGCGGTGAAGAAGTACGGGCAGTCCTCGGTCGTGGCCGTGAAGCCGAGCACGGGTGAGGTGCTGGCCGTCGCCAACCACCGCGACGACGGCTTCAACGCGGCGTTCCTGGGCCAGGTCCCGCCCGGCTCCACCATGAAGATCGTCACCGCGGCGACCCTCATCGACAACGGGCTCACCACCGCGACCGGTCCCGCGCCCTGCCCCGACACCGTGCTGTGGGAGGGCCAGACCTTCCACAACCTCAAGGACATGAAGCCCAACGAGAGCGCCACGCTCGCCGACAGCTTCGCCGTCTCCTGCAACACCGCCTTCATCAAGTACGTGAAGTCCCTGAAGACGGAGTCGCTGACCGAGGAGGCCCAGAGCCGCTTCGGGCTCGGCCAGGACAACTGGAAGACCGGCATCCCGTCCTTCGACGGCTCGATCCCCGCGGCCGGCGGCCCGGACAAGGCGGCCAACCTCATCGGCCAGGGCCAGGTCCAGATGAGCCCGCTCAACATGGCGTCGGTCACGGCGACCGCGATGACGGGCGCCTTCCGGCAGCCGGTGATCGTGGCGCAGAGCCTCGACGACCGCGAACTGGCCACCGCGAAGGGCCTGTCCGCGAGTACGGTGCAGCAGCTGCGCGCCATGATGAACCGCACGGCCACCAGCGGCACCGCCGCCGGTGTGATGTCCGGGCTGAGTGGCCGGATCGGCGCGAAGACCGGTTCCGCGGAGATCGGCGGACAGTCCAAGTCCGACAGCTGGTTCACCGGGTACCGAAACGACGTCGCCGCGGCGGCCATGGTCCAGGACGGCGGTCACGGCATCGACGCGGCCGGTCCGATTGTCGCAGCCGTGCTACGAATTGGTGGCTGACGTCACCCACGGAGATCGGGACTCTAGTGTGGTTGCCGTCGTTGGGGTGTGTGAGGACAACGAGGGCAGTGGGGCGGTGGGGGCGCCCTCCACGATCACGCGGAGGAACGCAAGCAGTGGGCAAGAGAGGGCGCGCCGCCGAGCGGCGGAAGACGAACCCCGCCGTCATCGGCGGGATGATCGCCATAGTCGTCGGTGGCGCCGGCTTCGGTGTCTACGCGCTGTACGGCGGCGGAGCGGCGGCCGACGACGGTACGAACGCGTCGGCCTCGGCGGGCGAGAAGTCGCCGTCGGTCAAGACCGGACCGCTGTCGGCGACCGAGGTGACCACCGCGGCCCGGACGTTCCTCACGGCCTGGCAGCGGGGTGAGGTCGCGGAGGCGGCCGCCGGCACGGACGACTCCACGGCCGCCGCCTCCCTCCTGACCGGCTACACCAAGGACGCCCACGTCAAGGACGTGACGCTCACCGCGAGCCCGCGCAAGGGCGACGAGGTGCCGTTCTCCGTGAAGGGCACAGTCGAGTACAAGGGCGTCCGCAAGCCGCTGGCCTACGAGAGCGCGCTGACCGTCGTCCGGCGGGCGAAGGACGGCAAGCCGCTGGTCGACTGGCACGCCTCCGTGGTCCACCCCGACCTCCAGGACGGCGACACGCTCGTCACCGGTGAGTCCGGCACCCCGCCGGTGAAGGCGCTCGACCGGGACGGCGGGGAGCTGACCACCAAGAAGTACCCGTCCCTGGAGCCGGTCCTCGACGGGCTGCGCGAGAAGTACGGCAAGAAGGCCGGCGGGAAGGCAGGCGTCGAGCTGCGGGTGATCCGCGGGAAGGAGTCGAAGGCCAAGAAGGCCTCCGACAAGACGCTCCTCGAACTCAGCGAGGGCACCCCGGGCACGGTGAAGACGACGCTGAGCCCCGGCCTCCAGGCCGACGCCGAGGCGCAGGTGGCCAAGAAGGCGCGGGCATCGGTCGTACTGATGCGCCCCTCGACCGGCGAGATCCTCGCGGTGGCCAACTCCAACCCCCACTTCAACACCGCGTTCCAGGGTTCCCTCGCCCCCGGCTCCACGATGAAGGTCATCACCTCCTCGCTGCTGCTCGACAAGGGGCTCGCGAAGGCGGACAAGAAACACCCGTGCCCGAAGTACTTCACCTACGGCGGCTGGAAGTTCCAGAACGACGACAAGTTCGAGATCAAGCGCGGCACGTTCAAGGCGAGCTTCGCCCGCTCCTGCAACACGGCCTTCATCAGCCAGGCGCCCGACCTGAAGAACGACGACCTGACCAAGCAGGCGCAGCAGGTGTTCGGCCTGTCGATGAACAACTGGGCGATCGGTGTCCCGACCTTCGACGGCCGGGTGCCGGTGCAGTCGCAGGCCCAGATGGCGGCCTCGCTCATCGGTCAGGGCGGGGTGCGGATGAACCCGCTGAACATGGCGTCCGTCGCCGCGACGGTCAAGGCGGGCTCCTTCCACCAGCCGTACCTGGTCGCTCCGTCGGTCGACGACCGCACGCTGGCCAAGGCCTCGCGCACGATGTCCGCGTCCACGCTGTCCCAGCTCCGTGAGCTGATGCAGTACACCGCCGCCGCCGGCACCGCCGCCGAGGCGATGTCCGGCCTCGGCCCCGACTACGGCGCCAAGACCGGCTCGGCCGAGGTCGACGGCCAGAAGAAGCCCAACGGCTGGTTCACCGCCTACCGCGGCGACCTCGCCGCAGCCGGCGTCGTCCAGGCGGGCGGCCACGGCGGCGACACGGCGGGCCCGATCGTGGCGGCACTGCTCAAGGCGGGCGGCTGAGCGGTTCACGCCTGCGGACCACCCCGTTCCGCCCGGACTCCACGACGCCGTGCGAGCGGCCGTCCCCCGACCTGGAGGTGCCGGCCGGGCCTCGACCAAGCCCCTAGTGGGGCACCGGCTTCGCCGCCGCCATGTATGTACGACGCAGAAAGCGCAGCAGCGTCTTGGACTCGAACTGCACGACCGAGACGCCCTGGGCGGAGTGGAACTCGACGACGGCCTGGACGCGTCCGCAGGGCCATACGCGGACGTTTCCGGAGGCGGCGGGCGCGCGCAGGCCCTGTTCGAGCAGGGAGCGCGAGAAGGTCCATTCGGTGGTGCCGGGGAGGCGGACCCGGACCGTACGGGGGTCGGTCTCGGGGTCGTAGCGCAGCATGACGGGGACGGCCGCGTGTTCTTCCTCGACCAGGTCCGCGTCCGTGACGACATGGGCTCGCGCGTACTGTTCGACTACGGACATCCGACGGCCCCTTACACTGCGTGACCTATGCGAAAGCTGTGCATCCGCTTCCCATCCAATGTCGCATATTTTCCGGAGCGCGCTTCCCGGGACCGGCGTATCTCACACCCGCGATGCACGACTGATGCGCTCTTGCGAATCGTTCGCATCAAGCCACTATCATCGAACGGTGCACGTACCTGACGGATTCATCAACGCCCCGACCTCCGCCGTGACCGGAGTCGTCGCCGCGGGCGCCATCGCCGTGAGCCTGCGCGGCGCGCGGCGCGAACTCGACGAGCGGACGGCGCCGCTGGCCGGTCTGGTGGCCGCGTTCATCTTCGCGGTACAGATGCTCAACTTCCCCGTGGCGGCCGGGACGAGCGGTCATCTCCTGGGTGGTGCGCTGGCCGCGATACTCGTGGGCCCCTTCACCGGGGTCCTGTGTGTCTCCGTGGTCCTGCTGATGCAGGGCATCCTCTTCGCCGACGGCGGACTGACCGCGCTCGGCGTGAACATCACCGACATGGCGATCGTGACGACGATCGTGGCCTACGCCGTCTTCCGGGGCCTGGTGAAGGTGCTGCCGCGCACCCGGCGTTCCGTCACCGCCGCCTCCTTCGTCGCCGCGCTGCTCTCCGTCCCGGCCGCCGCCGTCGCCTTCACGCTGCTCTACGCGGTCGGCGGCACCACGGACGTGTCGATCGGCAAGGTCGCCACCGCGATGATCGGCGTGCATGTGCTGATCGGCCTCGGCGAGGCCGCGATCACCGCGCTGACCGTGGGCGCGGTCATCGCCGTACGGCCCGATCTCGTGTACGGGGCGCGCGGTCTGACGCAGAAGCTCAAGCTGCGGGTGAACGGCGAGCTCGTCGACGCGCCGGACACCGCGCCGGTGCCGGTCGCCGCGCGGTCCCACCGCACGGTGTGGATCACCGGCCTCGTCACGTCCCTGGTGCTCGCCGGGTTCGTCAGCTTCTACGCCTCGGCCAGCCCCGACGGCCTGGAGAAGGTCGCCGCCGACAAGGGCATCGACAAGAAGACCGAGAAGCACGCGTCCTCCGACTCCCCGCTCGCCGACTACGGCGTGAAGGACATCACCGACGCCCGCCTCTCCGGTGGCCTCGCGGGCGTGATCGGCGTCGGAGTCACCGTCGTCGCGGGCAGCGGCGTGTTCTGGGCGGTGCGCAGGCGCCGTACGGCGGACGCGTCCCCCACGGCCGTCGAGAACGTCTGACGTCATGGGTGCCGGACACGCGCACAAGCTCTACCGGCACGGGCACTCCCCCGTGCACGGTCTGCCGCCGCACACCAAGCTCGCCGCCGCCTTCGCCTTCGTGGTGGTCGTGGTGTCCACACCACGGGAGGCGATGTGGGCGTTCGGTCTGTACGCGGTGCTGCTTGGCCTGGTCGCCCGCCTCTCGCGCGTACCGGCCGGCTTTCTGCTGCGGCGGCTGCTGATCGAGGTGCCGTTCGTCGCGTTCGCCGTACTGATGCCGTTCGTGGCGGAGGGCGAGCGGGTCGAGGTGCTGGGCATGTCCCTGAGCGTCAACGGCCTGTGGGGCGCCTGGAACGTGCTCGCCAAGGGCACCCTCGGCGTCGCCGCCTCCGTCCTCCTCGCCGCCACCACCGAACTGCGCGAACTCCTCCTCGGCCTCCAGCGGTTGAAGCTCCCGCCGCTGCTGGTGCAGATCGCGTCCTTCATGATCCGCTACGGCGACGTCATCACCGACGAGATGCGCCGCATGCGGATCGCCCGCGAGTCGCGCGGCTTCGAAGCCAAGGGCGTACGGCACTGGGGTGTGCTCGCGAAGTCGGCGGGCGCGCTGTTCATCCGCTCCTACGAGCGCGGCGAGCGGGTGCACCTGGCCATGGTCAGCCGGGGGTACGCCGGTTCGATGCCCGTCATCGACGAGGTGACCGCCTCCCGGGCGCAGTGGTCGTACGCCCTCGCCCTCCCGTTCGCCGCCTTCGTCGTCTGTCTGCTGGGATGGGCCCTGTGACTGCTTCTCTTTCCCTGGAGGTCTCCGGCCTCGCCTTCGCCTACCCCGACGGCCACCAGGCCCTGTTCGGTGTGGACTTCTCGATCGAGCGCGGTGAGCGGGTCGCGCTGCTCGGGCCGAACGGCGCCGGCAAGACGACGCTCGTACTGCACCTCAACGGCATCCTGAGCGGCGGCACGGGCACGGTGACGGTTGCCGGGCTGCCGGTGAGCAAGCGGCACATGGCGGAGATCCGGCGCAAGGTCGGCATCGTCTTCCAGGACCCGGACGACCAGCTGTTCATGCCGACGGTCCGCGAGGACGTGGCGTTCGGGCCGGCCGCCGCCGGAATCAAGGGGCCCGAGCTGGAGGAGCGTGTCGACCGGGCGCTGGAGCGGGTCGGCATGGCGGAGTTCAAGGAGCGCCCGCCGCACCACCTCTCCTTCGGCCAGCGGCGCCGGGTGGCCGTGGCGACCGTGCTGGCGATGGAGCCGGAGATCCTCGTCCTGGACGAGCCCTCCTCCAACCTCGACCCCGCCTCCCGCCGCGAACTCGCCGACATCCTGCGCTCGTTGGACGTGACCGTCCTGATGGTCACCCACGACCTGCCGTACGCGCTGGAGCTGTGCCCCCGCTCGCTGATCCTGAGCGACGGGGTGATCGCGGCGGACGGGAAGACGGCGGAGCTGCTCGGCGACGACGAGCTGATGCGCGCCCACCGTCTGGAGCTCCCCTTCGGCTTCGACCCGCGTTCCGTGCGTCCCGTGACGGCGGGCACGGACCGTCCGTGACAATGGGCGCGTGACGAACGAGGACCCCGAGAGCTCGCTGCTCCTCGACGAGCAGCTGTGCTTCGCGCTGTACGCGGCCCAGCGCGCGGTGACGGCCGCGTACCGGCCGCTCCTCGACGAGCTCGGTCTCACCTACCCGCAGTACCTGGTGCTGCTGGTGCTGTGGGAGCGGGGCGAGACCACGGTCAAGGAGCTGGCCGAGGCCCTGCGGCTCGACTACGGGACCGTCTCGCCGCTGCTGAAGCGGCTGGAGGCGGCAGGCCTGGTGCGCCGGGAGCGCTCAGCGCGGGACGAGCGCTCGGTGCTCGTGGTGTGCACGGGGCGCGCGGAGGAGCTCAAGGAGCGCGCGACTCGGGTGCCCGGCGCACTTCTCGGGGCGACAGGGCTCGACATGGCGGCGGTGGCGAGAATGCGCGAGGAACTGTGGCAGCTGGCGCGGCGGGCCGAGGCGGCGGCGGAGCGGCGACGCTGACCTCGGGTTACCCGCGGTTGCTACCCCCTGGTAAGAAACACCACCGCTACTCACGAGTACCTTGTGCACGATGTACTCGTGCGCACTTGTCCTGGGGGGACCCGGCCATGACTGACGGCACCGCCGCCGACACCCGTCCAACGAAGATCATGTACGTCGCCGAGGCCACCGCGCACGGCGGCCGGGACGGCTATGTCACCAGCCAGGACGGCCAGATCGAGCTGAAGGTCGCGATGCCCCCGGAGCTGGGCGGCGACGGCAATGGCACCAACCCCGAGCAGCTGTTCGCGGCCGGCTACAGCTCCTGCTTCCACAACGCCCTCGTCCTGGTCGGCCGCCGGGCGGGCTTCGATCTCACCGGCTCCACGGTCGCCGCGAAGGTCGGCATCGGCCCCAACAAGCAGCGCGGCTACGGTCTCGCCGTCGCCCTGAGCGTCTCGCTCCCGGTGCTCGACGCGGACGTCGCCGCGAAACTGGTGGACGCGGCCCACGAGGTCTGCCCGTACTCCAACGCGACCCGCGGCAACATCGAGGTAACGATCCTGCTCGGCTAGTGCTGCGACCGGAAAGGTTCACCGGCTCGCGACGCCCGGCACGGCACCTCGCCGCGTTGGCGCATCACCCGAGTACATCCAGTACGCGGGTCATGCTCCGCCTTGCGAGGCACCGCACCGGACGCCGCGAGCTTCCCGGCAAACCTTTCCGGTCACAGCACTAGCGGGACCAGGGAATCGCAGGCCCCCTCCGGGTGTTGCCCGCACTGTCGCAGGCGAGCCGGAGGGAAGTGCGGGCGTGGACGTGAACGGCACAGTCGCCGAGGGCTTCGAGCCGGTCAGGGAGGCGTTCGCGGGCAACTTCGAGGCGCTCGGGGACCGGGGGGCGGCGGTGACCGTCTACCGGGACGGGCACAAGGTCGTCGACCTGTGGGGCGGCACGAAGGACGTCGACGGCACGGCGGCCTGGGAGCGGGGCACGGCCCAGATCGTCCGCTCGGCGACGAAGGGCGTCGCCGCCGCCGTACTCCTGCTGCTGCACCAGCGCGGGGAGCTGGACCTGGACGCCCCGGTGGGCGCGTACTGGCCCGAGTACAAGGCGGCGGGCAAGGAGCGGACCCTCGTACGGCATCTGCTCGCGCACCGCGCGGGCGTGCCGGTGCTCGACCGGCCGCTGACACCGGCCGAGGCCGCCGACCCGGCGCTCGGCGCACAGGCGGTCGCGGCGCAGGCACCGGTGTGGGAGCCGGGGACGGACCACGGGTACCACGCGCAGACGTACAGCTGGCTGACCGGCGAGCTGGCGCGCCGGGTCACCGGCCGTCCGATCGGGGAGTGGATCGCGACCGAGATCGCCGGGCCGGTCGGGGCGGACCTGTGGCTGGGGCTGCCGCCGGGCGAGGCCGGGCGCGTGGGCCGGGTGGGCCAGGTCGAGGCGCCGGTACAGACGGGCGCGCTGCGGACCCGCCCCAAGCGGGCCGTCTCCGAGGCCTACGCCGACCCCGAGTCGCTCACCCGGCGCGCGTTCGCCGCGATCACCCCGCTGCCGGACGAGAACGACCCCGCGTACCGGAGCGCCGCCCTGCCCGCCTCCAACGGCATCGCGACCGCGGAGGGCCTGGCCCGCTTCTACGCCTCGCTCATCGGTGAAGTCGACGGCGGCACACGGCTGTTCACCCCCGAGACCGTCGACCTGGCGCGCGGCGAGCAGTCGGCGGGCCCGGACCGCGTCCTCGTCGTCGGCACCCGCTTCGGCCTCGGCTACATGCTCCACGGCAGCGCGTCCCCCCTCCTCTCCCCCGGCTCCTTCGGCCACCCGGGGCGCGGCGGCGCCCTCGGCTTCGCCGACCCGGACTCCGGCATCGCGTTCGGCTATGTGACGAACGGCTTCCGCAAGAGCGTGACGGCGGATCCGAGGGCGCAGGCGTTGGTACGGGCGGTGCGCACCGCGCTCGCGTGACGCAGACGTCGATCGCGGGACAGGCGTCGCTCCCGTGACGCAGACGTCGACCGGATGGCTCAGTCGTTGATCGGATGGCTCAGACGTTGATCGGGTGCGAGGTCCGGCCGGACGCCGCGTCGATCTCCTCGTGCGCCTTGGTCAGCAACTGCATCGCGAGTTCGTTGAGCGCGCGTGCCCCTGCGATCTCCTCACCGACCCTCGGCTGATTGGAGTCGGTGCGGTGCCGTGTGGCGTGCCCGCGGGCCCGTACCTCGCTGCCGTCGGGCAGGCGCACGAGCGCGGCCGCCCGCGTGTGCTGCTCGTCCTCCTGGAACTCCAGCTCGACATGCCACCCCACAGTGGTGTGCATCATGACGATCACCTCCAGAACACCTGCTTCCAGAGTGCTCCTGCCGACGAGCGGACGCACCCACGGGGGCAGAAATGAGGCGGCGGAATCGTGTGGGAGGTGGAGGAACGGAGACTTGGGGCAAGAGCGGGCGCTGGGGCGGCGGTTCGGGTGGCTGTGGACGGCGTACACGGTCAGTACGTTCGGTACCTGGCTCGCCTTCGACGCGTTTCCGCTGATCGCCGTCATCGTGCTGCACGCCGGGACGGCCCAGGTGTCGCTGCTGGCGGCCGCGGGACTCGCGGTGGGCGCGGCGGTGGCGGTGCCGCTCGGGCCGTGGGTGGAGTTCCGCCGCAAGCGTCCGGTGATGATCGCGGCTCGGGCTGATCACGTGCTGCGCCGTGTACAACCGGTGGGCGACGACCGCGGCCCTGACGGCGCAGTGGGGACTCCTGGCGCCCCTGACCGGTCCGCGCGCGGCGATCGCGGTGGCGCGGTGGCGGGCGTACTGCTGCCGGCGACACCGCTGCTGCTGCCTCGGGGGGCGGCGCTGGAGGAGAAGCGCGAGGAGCGGGACGAGCGGGCCGACGTCCGTTGAGGAAACGGCCGTCTCACCCGGCGCGCAGCATCAACCCGATCCCGACCACCAGCAGCCCCGCCGCCACGATCCTCGGCGCTCCGAACCGCTCCTTGAAGAACACCGCGCCGATGGCGGCGCCCACGATGATCGACGACTCGCGCAGCGCCGCGACCGGCGCGAGCTCCGCGCGGGTCTGCGCCCACAGGACGAGCCCGTACGCCGTGACGGACAGCGCGGCGCCGAGCAGCCCGACCGCCGCGAAGGGCCGCAGCGTGGCGACGGTGTCCCGACGCCAGCGCGAGACCGCGTACGCGGGGATGGCGAGACCCTCGACGGCCATCAGCCAGGCGATGTACCCAGGGGCCGACCCCGAGGCGCGCACTCCCAGCCCGTCCACGACGGTGTACGCCGCGATGGTCATCCCCGTCGCCAACGCGGCCCCGATCGCCGCCCAGTTGGGCCGCTGCCCGCGCAGCCCCCACAGGGCGACGCCGGTCAGCCCGGCGCAGGACAGCGCGATGCCGGCGGCGGCCCAGCCGTCGGGCACCTCGTGCGCGAAGAGGGCGGCGAGCACGGTGACGACGAGAGGGGCGGAGCCGCGCGCGATCGGATACGCCTGCCCGAAGTCACCGAGCCGGAAGGACCGCATGAGCAGGAGGTAGTACGCGATGTGGATGACGGCGGAGCCGGTGAGGTAGGGCCACGCCTGCGCCGCCGGGAACGTCACGAAGGGCGCCATGGCGAACCCGATCAGGCTGCCGCCCCCGGCGATGAGCGTGAACCCGACCAGCTTGTCGGTGATGCGGTGCGCGAGGGCGTTCCAGCCGGCGTGCGTGACCGCCGCGACAAGGACGGCCGCGGCGACGGCCGGGGTCACGGGGTCCGCTCGTCAGTTGTGGTCATCCACAGCACGCTAGTGGGTGCAAGGGGCACGTGACTCACGGTCGCACCAGAAGGAAGGCGCCCCAGGAAAGAAAGAAGCCGGTGAAGGCAGCCCGTCCCCACGGAAGCCCTCACCGGCCGCTCTTTCAGCGGAGCCGGTGCGTCAGGCGCGCACCAGCTCCCGGTCCTCGTCGGGGTCGCCGTCCTTGTCCTTCGCGTCGCTCAGGTCCTTCAGGCCCTCGCCCTCGACGTCCACGTTGGGCAGCGCCCGGTCCAGCCACTTCGGCAGCCACCAGGCCTTCTTGCCGAGCAGGGCCAGCACCGCCGGGACGATCGCCATGCGGACCACGAACGCGTCGAAGAAGACCGCGACGGCGAGACCGAAGCCGATCATCTTGATCATGGACTCGCTGGAGCTGATGAAGCCTCCGAAGACGGCCATCATGATGATCGCGGCGGCGGCCACCACCCGGGCGCTGTGCCGGAACCCGGTCACCACGGCCTGGCTCGGCGACTCTCCGTGCACGTACGCCTCCCGCATGCGGGTCACGAGGAACACCTCGTAGTCCATCGCGAGACCGAAGACCACGCCCACCATGAAGATCGGCATCATCGACATGATCGGACCGGTCTCCTCGACGCCGAGCAGGCCGCCGAGCCAGCCCCACTGGAAGACCGCCACCACGGCACCGAGCGCGGCGAGCACGCTGAGCAGGAAGCCGAGGGCCGCCTTCAGCGGGACCAGGATGGAGCGGAAGACCACGATCAGGAGCAGGAACGCGAGACCGACCACCAGACCCAGATACGGGATCAGCGCGTCGGTCAGCTTCTGCGAGAAGTCGATGTTCATCGCGGTGGTGCCGGTGACCAGCACCTTCGCATCCGTGTCGGCCTTGATGTCGCCGCCCTTGTCACGGATGGCGTGCACCAGGTCCTCGGTCTGCGTCGAGGACGGTTTCGACCCCGGGATGACGGTGATCGTCGCGGTGTCGCCGCCCTTGTTGAACATCGCCGGGGTCACCGTCGCGACATCCTCCAGGCCCTTGATGCTGTCGGTCACCTCGGTGGCCGCCGCCTTGGGGTCGTCGCTGTCCTTGGCGTCGACGACGATCATCAGGGGACCGTTGAAGCCGGGGCCGAAGCCCTCCGAGAGAACGTCGTACGCGCGACGCTGCGTCGTGGAGGTCGGCTGCGAGCCGTCGTCGGGCAGACCCAGTTCCAGCTGGGTGGCAGGGACGGCCACCGTGCCCAGACCGACCACGCCGAGCAGCAGCACCGCGGCCGGACGGCGGATGACGAAGCTCGCCCAACGGGCGCCCAGGCCGGGCTCGGCCGGCTTCTCGACGGTCCCCTCGTCGCGCTTCCCCCGCTTCTCGCCGGCCGGCTTGATCCGCTTGCCCGCGTACCCGAGCAGCGCCGGGATCATGGTCAGCGCGATGAGGACGGCGACCACGACCGTGCCCGCCGCCGCGAGGCCCATCTTGGTCAGCATCGGGACGTTGACGACCGCGAGGCCCGCCAGCGCGATCACGACCGTGAGGCCCGCGAAGACCACCGCCGAGCCGGCGGTGCCGGTGGCGCGGCCGACCGCCTCCTCGCGGGAGCGGCCCTCGGCGAGTTCACCGCGGTAGCGGGAGACGATGAACAGCGCGTAGTCGATGCCGACCGCGAGACCGATCATCAACGCCAGCGTGGACGTGGTGTCACCGAGGTCGAGCGCGTTGGCGAGGGCGGTGATGGTGGAGACACCGATACCGACGCCGATGATCGCCGTCAGCAGCGGCAGTCCGGCCGCGACCAGCGAGCCCAGGGTGATGACGAGGACGACCGCGGCGAGGGCGAGACCAACGACCTCACCGATCGCTCCCGGCTCGGCCCCGGCCTGCAGCGCGTCACCGCCGATCTCGACGGTCAGCCCGGCCTTCTGCGCGTGCTTCCCGGCGTCCTCCAGGGCGTCCCGGGAGGAGTCCTTGAGTTCCATGCCGGACACGTCGTACCGCACGGACGCGTAGGCGATCGTGCCGTCCTTGCTCACGGCGTGCGCCTGGAACGGGTCGGCGACGGAGGTTACCTCGGAGCCGTCGGCCAGCTCCTTCACCGTCTTCTCGAGGGTCGCCTTGTTGTCGGCGTCGGAGATCTTCTCGCCCTTGGGGGCCTTGAAGACGACCCGGGCGGTCGCGCCGTCGGCGTTCGAGCCGGGGAAGCGCTGTTCCAGCAGGTCGAAGGCCTTCTGCGCCTCGGTGCCGGGTATCGAGAAGGACGTGGAGCCCGCGGCGGGGGCGCTGGCCGCGCCGACGCCCGCGAGGGTCAGCAGCGCCACCCACAGCAGGGCGACGAAATGCCTTCGCCGGAAGGCGAACCGGCCGAGTTTGTAGAGGAACGTGGCCACGAGGGCGTACTCCCGGTCAGGTCGTAGGTGAATCAGGGCAGGGGTGACCAACCCGGCGGGGAGGCAGGGGTGATCGGCCCGACGACGTGAGCGGTCGCGTCAGGTGGTGACTGCGGGGAGGGAGATCAGGTGGTGCGTACGCCGAGAGCGGGGAGGACCACGGCGTCGATGTACGACAGGAGGAAGGCCTGGGTCGGCGGCTGCTCGTCGATCAGGGTGCGGGCGGCGAAACCGCCCATCATCATGTGCATCACGAACTCGATCGCCGGGTTGTCCGGGCGGACCTCGCCCCGGTCGATCGCGCGTTGCAGCACGCGACGGAACACTGCCATCTCCGGCTCGATGAGATGGTCGTGGAACGCGCGCAGCAGCTCCGGATTGCCGTGCACGACCATGGCCAGTCCCCGCATCAGCGCGGAGTTCTGCTCCATCGTGCAGTCGTCCGACATCAGCGTGAGGGCGTGCAGATCGCCCTTGAGGGACCCGGTGTCGATCTCCTCGAGGGCCATGCCGCCCGGCTTGGAGTGCCGCACCGCCTTGGCCACCAGTTCGGCCTTGCCGCCCCACTGGCGGTAGAGCGTGGCCTTGCTGGAGCGGGTGCGCGCGGCGACGGCGTCCATGGTGAGGGCGTCGTAGCCGACTTCGCGGAGCAGCTCGAGCACGGCCTCGTACAGTTCGGCCTCGCGCTCGGGCGTGATCCGACTGCGACGCGTCGTCGCGACCTCGGTCATGGCTGGCCTTCCTGCTCCCGTGCCCTTTCGTGTTCGTACACCACGAAGATACCCCGTCGGGCATCGAAACGAAACCGTTTCGTACGTGTGGTGGGTCACGTCTGTCAAGGACGCATAAGGTGACCCGCCTGTTTCGCCGGAAAAGCCCGGAAAGGTGAGCATGGAAGGGTGAGCTATCTGCGCCTGCCGCATCTGAGCGGAGACCTGCTGTGCTTCGTGGCCGAGGACGATCTCTGGCTGACCTCGCTCGACGGCCCCGGCCGCGCCTGGCGGCTGACCGTCGACCGCACCAAGACCGGCCACCCCCGCTTCTCCCCCGACGGCCGCCTGATCGCGTACACCAGCTGGCGCAGCCTCGTCCCGGAGATCCACCTGGTGCCGGTCGACGGCGGGCCGGGACGACAGCTCACCCACTGGGGCAGCCCGGACACCCAGGTCACCGGCTGGACCCCGGAGGGCGACATCCTCGCGGTCGCCTCCCACGGCGAGCCCTTCTCGTACTTCACCTGGGCCTACAAGGTCACCCCCGACGGCGACCCCGGCCGCAAGCTCCCCTGGGGCCCGGTCTCCGACCTCCAGGTCGCCGACATCGAGGGCGAACGAAAGACCCTGCTGCTGACCGGCACCCCGCCGCACGAACCGGCCTCCTGGAAGCGCTACCGCGGCGGGGCCATGGGCCGGCTGTGGCTGCACGGCGAGCGGCTCCTCGCCGACATCGGCGGACATCTGCACTCCCCGATGTTCGTCGGCGGCCGGATCGCTTTCCTCTCCGACCACGAGGGCGTCGGCAACCTCTACTCCTGCGCGTACGACGGCTCCGACCTGCGCCGCCACACCGACCACGACGCCTTCTACGCCCGGCACGCCTCCAGTGACGGCACCCGGGTGGTCTACCAGTGCGCCGGTGACCTGTGGATCGTCGACGACCTGTCCCCCGCAACCGTGCCGCGCCGGCTCGACGTCCGGCTGAGCGGGCCGCGCGCGGGCCGCCGCCCCTACCCGATCCCGGCCGCGCGGCACGTGGACGGACTGTCGGTGGACGAGACGGGGCGGGCCAGTGCCGTCGTCGTGCGCGGCAGCCTGTACTGGCTGACCCACCGCGACGGCCCCGCCCGCACTCTCATCGACACCCCGGGCGTACGCATCCGGCTCCCGGAGATGCTCGGCGCCGCCGGTCAGGTCGCGTACGTCACCGACGCGGAGGGCGAGGACGCCGTCGAGATCGCCTACCTGCCTCGCGCGACGGGCGCCCGTGAGCCGCGCCGGCTGGCCTCCGGGCAGCTGGGCCGGGTCCTGGAACTGGTCTGCGATCCGCAGGGCGAGCGGCTCGCCATCGCCTCGCACGACGGACGGCTGCTCCTGCTCACCGTGTCCGACGAAGCGGCTGCCGTCGCGGGCACGGAGGACTCCGACGGCGAGGTGACCGAGCTGATCCGGTCGATCAACGGGCCGGTGCGCGACCTCGCCTTCTCCCCGGACGGGGCGTGGCTGACGTGGTCGCATCCGGGGATCGGGCGCTCGCTGCGCCAGATCAAGATGGCGCGGATCTCCGGAGCCGGGAACGGCGACTCGCTGATCGTCGACGTCACCAACGGCCGCTTCGAGGACGAGAACCCGGTCTTCACCAGGGACGGCCGCTATCTCGCCTTCCTGTCCTGGCGCGGCTTCGACCCGGTGTACGACGTCCACACCGGCGACCTCTCCTTCCCGCTCGGCTGCCGCCCCTACCTGGTGCCCCTGTCGTCCGCGACGCCCTCCCCCTTCGCGCTGAACCCCGAGGGCCGCCCGGCCGCCGGGGGCCTGGACCCCGCCGAGGACGACGAGGGCGGCGACGGCACGGTGACCGTGGAGACCGAGGGGCTGGAGAGCCGGGTGACGCCGTTCCCGGTCGCCGCCTCCAAGTACTCCGCGCTGCACCCGGTCGCGGGCGGTGGGCTGGTCTGGCTGCGCTGGCCGATCTCCGGCGCGCTGGGCGAGACCTTCGCCAACCCGGACGACACCACCGGCCGTCCGACCCTGGAACACTTCACCATCAGCAAGGCGAAGAAGTCCGAACTCGTCGAGCACCTCGACTTGTTCACCGTGAGCGGGGACGGCACCCGGCTGGTCGTGGTCGACGAGGACGACCTGCGGGCCGTGCCGTCCACGGAATCCGGCGACTCGGACACGACGGTCTGGATCGACCTGCGGCGCATCCTGCACCAGGCCGACCCGGGCGCCGAGTGGCGCCAGTCCTACGCCGAGGCGGGGCGGCTGATCCGCGCCTACTACTGGGATCCGGGGATGTGCGGCATCGACTGGGACGCGGTCCTCGACCAGTACCGGCCGCTCGTCGAACGGGTCGCGTCCCCGGACGAGTTCGCCGACCTGCTGCGCGAGGTGCTGGGCGAGCTGGGCACCTCGCACGCGTACGTCAGCGCCGCCCGCCGCAACGAGGGGCCGCCCCAGTACCAGCGCCGGCAGGGCCTGCTGGGCGCCAACTTCGTCCGCAGGGACGGCGGGTGGGCCGTCCGGCGGATCCTGGCCGGCGACTCCTCCGACTCCAGGGCCCGCTCCCCGCTGGCTGGCACCGGGATCCGCGAGGGCGCGATCCTGACCCACGTGGACGGCCGCCCGGTGGACCCGGTGACGGGCCCGTATCCGCTGCTCGCGGGAGCGGGCGGTACGACGGTGGAGCTCACCTTCACCGCGGCGGACGACGAGACCGGGCCCCCTCGCCGGGTGGCCGTGGTGCCCCTCGTCGACGAGCGGCCACTGCGCTACCAGGACTGGGTGGCCAAACGCCGCGAGGTCGTACGGGAGTTGAGCGGCGGCCGCTGCGGGTACCTGCACATCCCCGACATGGGCGGCTCCGGCTGGGCCCAGTTCAACCGCGACCTGCGCATGGAGGTCTCCCGTCCCGCCCTGCTCGTCGACGTACGCGGCAACGCGGGCGGCCACATCAGCGAACTGGTCGTCGAGAAACTGACCCGCACCATCCTGGGCTGGGACCTCACCCGCGACGCCCAGCCCGTCTCCTACGCCTCCAACGCCCCGCGCGGCCCGGTCGTCGCCCTCGCGGACGAAGCGACCTCCTCCGACGGCGACATGATCACGGCCGCCTTCAAACTGCTCAACCTGGGGCCGGTGGTGGGCCAGCGCACCTGGGGCGGCGTGGTCGGCATGACCGGCCGCCACCAACTCGGCGACGGCACCGTCATCACCGTCCCCATGAACGCCGCCTGGTTCGACGCATACGGCTGGTCCATCGAGAACAAGGGCGTCACCCCCGACGTAGAAATCCTCCGCACCCCCCTCGACTGGGCCGAGGGCCGCCACGCCCAACTCTCCGACGCGGTCTACTTGGCCCTGGAACTCCTGGAAACGAACCCCCCGGCAACCCCACCGGACTTGCACAACGTCCCGAACCGCTCAAGGCCAGGACTCCCCCCGCGCTCATAGGCAGGGGCTGGGAAACTTACCCAGGGGCGCGGGGAACTGCGCGACCAACCCCCACCCACCCGCACCCGACAACGCACCGAAAACGCGCAACCAAAACGTGGGGCGCCCTCACAAACCCAGGGCACCCCACGCTTCAACGGTCAAGCCCAGCGGCAGCGGCTACGCGTCGTAGTCCTGCGCGAAGCGGTCCTCTTCCTCGCGCTGCTGACGCTCACGCTCCGTCTCCTCGTCGCGCCGCCCGCGCTCGGGACGCTCACCGCGCTCACCCCGCTCGCCGCGCTGGCCGGCACGCTCCCTGGCCTGGTCCATCTTCTCCCGGCCCTGCTGCTGCCGCTGCTCGGACTTGTCCTGGAACTGGTCCTTCATGCCCATGTGGGTTCACTCCCGTAGTGGGTGTTGGATTGGCCCCTCAGTGGGGCCTCGACCAGATTCACACGCCACGACTACCCACGCATTTCGATCAACTACGCTGCGTAGCCCGAGCCTCCTCGTCAGCCGCCCCACCTGCACCGAAGAGTCCCGTACGCATCCCCTGCAAGCGGGGCGCGAACCGCTTCATCTCCCGCTGTCCGACGGTCCCGATGATCCCCGGGAGATACCCGCGGACGCCCTGCATGCCGCGCAGCCACCACTGCCCGTACACATGGCTCGACCGCCGCTCGATCCCGGCCACGAGCCGGTCCACCGCGGGAGACAGCGGGTAGGTCTTGTTGGACGGCCACGGCAGCCGCTGCCGCAGCTCCCGCATCACCGCTTCCTGGTCGGCCCCGCGCACCATGTCGGTGTCGGTCCACGACAGGTAACCGACGCCCACCTTCACGCCCTTGTAGCCGACCTCTGCGCGCAGGCTGTGCGCGTACGCCTCCACGCCCGACTTGGACGCGCAGTACGCGGTCATCATCGGCGCCGGGGTGATCGCGGCGAGCGAGGCGATCTGGAGCAGGTAGCCCCGGCTCTCCGTCAGCACCGGCAGGAAGGCGCGGGCCGTCACCGCCGAGCCGATGAGGTTGACCTCGATGACCCGTCGCCACGCCTCGGGGTCGGAGTCGGCGAAGGGGCCGCCGGACGCGACACCCGCGTTGGCGACCACGATGTCGACCTTCCCGAAGCGTTCCTTGACCTCCTGCGCGACCCGGGCCATGGCCTCGTGGTCGGTGACGTCGGCGTACCAGTGGGCGCTGTCCGTGTGCAGCCGCTCGGAGACCTGCTTGAGCGCGTCCGGCTCCAGGCCGACCAGCGCCACCTTCACCCCCCGCGCGGACAGCTTGCGGGCTAGCAGTTCCCCGACGCCGCGCGCGGCCCCGGTGACGACGGCGACCTGTCCTTCGAGGCTCACCCTGCTCATGCGCCCTCCTTGATCCCTACGTAGGTGGTGCCGAGTTCGCGGACGATGCGGGTCACCGTCCGCGGTGCCTCGACCGGTGTCATGTGGCCGACTCCGGGCAGTTCGGTGAGTCCGACGCAGTGCGGCAGCGCGGCCACCAGCGAGCGCGCGTGCACCGGTGGCGTCAGCCGGTCGGCCGTGCCGGTGACGACGGCGGTGGGCACCGTCAGCTCCCTCACCCCGTGGTCGAGGTCGAGCATTTCGAGCACGTGCGACCAGGCGTACCGGACGCGGCGCGGGCAGGCGTGCACGATCCGCGCGCACGCCTCGACCATGTGCGGGGCCGAACCCGGGCCCATCGTCCCGTACTTGAGGATCCGCCTGGCCAGTGGAGTGACCGGCCCGAGCGGCGCCTTCGACCCGAGGATGTGCCGGGTCAGCCAGGTCCGCAACCGCCCGGCCCGGATCGGTACGACGGTCGACTCGGCGACCAGCGCCGAACTGCCCGTGCTGCACAGCAGGACGGCCGCCGTATGCTCCCGGAAGCCAGGGCGCGTCGAGGCGGCCATCACCGTCATGCCGCCCATGGAGTGACCGACGATCACCGCCTTCTCGCCCGGCGCGAGCGTCGCGTCCAGAACGGCGACGAGGTCGTCGGCGAGCGCGTCCGTACTGCACGCCGGGCTCGCCGGGCTGCGTCCGTGGCCGCGCTGGTCGTAGGCGATGACCCGGTGGTCGACGGCCAGGTCGCGTATCTGGGCCGCCCAGAAGGCGGTCGAGCAGGTCCAGCCGTGCGCGAGGACGACGGCGGGTGCGCTCTTCGGGCCGTGCACCTCCACGTGCAGCGGGGCGCCGTCGGCGGAGATCGCCGTCAGTTCGTGCGCGGGCGTGGGTGGGGTGTAGGCGCCGGAGGAGACGGAGGTGGGGCGGCTCATGCGGAGGCCTCGGCGTTCTTCTGGGCGTCGGCGGCCTCGCTGATGTCGGCGATCTCCGTCACCGGCGTTCGCAGCACCTCGTACTCCGCCAGCTCCACCCGCCGTGTGGCCCGCCGGAACTCACTCGTCGTCCCGGGCCAGATGGTCGTGTTGCGCCCACTGGCGTCCAGGTACCAGCTGGTGCAGCCGCCGGTGTTCCACACCGTGCGCTGCATGCGCTCCTGCACCCGGTGGTTCCAGGCGCGCACGGCGCCCGGGCGGGCGTCGAGGGCGACGCGGCCGCCGAGGACGTCCAACTGCCGTACGAAGTCGGCCATGTAGTTCAGCTGGGACTCGATCATGAGAATCATGGAGGAGTTCCCGAGGCCGGTGTTGGGCCCGATGATGGAGATCCAGTTGGGGAAGCCGGCCGCCGAGGCACCGCGCAGCGCCTCCATCCCGCCCTGCCACGCCTCCGCGAGGGTCCGCCCGTCCACGCCGACGACCCGTTCGGCGATCGGCATGTCGGTGACGTGGAAGCCGGTGCCGAAGATGATCGCGTCGACCTCGGCCTCGCTGCCGTCGGCGGCGACGAGGGTGGAGCCGCGCACTTCGGCGAGTCCGCCGGCGACGACGTCGACATTGGGCCGGCTGAGCGCCGGGTAGTACGCGCTCGACAGCAGGATCCGCTTGCAGCCGATGCGGTAGTCCGGGGTGAGCTTGGCGCGCAGGGCCGGGTCCTTGATGGCACGGGCCATGTTGCGTTTGGCCAGCCGCTCCACGAAGCCGAGCTCGTCGGGGTGCTTGGTGAACGCCTGGACCTGCACCTCCCGGATGCCCCACAGCAGCCCGCGCCTGAGGCGGGTGGTGAAGGGGAGCCGGCGGTGGACCCAGCGTTCGGCCTCGCCGATCGCGCGGTCCACGCGGGGCATGACCCAGGGCGGGGTGCGCTGGAAGAGGGTGAGGCGGCCGACCTCAGGCTGGATGGACGGCACGATCTGGATCGCGGAGGCCCCGGTCCCCACCATGGCGACGCGTTTGCCGCGCAGGTCGTAGGCGTGGTCCCAGCGGGCGGAGTGGAAGACCTTGCCGGGGAAGGAGTCGAGGCCCGGGATGTCCGGGATCCTCGGGTCGGACAGCGGCCCGGTGGCGGAGACGACGACGTCGGCGGTGAGGTTTCCGCCGCTGGTCTCGATGTCCCAGCGCAGCCGCCCGGCGTCCCAGGTCATCCGCTTCACCTCCGAGTCGAAGCGGAGGTGCGGGCGCAGCCGGAAGACGTCGGTGACGTGCTCCAGGTAGGCGCGGATGTGCTCCTGCCCGGAGAAGGTGCGCGGCCAGTCCGGGTTGGGCGCGAAGGAGAAGGAGTACAGGTGGGACGGCACGTCGCAGGCGCACCCCGGGTAGCTGTTGTCCCGCCAGGTGCCGCCGACGCTGTCGGCGCGTTCGAGGACGACGAAGTCCGTGACGCCCTCGCGCCGCAGCCGTACGGCGGCCCCGAGCCCCCCGAACCCGGACCCGATCACCGCCACCCGCACATGCTCGGTCATGCCGACGCGCCTCCTGCCCGTACATAATTCCGCCAGTGAACACTGGCGCAATGGGGAGAGTAGAGCAGCGCCGTACCGATGGGTAGGGGTCGGGCGAGGGAAAGCAACCGCGGGTACGCCGGGCCCTGCCGGACAGGCCCTAGGCTGCTGACGTGGCAGAAGACGGCGAACGACGCGAGTACCGCATGGAGGAGCTGGCCCGGCTGGCCGGCATCACGGTGCGCACCCTGCGCTTCTACCGCGAACGCAAACTGATCCCGCCGCCCCGCCGCGAGGGCCGTATCGCCTGGTACGACGATCACCACCTGGCCCGCCTGCGCACGATCTCCGCGCTGCTGGAACGCGGCCACACCCTCAGCGGCATCGCGGAGCTGGCGGAGGCCTTCGACCACGGCCGGGGCGTCGGTGACCTCCTGGGCATGGACACCCCGACGGAGGAGATACCGGTCCGTCTGAGCGCCGGGGAACTCGCCGACCGTTTCGCCGGCGAGGTCACCCCGGAGAACCTCGCCGCCGCGATGGAGCTGGGCTACCTGGGCATCGACGGCGAGGAGATCGTCCACATCAGCCGCCGTCTGCTGGACGTCTCCTCCGCCCTGGTCCGCGAGGGCATCCCCCTCGCCGAGGTCCTCGCCGCCGGCCGCCGCGTCCGCGAACACGCCGACGCCCTCGCCGAACTCTTCACCGACCTGATCCTGCGCCACGCCCCCGAGGAGGACGTCCAGCGCCTGCGCCCCCTGGCGAGGAGTGTGATGGATGCGGAACTGTCCCTGGCGCTGGATCGCAGGATGCGGAAGGCGCCCTAGGGTCTTTCGTTTGGATCAGGCCGGATCAGGGAGCGGGGTCCGGTGCCGTGCATCGCAAGGCGGAGGAGGGCGGCAGGGCGGAGCCCTGCCGACCGACGACAACGCGGCGAGGCGCGGTGCCGGACCCCGCGAGCCCGGCATGATCCAAACGAGAGGCCCTAGCGGTCCCCGGAGGTCTTGCGAGGTCTCCAGGGTTCCTCAGAGCTCTTCAGAGCTCTTCAGAGCTCTTCAGAGGTCGTACACGACGGTGACCGGCGCGTGGTCGGACCAGCGCTCCGCGTGCGTGGCCGCCCGCTCCACGAACCCCTTGACCGCCTTGCCGGCGAGGCCCGGCGTGGCGACCTGGTAGTCGATGCGCCAGCCCGTGTCGTTGTCGAAGGCCCGCCCCCGGTACGACCACCACGAGTAGGGCCCCTCCACGTCCGGATGCAGGGCGCGGACCACGTCCACGTAGCCGCCCGCCTCCGGCGTGAGCACCTGGGTCAGCCACTCGCGCTCCTCCGGCAGGAAGCCGGAGTTCTTGGTGTTCCCGCGCCAGTTCCTCAGGTCGGCCTGCTGGTGGGCGATGTTCCAGTCGCCGCAGACGACGACCTCGCGGCCGTCGGCGGCGGCCCGCTCGCGCAGCTCCTTGAGATGGGCGAGGAACGCGTCCATGAAGCGGACCTTCTCGTCCTGGCGCTCGGTGCCGACCTCGCCGGAGGGCAGGTAGAGGGAGGCCACCGTGACGCCGGGCAGGTCGGCCTCGACGTAGCGGCCGCTGCCGTCGAACTCGGCGGAGCCGAAGCCGACGCGGACGGCGTCGGCTTCGCGGCGGGTGTAGAGGGAGACGCCCGCGCGGCCCTTGGCGGTGGCGGGGGCGTGCACGGTGTGCCAGCCCTCGGGGGCGCGGACGTGCTCGGGCAGCTGCTGCGGCTCCGCGCGCACCTCCTGCAGGCACAGCACATCGGCGGAGGTGTCGGCGAGCCATTCCACGAAGCCCTTCTTCGCGGCGGCCCTCAGCCCATTCACGTTCACGGTGGTCACAGTCAGCACCCGCGGCACGATACCGGCAGCCCCGCACCAGCCTGGACGTGGTCCGAACTTCGATCCAGTACAGATGTACGATTATGCGCATGCATATACGCCGGGTCCCGTTCGACCACCCCGACGCCGTGAAGCTGAACAACGCCGTCCAGGCCGAATACCACGTGCGCTACGGCGACGGCGGCGACGCCACCCCGCTCGCCCCGTCGGACTTCGAACCGCCGAACGGGGTCTACCTCATCGCCTACGACGAGGCCGGCCGGCCCGTCGCCACGGGCGGCTGGCGCCGCCAGGACGCCAACGGCGAGGGCAATGTGGACGGTGACGCCGAGCTCAAGCGCATGTATGTGATCGACGACATGCGCGGCCGCGGTCTCGCCCGGCGCGTGCTGGCCGCCCTGGAGGAGGACGCCCGTGCGGCGGGCCGCCTCCGCATGGTCCTGGAGACGGGCACCGAACAGCCCGAGGCCATCGCCCTGTACACCTCCAGCGGCTACGAGCCGTGCGTCAAGTTCGGCTACTACCGGCACTACGAGGCCAGCCGCTGCTACGCGAAGGCGCTCAGCTCCTGAGGTAGGCCAGCACGGCGAGCACCCTGCGGTGCACGTCGTCCGCCGGCGGCAGGTCCAGCTTGGTGAGGATGGAGCCGATGTGCTTGCCCACGGCCGCCTCCGACACCACCAGCTCGCGCGCGATCGCCCCGTTGGACTTCCCCTCCGCGACCAGCGCCAGCACCTCCCGCTCGCGCGGGGTGAGCCGGGCGAGCGGATCCCGGCGCCGGCGCAGCAGCTGTCGTACGACCTCCGGATCGACGACCGTGCCGCCGGCCGCGACCTCGCGGAGGGCGTCCACGAACTCCTCGACCTGGCCGACGCGGTCCTTGAGCAGATAGCCCACGCCCGTTCCGTCACCGGAGTCGAGCAGTTCGGCGGCGTACGCCCGCTGCACGTACTGGCTGAGCACCAGCACCGGCAGCCCCGGCCGCTCCTCACGCAGCCGCACGGCCGCGTGCAGCCCCTCGTCCTGGAAGCCCGGCGGCATCCGTACGTCCGTCACGACGACGTCCGGCTGATGCGCGGCGACAGCGGCGAGCAGCGCGTCGGCGTCACCCACGGCAGCCACCACCTCGTACCCGAAGCGGGCGAGCAGGCCGGTGAGCCCGTCGCGCAGCAGCACGCTGTCCTCGGCGAGGACTACGCGCAGCGGTCGGCCCGCCCCGTCCGTATCTCCTCCATCGGCTCTCCCTCCATCGGCCTGCACGGCAACTCCACACGCAGCACGGTCGGCCCGCCGGGCGGGCTGGACAGCGCAAGTCTCCCATCGAGCACTGACACCCGGTCGGCGAGTCCGGTGAGGCCGCTGCCGCGGGCGCTGTCCGCGCCACCGCGCCCGTCGTCGCGCACCTCGACCCGCAGCCGTCCCCGCTCATGACGTGCCATCACCCCTGCCCGCTCGGCGCCGCTGTGCCGGGCCACGTTGGCGAGGGCCTCGCAGACCACGAAGTACGCGGCGGCCTCCACGGACTCGGGCAGCCGCCCCGGCAGTACGACGTCCACATCGACCGGCACGGGTGAACGGTCGGCGGCGTCGGCGACGGCGGCCTCGATGCCGTAGTCGGCGAGCACCTTGGGGTGGATGCCCTGGATCAGCTCGCGCAGTGCGGCGAGGGCCGCGCCCGCCTCCTCGTGGGCCTTGGTGAGTTGGTCGGCGAGCGGTCCTGGCGGGGCGTCGAGGCGGGCCAGACCGAGGGTCATCGTGAGGGCCACGAGCCGCTGTTGGGCGCCGTCGTGCAGATCCCGCTCGATCCGGCGCCGCTCCGCCTCGAACGCGTCGACCAACCGGATGCGGGAGCGGGTCAGTTCGACCACCTTCGCGCCCAACTCCCGCTCGGGCGGAGCGACCAGCAGCCGGGTCAGCGCGGCCCGCGCCCCGGCGGCCACCCCGACGACGTACGCGCCGGCGGCCAGCAGCAGCACGCCGAGTACGGCGGCGGCGAAGGCGGTCGGCCAGTCGGTGACCGTCCACTGCTTGAGCACCTTGGCCTCCCGGCCGTCGCCGACCGTGGCCATCAGCAGCGGTGTCGCGACCACCGACAGCGGCAGGAGCAGCGCACTGGTGACCACGAGCGCCTCCGCCGGCCACAACAGGCAGGCCCACAGCAGGGCATGGCCCAGCTCCCGCCAGGTCGCCTGCTCTCGCAGCCGGGTACCGAGCCAGCTCCTGAGCCCGGGCGCGGCGGGCTCCGCGTGCGCTCCCCGCGCCGCCTCCCCGTCGACCAGCCTCAGGCGCCGCCGCTCCAGCGCGCCCACGGGCAGCCCGGCCAGCGCGGTGACGGTGAGCAGGGGCAGCCCGACCAGGACGACCGCCAGGACACCGCCGGCCACGACCAGGGCCACGAGCGCCACCAGCAGGACGGCTCCCGCCACCACGCCCGTCAGCAGGTAGGCGGCGGCGCGCCAGGGCCACGGCGACAGCAGGAAGGCCGGGCGGGACATGGCCTGCCACAGGGTGCGAGGGTGCATGCGGACCACCGTAGAAGGGTGGTCGGAACCGGGCCATCGGTCCAGGGGGTGGGCCGGGGGTATGCCTGGCCCTACCCCAAGTCTCGGTCCTGCCGCACTGATAAGGGGCGGGGCCGCGGGGTTTCGTTGTCGGCATGAACAGCCACGCCATCGAACTGCGCTCCGTGAGCCGGACACACGGCTCCGGCGACGGCCGCGTCCTCGCGCTCGACCAGGTCTCCCTCGCCTTCCCGCGGGGCACCTTCACCGCCGTCATGGGCCCGTCCGGCTCCGGCAAGTCGACTCTCTTGCAGTGCGCCGCCGGGCTGGATCGGCCCACCTCCGGCTCCGTCCGTATCGGGGACACGGAGCTGACCGGGCTGAGCGAGCGCGGGCTGACCCTGCTGCGCCGTGAGCGGATCGGCTTCGTGTTCCAGGCGTTCAACCTGTTGCCGTCCCTCACCGCCGAGCAGAACGTCGCCCTGCCGCTGCGGCTGGCCGGGCGGCGCCCTCCGAAGTCCCGGGTGCGTGAGGCGCTGCGCCAGGTCGGCCTGGGCGACCGTGCCCGCCACCGCCCCTGCGAGCTCTCCGGCGGCCAACAGCAGCGGGTCGCCCTGGCCCGGGCCCTGATCACCCGCCCGGAGGTCCTCTTCGGCGACGAACCGACCGGCGCGCTCGACACCCGCACCGGTCAGGAGGTGCTGACCCTGCTCCGCGAACTCGTCGACCGTGAGCGACAGACGGTCGTCATGGTGACCCACGACCCGGTGGCGGCGTCGTACGCGGACCGCGTGATCTTCCTGGTCGACGGGCGGATGAGCGGCGAACTGGTGGGCGCGGGGGCGGAGACGATCGCGGCGCGGATGGCGGGTGAACCGGCGGTCACGCCGAACGCTCCTGAGGAGGTCACCCCGTGCTGAGCATCGCCCTGAGCACCCTGCGCACCCGCTGGGTCACCTT
Organism: Streptomyces sp. NPDC043427; assembly: GCF_056436655.1. Taxonomy (NCBI): domain Bacteria; kingdom Bacillati; phylum Actinomycetota; class Actinomycetes; order Kitasatosporales; family Streptomycetaceae; genus Streptomyces; species Streptomyces sp. NPDC043427. The sequence continues at coordinate 5,968 of NZ_JBWKCC010000014.1, read as the reverse complement.
CGTCGGCAGCTTCGTCGCCTTGTCGCTCGGTGTCGGCCTGATCGCCGTGATGGGGCTGGCCCTTGCCTCCTCGCAGAACGCGCCCGAGCACCGCCCGGAGCGCTTCGCGGCAGCCCCTCTGGTCGTCAAGGGCCGGGACACCCTGCGCGTCCCCACGCCGATCGGTGAGCGCACGTCGAGTCTTCCGCAGCCCCAGCCCGTCCCCCCGGCTGCCGTCACCGCCCTGAAGAGGCTGGGCACGGTCACCGAGGACCGCTCCTTCCCCGTACGGGCCGAGGGCGGCCCGAGCGATCTGGTGGGCCACCCGTGGTCGGTCGCGAGGTTCGCCCCGTACGCACTCGGCACGGGACGTGCCCCGAGGACCGACGGCGAGGTCGTGACCACCGGTGACTGGGCCGCCGTGGGCGAGCGGCTGCGCACCGCCCACGGCACGGTCCGGGTGGTCGGGACGGTCCCCGCGCGCGGGTTCGAGAACGCCGTCTTCTCCACGGACGCGCGGGCCGCCCGGCTCGCCCCTCGCAGCACGCAGCTCGTCGTGGACACCGCCGACGTCGCCGCCGTACGCGCGGCCGTACGAGGCAGCGACGGCGTCCGTGTCCTCACCGGCGACGCCCGCCGCCTCGCCGACGCCGACCCGGAGCGCGACGCCAGATCCCTCACCGCGTTGAACGCCTTGTTCGGTACGGCGGGCGGTGTGACCGGCTTCGTGTCGGTGTTCGTCGTGGCGTCCACCTTCGCCTTCGCGGTGGCCCAGCGGCGCCGGGAGTTCGGTCTGCTGCGCACCGCGGGCGCCACACCGGGCCAGCTTCGCCGGATGGTCCTCACGGAGGCGCTGCTCGTCGGCGTCCTCGCCTCCGCCACGGGCTGTGTCCTCGGCGCGTACGGTGCTCCATGGCTGGCCGGCCGGGTCGTCGACGGCGGCCTGGCCCCGGCGTGGTTCACGATCGGCGACGCCGTGTGGCCGTACCACCTGGCGTTCTGGACGGGCCTGCTGGTGGCTCTGTGCGGGGCGGTCGCCGCGTCGTGGCGGGCCGGGCGCACGGGGCCGACGCAGGCGCTGCGCGAGGCGTCCGTGGACCACGGCACGCTGACCTGGGGCCGTCGGCTGTGCGGTGCGATCCTGCTGGTCGCCGCCGTGGCGACCCTGGCTCACGCGCTGGTGACCGAGCCGGGCGACCTGCTGCACCGCAAGACGTACGTCAGCCGCCCGATGCTCCTGATCACCGCGGTCGCGCTGCTCTCGCCGGCCCTGGTCGGCCCGCTGACCCGGCTGCTGGCCTGGCTGCCCGCCCGGCTGCCCGGTGCCCTCGGTCTGCTGGTCCGCGAGAACGCGACGACCGGCGTCCGCCGCACCGCCGCCGTCGCGGCGCCCGTCCTCGTCACCGTCGCCCTCGCCGGTTCCCTGCTCGGCGCCACCTCGACGCTGAACGAGGCGAGGGCGCAGGAGGTGGCACGCCGGACGTCGGCGGACTTCGTGGTGACCGCCGACCAGGCCTTCGCCCCCGCGACGCTCACCCGTCTGCGGCGGACACCGGGCGTCGACGTCTGCCCCACCTCCGCGACGGCCGTCCATGTCCTCGAGGACGGCGTGGCCCTCGTCAAGTCCGGGGCCCGCGCGGCCGATCCGGCGCTGCTCGCCGCGACCGTACGGCTTCCGGTGACGGCGGGTCGGGTCTCCGACCTGGACGACGACTCGATCGTCGTGAACGAGGAGTGGGCCCGGCACACGGTCGGACAGCGCGTCGAGGTGTGGCTCGGCGACGGCACCCGCAGATCCCTGCGGATCGCCGCGGTCCTGGCCACCGGCACCGGCGACAACGGCGTCTACGTGACCCCGGCCAACGCCCCCGGCGCGTCCGTCGACCGGATCGACGTGAAGGTGCGAAACGGCGCGGACCGTGCCGCCGTGGCCACGGCCCTGGGCGAGGCGGTACGGCAGCAGCCGCTGGCCGAGCTGCTCACGAAGTCCCAGTGGATCCGGGCGAGTTACCCGCGGACCAACTCCACCACCCGGCTCGGCCTGCTCCTGATCCTGGGCATCGCCCTGCTCTACACCGGCATCTCACTCGCCAGCACCCTGGTCATGGCCACCTCCGACCGCACCCGCGAACTCGCGTCCCTGCGCCTGGCCGGCGCCACCCCACTCCAGGTACTGCGCCTGGTCGGCGCGGAGGCCCTGACCGTGGTGGCCGTCGGCGCGGTGCTGGGCGTGCTGGTGACGTTCCTCAACCTGCTCGGCATGGACGCGGCGCTCCACCTGCTGGCCGCCCCGGCCCCCCTCACCGTCCCCTGGCCCGCGCTCGCCGCGACGACGGCGGCCTGCGCCGTACTCGCGGTCCTGTCGGCGACGACCGCGACGGCACTCGCCCTGCGGCGCGGCGGTGTCCTGTCCCACTAACACGATGGAGCCCCAGTCGGCTCTCGCCGACTGGGGCTCCATGCTGCGTGGACCTGAGGGGATTTGAACCCCTGGCCCCCTCGATGCGAACGAGGTGCGCTACCGGACTGCGCCACAGGCCCTTGCAACGAGTGAAACTCTAGCATCCCCGTCCGGGTGCTTGGAAATCCGTTCCGCGCCGACCAGGGGCGGAGCACCCGGCGGCGGCCGGCGGGCCTCACTCGTTGGCGGCGCGCGGCCGTTCGCCGTCCTCGTACTGGTCGAACAGGGGTGTACGGCCTCGCTCGCGCGCCCGGCGGGCGGATGCGGCGCGGCGGGCGTCGGTGCGGCCGTCGGCCGACGGCTTGTCCTCGGCGGGCGGCGGCTCCGCCGCTTCTTGGTGCTGCGCCTCGGGCTCCGGCTCCGGTGCGACGGAGCTCGACCGGGCGGAACTCCACGCGTCCGGTGCCCCCAGGTCGACGTCGGCGGTGGCGCGCGGGGCGACCGGCGCGGTCACGTACGTCGGCAGCGGGACCGGTACCGGCTCCCAGCTGTCGCCGTGGCCAGGGCGCCGCTGCCGCTCGCGCTGCTGGTCGACCCATTCGGCGTGGTCGGTCTGCTCGACGAGGGCGCGCCGGTCGGCGGCGAGCGCCGAAAGGCCGGGGTCCGTCTCCGGCTCGGGCCCCTCCTCGGGTTCGTCGACGACGTCGTCGGCGCCCGTGTCGAGGGTGGGGCGGCGGCGCGGCTGGCGGGCGCGCTCCCGCAGCCGCTGGGCAGCGGCCTCGGCCCGGCGCCGGTCCATCTGGAAGGCGAAGCGGCGGCGCTCCTGGGCACGCAGATGCCCGATGTAGATGCTGAGCATCACCGCGGGCACGCCCGGCGCCCACAGGAACGCGAGGCCTCCGACGGCGGCGACGATCGCGCCGAGCGTGAAAGCGAGGAAGAGCATCACCGTGGTGCGCCGGCGGCGCGCGAGCGCCTTGGAACGCCGGGCGCGAGCCGCGTCGGCCTGCGCGGAGGACGTGCGCCGGGGGGAGGGGACGCGCTTACGGGCCGGCGCGGTGCCGGACTCGGGGTGCCGGCCTGCGTCGCCCGCGGACGGCGCCTGCTTGGCGGCCCCTCCGCGCGCGGCCCTGGCCGCCTGTTCCCGCTCCGGGTCGCGTGCCGGTTCCGGCCGAGCCTGCTCCTGTGCCTGGACCGGCGCCTTCACCTGCGGGCGGGTCGGAGGCACGGCGAAGGCCCGGACGTCCACCGAGTCGGTGACGGCGTCCGGATCACCGGCGTCGTACTCCCCCTCCTCGGTGGAGCGCGCCCGCAGGTCCCTGGCGTATCGGCGCTCCATGCCCGCTCGTCCGGACAGGAGCCGGATGGCGGTGCTGAAGCGTTCCGTCGGACGGGCCTCGTTCAGCTCGTCCTGCCTACGGAGCCACATCGGCACCAAGTAGGCGGCCCAGGCCCCGACAATGACTGCGTAGATGAGGCCGCTGCTGCTCACGCCTCACACGGTAGAGGGGTTTGCGTGAGGCCATCCGCCAATTGAGCCGGTGTGTCGCACGATCCGGCTGATATTTCGAGCTTTTTTTGTGACCGATGCGATCAGCAGGCTGCCCGAGGGGCGAATTCAATGCCCCTAGATGGTCATCGAGCGATCATTTTCGAACACTTATTCAATTACCGGGGCCCGGAGTGTTCTGCGGGTTCTGTGAGCTCTGCGGGTTCTGCGCGCTTTGCGAGTTCGTCGAGTGGGTCCGGCGCCATCGGTCGAGCAGCCCTTCCGGCACCTCCTCCGCGGTGAGCGCGAAGACGAGGTGGTCGCGCCAGGCGCCGTCGATGTGGAGATAACGGGGCCGCAGGCCCTCCTCGCGGAATCCGAGTTTCTCCACGACCCGGCGGCTGGGCCCGTTCTCGGGGCGAATGCAGACCTCGATGCGGTGCAGACCGACGGAACGGAAACAGTGGTCCACGACGAGCGCCACGGCCGTCGGCATGACCCCGCGTCCGGCCACCGTCTGGTCCACCCAGTACCCGACGTGGCCCGAGCACATCGAGCCCCAGGTGATTCCCGCGACCGTCAACTGCCCCACCAACCGGCCCTGGTACTCGATGACGAACGGCAGCATCCGGCCCGCGTTCGCCTCGTTGCGCAGATGCCGGACCATCTGGCGGTACGTCGGCCGGTGCGCGATCGGACCGGCGGGCGTGGGCGGCGGGATGGTCGCCTCCCAGGGCCGCAGCCAGTCCCGGTTGCGCCGGTTGACCTCGCGCCAGGCCCGCTGGTCGCGCAGCTTTATCGGCCGGAGGAGGACATCGCCCTCCGCCAGTTCGACGGGCCAGGACGGGCTGTTCAGCTCGCACCCCCACTGCCGGTGCCGGGTCTGGGGTGGTCGCCGCCGCGGAGCTGGTCGACGGCGTGGACCAGCAGGGGCTCCAGGACGGCCAGTCCGTCCTTCACCCCGCCGGTGGAACCCGGCAGATTGACGATCAGTGTCCCGGCCGCCACTCCGGCCAGGCCGCGGGAGAGCGCCGCGGTCGGCACCTTCTCCCGTCCGAACGCCCTGATGGCCTCGGCGATGCCCGGCACCTCGTGGTCGATCACCCGACGGGTCGCCTCGGGGGTGCGGTCGGTCGGCGAGATGCCGGTGCCTCCGGTGGTCACGACCACGTCGTACCCGGCTTCGACGGCGGCACGCAGGGCGGCCTCCACCGGGTCACCGTCGGGGACGACCTGCGGGCCGTCCACGGCGAACCCGAAGCCTTCGAGGCCCTCGGCGATCAGCGGGCCGCCCTTGTCCTCGTAGACCCCTGCGGCGGCACGGTTGGAGGCGGTCACGACCAGCGCGCGGTACGACGCTCGGGGCGCGCCACCGGCGGACGGCCCGGCGCTCACGACCGGCTCCAGTCGCCCGACTTGCCGCCCGTCTTCTCCTCGACCCGTACGTCCGTGATGACCGCTCCCTTGTCGACCGCCTTGACCATGTCGATCACGGTGAGCGCGGCGACGGAGACGGCGGTGAGGGCCTCCATCTCGACGCCCGTGCGGTCCGTCGTCTTCACCGTGGCCCGGATCTCCACGGCGTCGTCCGCGACCGACAGATCCAGTTTCACACCGGACACCGACAGCGGGTGGCACAGCGGGATCAGGTCCGGGGTGCGCTTGGCGCCCATGATGCCCGCGATCCGCGCGGTGGCCAGGGCGTCGCCCTTGGGCACGCCCTCCCCGCGCAACAGCTCGACCACGCGGGGTGAGACCAGGACGCGGCCGCTGGCGCGGGCGGTGCGCGCGGTCACGTCCTTGTCGGACACGTCGACCATGCGGGCCGCGCCCGCGTCGTCGATGTGCGTCAGTCGCTCCTGCGCAGAGGGTCCGGGGGTCTCCCCCCGGGAAGGGACAGTCATGGTGTGTCGCGCTCCCGGTCCGGGCCCGTCGCGGTGCGGCGCTCGGGCCTGTTGTGCGCGACACGGTACCCCCAACCAGGAGGGCTGGGGTCTTTCGTTTGGATCAGGCCGGATCAGGGAGCGGGGTCCGGTGCCGTGCATCGCAAGGCGGAGGAGGGCGGCAGGGCGGAGCCCTGCCAACCGACGACAACGCGG